>CAJQKQ010000032.1 GCA_905478925.1 uncultured Verrucomicrobiales bacterium
TGATGACTTACATCCGCAACGGATTCGGGAATTCAAGCGGGGACATCGTCTCTCCGGAGATGGCGCAGAACGCCCTCGATGTTTCCGCCGCCCGCGAAAAGGCGGGTCAACCAATCACCGCCGAGGAGATCGCCGCCAAGCACATGATCATGCTGCCCGGCGAACCGATCGCCCCCGAAACGATGGTGAACCCCATCAGCCTCGCCCCCGCGCAATAATCCCGTTTAGGATTTAGAATTTAAAATTTATCATTTCAGTCACCTATGAGCGCCAACGCAGCATCCCATTCCGGTCACGACGATTCGCACGACGACCACGGCGAGCATCACCACGATCCCGGCTGGCTCCGGAAATACGTTTTCTCCACCGATCACAAGACCATCGGCCTGCAGTATGGAATCACCGCCATGCTGTTCCTTGCCTTCGGTTTCTATCTGATGATGGTCATGCGCTGGAGCATCGCCTACCCGCACCAACCGCTGCCGGAGTGGATGAGCTTCCTTTTTACCGACACATGGAAATCGCGCTGGTTGCTGGACGGTAAGGTGACAGGCGATACCTACAATATGTTCGGTGCGATGCACGGCACGATCATGGTCTTCCTCGGCATTGTGCCGCTTGGTTTCGGTGCCTTCGGAAACTACGTTACGCCCCTCCAGATCGGTGCGGTGGACATGGCCTTCCCGAAGCTGAACATGGTCAGCTACTGGGTCTACCTGGTCGGTGGTGTCATCATGTGCGCCTCGTTCTTCATGGAATCCGGAGCCGCGAAATCCGGCTGGACGAACTATTCCCCGCTGGCGGGCTTCGCCGACGGTCAGATCGTCAACCAATGGCTGGCCGGACAGACACAATGGCTGATCGGCCTGGTCTGTCTGATCACCTCTTCGTTGCTGGGATCGGTCAATTTCATCACCACAATCATCAACCTCCGAGCCCGCGGAATGACTTGGATGCGCCTGCCATTCTTCGTCTGGGCGATGCTTGTCACCGGTTTCCTGCTGCTGCTCGCGTTCCCTCCTCTTGAGGCTGCCGGCATCATGCAGTTGATGGACCGGGTTGGGCATTCGTCCTTCTTCATGCCTTCCGGCCTTTTCACGCAGTCGGATGGTCTTGCGGATCTCTCGGGCGGTGGCTCACCGCTGCTGTTCCAGCACCTTTTCTGGTTCCTCGGTCACCCGGAGGTTTACGTCCTGCTGCTTCCCGCCATCGCCTGTGTGGCGGAAGTTATCCCGGTCAATACCCGCAAGCCACTGTGGGGCTACAAGTCGATGGTGTATTCCGTTCTCATTCTCGGATTTCTCTCCTTCATCGTCTGGGCTCACCACATGTATATGACGGGAATGGGTTCCGCTGTATCGACATTCTTCCAGACAACCACGGTGCTGATCTCGATTCCCTCGGTGATTATCATCACCGCGATGCTGATTTCCCTGTGGGGCGGTTCCATTCGGTTCACCCCGCCCATGCTGTGGGCTTGCGCCTTCATCCCGATGTTCGGCATCGGCGGCCTCACCGGCCTTCCGTTGGCCTTCAACCTCGTCGGACTCCATCTCCACGATACCTACTACGTGATCGGGCATTTCCACTACGTGGTCGCGCCGGGTATCCTCTTCGGCCTCTTCGCTGGAGTTCTCCATTGGTACCCGAAAATCACCGGCCGCTACATGAGCAAGACGCTCAACCACTTCCATTTTTGGCCCAGCCTGATCTGCATGAATATCATCTTCTTCCCGATGCTCATCCAGGGAATGTCCGGCTTCCACCGCCGCTGGTACAACGGCGGCGACGCCTACCTCTCGAAGGCTGCCGACAGCACCAACGTCTTCGGAAACATTGTTCGAGAAAGCATCGACCTGAACATCGTCATGTCGATGGGTGCATGGGCGCTCGCCATCGCCCAGATCCCTTTCATCATCAACTTGATCCTCTCCTGGAAGATTGGCAAAAAGGTCGAAAACGACAACCCATGGGGAGCCACCACGCTTGAGTGGTCCACCCCGACCCCTCCGGGTCACGGCAATTTCACCTATGATGTGGCAGTCTATCGCGGGCCTTACGAGTATTCCCGCCCGGATTGCGACAAGGATCATTTCCCGCAATGGGAAGCACCGAAGAAAAAGACTGAGGAGCAAGCGAACAAGCCCGCCGTCACCAGCACCGAAGAGCAACACTGAAGTTCGGTTTTCTCCGAAACCTGAATACCGAACAACACCCAACTTTTAGAAATGGAAATCCCATATATCGTAACCCCCCGTAAGGACACGGGCCTGATCAACTCCAAGATTGCCATCTGGCTGTTCCTCGCCTCCGAGGTCATGCTCTTCGGTGGCTTCTTCTCCGCCTATGTTTATCTCCGCTTGGGAGCCGACTACCCGTGGCCGGAGCGGTCTCTGCCGGTGCTGCCGGGTCTGATCAACACGTTTGTCCTTATTGGTTCGTCCGTGACGGTGGTGTTCGCATGGGCTGCCCTGAAAATGCGTAAATGGAGGCATTTCCAGATCTACATGGGTATCACTGTCGCCTGTGCCGCACTGTTCATGGTGCTCAAGGGCATCGAATATAGCGTGAAGTTCAAACACCAAGCGGTTCGCCTCCACGATTACTCGGTTGTCGAGGGTCACCTTGGATACGAGATGGATGAGAACCATGAGTATATCGAAGATCGCAAAGGTCACCACATCGAGGAAAACATGATCCGCGTGAAGGCGGACAAGCTCACCTTCAGCGTCAAGCGCTACCATACGGCATGGGTCGAGGAAATGATCGCCGAGGCGGAGCACGCCAAGTCGGAAATTTCGCTTACGGAGAGCGTCAAGGCAGTGACGGAGGAAGGTGGAAAGAGTGAGACCATTGCCAAGGCGGGTGAGAAACTCTCGGTGGATCTGCTTAAGAAGATTTTCAAAGTCCAGCAAGCAGCGCTTGCGCACAACGCAGCGCTCCGCACCGATGCCCTCCGCGATGCGTGGGTGATTGCGAAAAAGGAGAACCCCGGAAAGAGCGATTGGGAGTATTCTGATACGGTCAACATCGATGCAGAGGCGCTTGCGCCGAAGATGCTTACCGAGGTTTCCACCGCAGCGTTCACGGTTGATCCTCCGGTCGAATTCCTATTCAAGCCCCGTGATATCAAGGAGGGCGCAAGCTCCTCGCGCCTCCGCGATGATACCGTGATCGCCGGCGAGTTGGAGGCCAGCCCGATGGTCTTCCATAACACCGATGCCATCGACTTCCAGTGGCTGGTGATGAAGGCTGAGGAGAAGGGCATCCCTGCGGAAACCGCCATCGAAAATTCCTGGCTGATGCAGAACAACGCGTTCGTCCGCGAGGCCTGGGCCTGGCACCAGACGGAGATCGAGGCGCTCCGCAAGAAGCTCAACGATAGGCATGGTTTCAAAAAGGACAGCGAAGGGAAGCTCACCGATGAGCCGAACCGCGTGCCGACTGAGAAGGAACTCTACCGTATCGGTTGGAAAGATTTCGCGAAGTTCGGAGAGGAAACCAAGGGAGTGGAACTCAGTGGTGCGGCGAAATTCAAGGAGGAATTCTTCGGCCCCAACTACAAGGCGCGCGGCGAAAAGACCTTCCATCAGCTTTCTATCCCGCGTGAGGAGATCCGCCATGCTGCGAAGTTCACGCCCGCGTGGAACACCTACTACGCAATCTACTTCACCATCACTGGCCTCCACGGCCTGCACGTCATCGGCGGTGCGCTGGTGCTGCTCTACTATCTCGTCTTCGGCAGGAAGATGTATCTAGAGAATCCGGAGTGGCTCGCCAACCGCGTCGAGGTCGGCGGCCTGTTCTGGCACTTTGTCGACCTGATCTGGATCTTTGCATTCCCTATCCTCTACTTGATGTAACCCAATTTTCCCAACCTTCCAAATACCTCAGAAAATGGCTGATTCGATTGAAGCAATCCAAAAATCTAAGAAAACCTACCTGGCCGTCTTCGGCGCCCTGCTGGTAGGCACCGTGCTGACCGTGCTGGTCGCCTCGCCGCCGGAGTTCCTCTACTGGCTCGATGTCGGGCACCACGGCTTCGATAAATGGGATGCCGTCGTCGGTCTACTCATCGCAACCACCAAGGCTTCCCTTGTGGCGGTTATTTTCATGCACCTTAACCATGAGAAGAAGGCGATCTACTGGATTTTCGGAGCCGGCCTACTTTTCTGCGGTTGCATGGCGGGATTGCTTGCGCTCGCGAAAAGCAGCCCGATCTTCGACTACCTCTTCTACAAATAATCCACCATGTCGCTCCGCAGCTTCCACATAATCTTCATCACTGTATGCACACTGCTGTGTGCCTTCTTGGCGGTGTGGTCGTTCGTGCTTGCGCCGGAGCCCTCCGCCATGGCGACTGCATTCGGGGTCGTAGGCATCGTGGGTATGCTGCTCATGCCGCTCTATGCGGTGGCTTTTCTGAAAAAGGCAGCAAAACTCCATCTCTGAACCTTCCATGAATCTCCTCCAAACGCTAGCCTGCTCCACCTGCCGCGTCTCCTTCGAGTCCACGGGTGACTCCATCGGCTACTCGATCTTCTTTCTCCTCATCGTGATCTTGGCGGTTCTCGCTGCGATCGGATTCTTCATGGTTCGACTAGCCCGGCGTGAGAACGCCAACCTCGACCCCGAACTCCGCGACGATTACGTCTCCCCGTAGGCAATTTTAGATTTTCAGCATTTCAGTATCTCAGCTTTTACCCAAATGACCTTCTCCGAACTCCTAGGCCTCCCAGAAAACTATTCCGCACATGGCGGCAGTGTTGATCACCTGATCTTGGTGGTGCATTGGTTCATGCTCGCCCTTTTCGTCGGGTGGACCGCGTTCTTCTTCGTGTGCCTCTACAAATTTTGGCACAAGCGCAACCCGAAGGCATCCTACGATGGCGTCCGCAGCCACCTTTCCAGCCACATGGAGGTGGCGGTCATCATCATCGAGGCCGTCCTGCTTCTCGGTTTCGCCTTCCCGCTCTGGCAGGAACGCGTCGATAGCTGGGAGAAAATCCAGGAAATGGATCCTGTCCGCGTTCGTGTCGTCGGTTGGCAGTTCGGATGGACCTACCATTACCCCGGTCTCGACGGAAAATTCGGTCGGGTCGATTCTGCGCTCATTACCTCGAGCAACAAGCTTGGCATCGATTACACGGATCCCAATGCCCATGACGATTTCATCGACGGCAACCTCAAGCTGCCGGCAAAGCGTCCTGCCGTGCTCAATATCGGAACCCTCGATGTGATCCACAACTACGCGATCGTGCCAATGCGCATCCAGCAGGATGCGATCCCCGGCAAGGAGATCGCAATGTGGTTCACCCCGGTGAAACCGATGGAAACCTATGTCGTCTGCGCCCAGCTTTGCGGGCAGAAACATGGTGATATGGTCGGAATCTTGGAAGTAGTTCCCCAGGAAGACTATGCAACGTGGGCTGAAGGGAAGTCGAAGGCTGCCCTGGAAAGCCAAAACAAGACCACCGGGCAGACAGCTGCCATCAGTCGCTGAGCAGGCAATCCGCTCAGCCGACCGGATGCCACGTGGTCTTGAGTTCTACGAAATCGCGGATGTGATACAGGCCTTGGGCTTCTCCAGAAAACCAGTCGTATGGTTTCTCAGCGGGAATGAGCTTGGTGCGTTTCACTGATTCAGCAGCACCGGTCTGTAGAGTTTTTCGTTCATCGGCAGTGGCAAAGGCGGAGACGGCACGGATCTGCTCGTGGGTGGCGAATGTCGGCAGGATATCGGCATTCCTTCCGGTCAGTAGATTGATTATGCCTCCAGGTAGATCGCTGGTGGCGAGCATTTCACCGAGCAGGATGGCGGGATAGGGCTTGCTCTCAGATGCGAGTGCAACCACGGCGTTTCCGCTGACGATGATGGGAAGGATCATCGAAAGCAGCCCGAGCAGCGGGGCTTGCTCGGGTGCCGCGACGGCAATGATTCCCATTGGCTCGGTCACGGAGAAATTGAAATGGGGCGATGCAACCGGGTTCACGCTGCCGAGCAGGGATTCGTATTTGTCCGTCCATCCGGCGTAGTGGACGATGCGGTCGATGGCTGCAGAAACCTCTGCTGTGGCCTGCTTTTTCTCCCTCGCATCGGACGGGAAATGCGCATCGACGAGTTCGCCGGAGCGGGCTTCTAGCATCTCCGCCATGCGGTAAAGGATTTGCCCGCGGTTGTAGCCGGAACGTTTCGCCCAGCCCGGGCCTGCCTTTGCGGCGGCCTCGACCGAGTTGCGCACGTCCTTGCGGGTGCAGAGCGGGACGTTTGCGAAGAACTCCCCGCCGTTGCCGGTGATCTCGTAGGTGCGGTTGCTTTCGGAGCGAATGAACGCGCCTCCGACGTAGCATTTCGGGGTCTTGGTGATGGTGAGTCGTGGCATGATCGCTGTTCTGAGTGTATTGGCTTCCACGACGGCTGCGAGGAAGAAATAGGGGGAGGAGAGTGCAGGGCGCCTACACTAGGGAGATCCCGGCAAGGAAAGCAGAACCGGATATGGGATTTAAATCCGGATATGGGATTTGAACCGCCAAGTAAGAAAAGTTCGACAAGTTTTTCCAAAGCCAAACGCTTTCTGAACAGAAATCTTCAGCCAAAAAGACTCTTTTGAGATCTTTGTTCTCTTGGACTTGGTGGGCTTTTCTTACTTGGCGGTTCAATCTCTTGAAAAATCCCTAACGGGCGCCCTGGGGGGAGAGGCATCTCTCCGAGCGCCTGCACAGGCCCAGTATTTTTTTCCGGATGGTTATTCGGCAGTCGCAGACTCCCCGTTCCTTGAAGCACGCAGTCGTCCGTTAGAATCCTTCATAGGAGGGCTGCCGATTTGATCCATGTATCGGCGGCGGCGAATGCATCGGAAATCTACAGAAGAATCCAGCCCCTCTTGTTTCGCCTTTTCACCCGGGCTGGCATCCATAGTCTTTGCCGAAGAATGACTCCCCTCCAAAAAATCCTCACCGCATACCGCAGCGTATCCCAGACCGAGCGGGAGAAGGGCACCTACTTCGAGGAACTCATCCGCACCTACTTCCGCAACGAACCGAAATACGCGAACCTCTACTCTGATGTCTGGCTGTTCTCCGATTGGGCGAAGGAGATCGGCACAGCTCAGTTCGACTTCAATGCCAAGGACAAAGGCATCGACCTCGTCGCCAAAGTTTCCGGCACGGATGAATACCACGCTATCCAGTGCAAATGCTATGCGGAGGACTACACTGTCAGGAAAGCGGACATCGACAGCTTCTTCAATGAATCCGGGAAAAGCCTGTTCACCTACCGCCTCATCGTCACCACGACGAACAATTGGAGCGAAAACGCCGAGTATTCCCTTGAGGGGCAGGCTACACCCGTTAGCAAGATCACTCTACTTGATCTCGAAAACAGCCAGATCGACTGGGAGGAATACGCGCCGACCAAGCCCACCGCGCTAAAACCCAAGTACGACATCAACGCCGACCGATCCCGCCACCAGAAGACCGCCCGCACCAATGTCCTGCTCGGACTCAAGTCCGCCGACCGTGGCAAGCTCATCATGGCTTGCGGCACCGGCAAGACTTTCACCTCCCTCAAGATCGCCGAGGAAATCGCCGGCCCGGGAAAGCGCGTCCTCTTCCTCGTCCCCAGCCTGAACCTGCTTTCCCAGACCCTCACCGAGTGGACTCAGCAATGCTCCTTCCCGCTCCGCTCCTTCGCTGTTTGCTCGGATGCCGAGGTAGGGAAGAAACGCAAGAAGAGCAAAGACGAGGACATCGTCGAGACCCTTGCCCACGAGCTTCAATATCCCGCCACCACGGATGCCAAGCGCCTAGCCTACGAAATGGGGAAACGCCACGACGCGGAGCACATGTCCGTCGTCTTCTCCACCTACCATTCCATCCAGGCAGTCAGCGAGGCTCAGAACCTCCACGGCATGGCGGACTTCGATCTCATCGTCTGCGATGAAGCCCACCGCACCACCGGAGCAACCTTCGACGATGAGAAGGAAAGCAACTTCGTGAAGATCCACGATGCGGAGTTCATCCATTCCGCGAAACGGCTCTACATGACAGCCACCCCGCGCATCTACGGAGCACCGGCCAAGGCCACCGCCGAGCGCGATAGCATCACCCTCTGCTCCATGGATGACGAGGCGCTCTTCGGGAAGCAACTCCACCTCATCACCTTCTCCGAGGCCGTGGAACTCAAGCTCCTCACCGACTACAAAGTCCTCGTCCTCGCCATCAACAGCACCCACGTCAGCTCCCGCATCCAAGATTTGCTCAAGGACGAGAACAACTCCCTCAAAGTCGACGACGCCGCCCGAATCATTGGCTGCTGGAAAGCACTTTCCAAGCAAGGCGTCACCGAGCACCTGCCCGGCGACGAGGATCCCATGCGTCGCGCCGTCGCCTTCTGCCAGGTCATCGAGGCGCAGGGAGGGAAGGGGAAAACCCACAAAGTCTCCTCCAAACAGATCGCCGGGATGTTCCAGAAAGTAGTCGATGCCTACCAGCAGCAGGAAGACAGCGACAACGACCTCGTCTGCGAGGCCGATCACGTGGACGGCTCCATGAACGCCGGGCAGAAAGAGGAAAAGCTCGATTGGCTCAAAGCCGAGGCAGAGCCGAACACCTGCCGCATCCTCAGCAACGTCCGCTGCCTTTCCGAAGGTGTGGACGTCCCCGCGCTGGATGCCGTGCTGTTCCTCACACCGCGAAATTCCCAGGTCGATGTCGTCCAGTCCGTAGGCCGCGTCATGCGGAATGCTCCGGGGAAAAAGCGTGGTTACGTCATCCTCCCTGTCGTCATCCCGGAGGACATGGAGGCGCACGAGGCGCTGAATGACAACAAGACCTACAAGGTCGTCTGGGACGTGCTCCAGGCTCTCCGTTCCCACGACGATACCTTTGACGCCCTCGTCAACAAAATCGAGTTCGACGGACAGAACAAGCGGAAGATGGAAGTCGTCTCCATCACCGACGAGGTGAAGAAAAAATCCAAAAAGGAACCCGGCGGCGACAAGAACCCATCCGGGAAAGGCCAGCACGGCATAGGCGAATCCACTGGCGGCACCCCGCAGGAAATTCAGCCGCAACTCCAGTTCCAAGTCTCCGATCTCGAACGCGCTCTCTACGCAAAGCTCGTCAAAAAATGCGGCTCGCGGAACTACTGGGACGATTGGGCAAAGGACATCGCCGCCATCGCCAATACCCACATCTCCCGCATCACCCAGATCATTTCCAAGCCGGAGAACAAAAAGGAAGCGGCCGCCTTTACCGCCTTCGCCAACGAACTGCGGGATGATCTCAACGACTCCATCACCGATGCCGAAGTCATCGAGATGCTCGCCCAACACCTCATTACAAAGCCCGTCTTCGATTCCCTCTTCGAGGAATACTCCTTCGCCAGCCACAATCCCGTCTCAAAAGCCATGCAGCACACCCTCGATGTCCTGCAGGAGCATAGACTGGAAAAGGAAGCGGATACCCTGGAGAAATTCTACGCCAGCGTCGCCCGCAAGGCGAAGGACACCAACACCGCCGAGGGGAAACAGAAAATCGTCGTCGAGCTATACGACAAGTTCTTCCGCAACGCCTTCCCCCGCATGACAGAGCGGCTGGGAATCGTCTATACCCCCGTGGAGGTCGTGGACTTCATCATCCACTCTGTAAACGACCTTCTGAAACAGGAATTCGGCCAGACCCTCGGCAGCGAAGGCGTCCACATCATCGATCCCTTCACCGGCACCGGCACCTTCATCACCCGCCTGCTCCAGAGCGGCCTCATTACCAAGGAACAACTCCCGCATAAATACGGAAAGGAAATCCACGCCAACGAGATCGTCCTGCTCGCCTACTACATCGCCGCCATCAATATCGAAGCCGTCTATCACGGCATCGTCGGCGGGGAATACCAACCCTTCGAAGGCATTTGTCTCACCGATACCTTCCGCCTGGATGAAAAGGATCTCATCAGCGACCTCCTCGCCAACAACTCGGAACGGAGAAAGCGCCTCCAGAAACTGGACGTGAGGGTGATCATGGGGAACCCGCCGTATTCGGCTGGGCAGGAAAGCATAAACGACAATAATCAGAATGTAGCCTATCAGAATCTAGATGGGAGGATTCGGGATACATACGCAGCGAATCTGAACCAATCGTCCATAAAAAACCTATATGATTCTTACATTAGAGCTCTGCGTTGGGCGAGTGATCGAATTGGTAAATGCGGAATAACTGCATTTGTAACTGGTAGCGCGTGGATTGAACGTAGATTTGCCAGCGGTCTGCGCAAGTGCATGGTAGAGGAATTTTCTTCAATCTACATATTCCATCTGCGTGGCGATATTCGGAAGGATATACTTTCTAAAGGGTCTTTTGGAGAGGGAGGTAATATTTTTGGTGGCGGAAGCATGACAGGTATTGCGATCAGCCTTTTCGTGAAGAATCCTGAATCTAAAACAAAAGGTCAAATATTTTTCCATGACATCGGGGATGACCATACCTGCGATGAGAAAAAACAAATTATTCAGTCATTTTTCTCCATAGGCGAAATGATAAACAGCAAGAATCTCAGTGAAATCGTGCCCGATGACTACTCGGACTGGTTAAATCAACGAGATGGTGATTTTCAAAATTACTTGATTCTTGGCGATAAGAAATCCAAATCGAAAGACGTTATTTTCGGAAACTACACTCTAGGCGCAAACTCAAATAGAGACACATGGGTATATAATTCTTGTAAAAAAGTTATTGTTGAAAATATGGACTCGATGATTTCCGTTTATAACGGGGAATTGGATAGCGGAATAAATTTTTCCGAGGCGACCCGTGATCCTGGAAAAATTAAATGGTCAAGCAGCCTAGTATCTTCGTTCGAGAAGAGAAAGCGAGCCTTGATGGATGAAAAATTTATCCGTAAGGGTAATTATCGTCCATTTACTAAATCACATTTATACTTTGATCCCTTGTTCATCCACCGGATGGGACAAATTGCGCACATTCTCCCATTCGAGGATTGTGAAAATATCTTGATTTGTGTAGCGGGTGTCGGTTCCCAGCGGGGATTTTCAGTCATCGCTTCTGATACTTTGCCAGACATCCAGCTAATCCAAAACGGCCAATGTTTCCCCCTCTACCTCTACGAGAAGACGGACGAAGTGGCGGATACGGAACTATTTTCCAAAAGCGGAGGAGGAGAGGGCGGTTACACGCGGCGGGACGCGATCACGGACGCTGGGCTGGAGCATTTCCGCAAGGCATACGGCGACCCGGGAGCGGGGATCACGAAGGAGGATCTGTTCTACTACATTTACGGCCTGCTGCACTCGCCGGAATACCGCAGCCGCTACGCGGACAATCTTTCCAAGGAACTCCCCCGTATCCCGGCGGTGAAGAAGTTCGCGGATTTCATGGCCTTCTCCAAGGCCGGGCGGGAGCTTGCGGAGTGGCACCTGAATTACGAGACCAGCGCCGTCCACCCGGATATTGTGGTGGAGGAGGTGAAGAGTCTCGAAGCGGCGACTGAAAGTCACCGCTACCGCGTGGAGAAAATGAAATACGGGAAGAAGAAAGACCCGGAGACCAACAAGAACGTCCCCGACAAAACCACCGTCATCTACAACCCCCACATCACCCTCCGCAACATCCCCCTGGAAGCTTACGATTACGTAGTCAACGGCAAGCCCGCCCTCGATTGGGTCATGGAACGCCAGTCCGTAAAAACAGACAAAGCCAGCGGCATCGTCAACGACGCCAACCTCTGGGCAACCGAAACCATGAACAACCCCGCGTATCCCATGGAGCTTTTTCTCCGGGTGGCGAAAGTGAGCGTGGAGACGGTGAGGATCGTGAAGGCGCTGCCGGAGTTGGAGATTGATTGAAAATGAAGCTTTATGTGTTCAGGTGAACTCTTTATTTTCTTCTTATGGCGATAGTAACTAAAAACTTTGGTGGCGGTTGGTCAGACGACAAGCTAAACGCTTTGCGCTCTTACCTTACTTCTTACGCCAATGCATTGAGTAGGTCATCGTTCGAGCGGATCTACATCGATGCTTTCGCTGGAGCAGGTATTCGCGACGTCCCACAAGAGACTGATGAGCAGCTATTCGATGAATTACAATCGAAGGAAGATGAAGGCTACCGACACGGCTCTCCGCTAATAGCGCTTGGCACTGACCCCCCTTTCCATCGATTTATTTTTATCGAGCGGGATGCCGCATCCATTGCAAAATTGAAGGAGCAAGTTACTAAGAGCTTTCCCTCAAAAATCGACGATGTTTCCTTCCGGCAGGGTGACGCCAACGGATTGCTCCAAGCGCTGACCCAAGAGAACTGGAAGGCACGCAGGGCGGTAGCGTTTCTGGATCCCTTCGCCCTCCATGTGAAATGGGATACGATCGAATCGATTGCCAAGACTCAAGCGATTGATATGTGGCTGCTTTTTCCTGCAATGGCAGTCAATCGAATGCTGCCAAGGAGTGGTATTGTTCCACCTAAATGGGCTGCAAGGCTGACCGAAACATTTGGGAGTAGCGAATGGTCAGAGTATTTTTACGAAAAACAATAGGCAGATTTGTTCGGTGCAGAAAGCATCTCGAAACAGCCGAAAATTTTTGAGAAACTGAGTGACTTCATCACCATGCGCCTCAATACAGTCTTCGAAGGAGCAAACAAAAATCCGATGATCCTGAGAAATTCCTCAGGCGCTCCACTTTTCTTGCTTTGCTTCGCTTCAGGGAACCCAAAAGGAGCACCTATAGCGCTCCGAATTGCAAATCACATAATCAACAAAAGAAATCATGGCCAGTAGCTCAATCGAATGGACGGAACTCACGTGGAACCCCACGACGGGTTGCGACAAGGTTTCAGCAGGATGCAAATTTTGCTACGCAGAAATCATGTCCCGCCGCTTGAAGGCGATGGGTGTCGAGAAGTACAAGGATGCATTTAAATTGCGCACGCACGAAGCTGCTCTTGCGATTCCCTACGGTTGGAAGAAACCGGCGATGGTCTTCGTGAACTCAATGAGCGATCTGTTTCATAAGGATGTTTCGGTTGAATTCATCCAAAAGGTTTTCACTGTGATGAATGAAAACCCTCATCTCATATTCCAAGTGCTCACAAAACGCTCTGAGCGGCTGGCTGAAGTCTGCAACCAGCTCAAATGGACGCAGAATATCTGGATGGGAGTGAGTGTTGAGGATGAGCGGGTGACTCATCGCATTGACGACCTAAGAAAAGTCCCTGCTGCTGTACGATTCCTTTCATGTGAGCCTTTGATTGGCCCGCTTTCAAAGATGAATCTTAAAGGAATCGATTGGGTTATTGTGGTCGGTGAAAGCGGCGCAAAGCCGCGCCCAATGAAAGCAGAGTGGGCAACGTCCATAAGGGATCAATGTGCCAAACACGATGTCGCTTTCTTCTTCAAGCAATGGGGCGGGCGTAACAAGAAAGCGGCAGGTAGGGAATTGGATGGGGAGTTTTACGACAAGTTTCCCACTCCAAAAAAGAGACCGATGCGCCGCTCGGAAAGCCATGTCTAGCGACAAACACCACCCTAACCTTTCTTGAAAACTCATGCCGCTGATCGAAGCTAGCACCATTCTAGCAACTCTCGTCGGCCTAATCTGCAATTGGAAGCAGGAGCGTGGGGCGCAGGCGACGGATCGATTCCAGGATTTCATGGTGTGGCTATCGCATCACCACTTTGAAAGCCTTCGCGAGCGGATATACGCTTCCGAAGAATTGCAACGCGAACTGACCGCGCTTCTCCAGCAGGATTTTGCTGTTCTCGGCACCAAAATGGATGTGATCACCGGCGCAATCTCCGCCGTAGCAGACAAGATCGATTCTCTGTCCCAAGTTGGACGGGCGATTGGCATAGATGGCGAAGCCTTGTCGGAACAAGCGGTCGAGGTGTTGAAAGTTTTCGATCAACTGGGCGCGAGACGAATGGTTGTGTTTGATCATGAGCCTGTTTGCTTATTTCTTTTCTGTCAGAAGGCCGTAAAGTTTTCCGACGGTCGATTTCTCGAAACTGACGTAACAGCTTTGGCATCCATGGGCTTCATCGAGTTGGTGGATCAAAATAGAAGCGGGAATCCAATCTTTGGAATTACCCGCACCGGCAGCGCTTTCGCAGCCACCCAGCCCGAAGTTGCGCTGTGATGCTTCTCCCTCGCTGCCCGGATTCACGAATTGGACGGCATCAAGATAAGGATTCAAGTCGTCAGTAGGTTCCGGCCAAGTTTCCGGCGGGGGCGCCGGAAACAGCACGCGAGGCGCGTGCGATCCCCTAGGAATGACGCACCCGCAGGATTTGCCCACCACTTTCAATTGAACCCGAAGGAATGATGGCTTCAAGGTGCTCCGGAGATCCGCAGTCGTCCGTCCGTTAGAATTCGTGCCCTCAGGCCGCCTTTGAAGTTCTTTTTAAGAAAATTCTCGGTTCCGGGAGCAACCGCCGTGTCCATCCAGTAGCATGGTTTGCATTCCTCGCTGCCCTCGAACTCGATGCCTTGGAAGCGAAAACGTTTCCCGACCCAGGCGGAGAGGTCGGCGCCACGCACAACAAGGTTCCGCCTGAACTCGGAGGACGATAGCTCAGGTTTGCCGCACTCCCGCCGCACGGCATCCACTGCGTCGGCATCGATGAAAGTCACTTGTCCCTTGAAATCCGGCTTGTAGCCGAAATAGCGGTCGCCCTTGAGTCCCATGCCCGCGACGCATTCGATTTCCGTGACGCCTTGGATGCCGTGGTTTCCGCGTGGCATGCCATGATGTCCGCGGAAATCGTTTCCGGGGGAGATCCAGATCTCCACGAGATCCGCGTCCCATTCCGGGTTCGTGTCTTTCGGACGTCCCGTTCCGGCGGGTGTGTTGTCGGGACCGACCCATTCGGTGTGGCCGTCCTGATAGGTTTCTTTTTTCCAAATCGGGAGCTCGTATTTCAGGCGCTCCATGATCGCGCGTGCCGCATCGAATGCCGCGCCGCGATGGGCGGATGCGACTCCGACCCATACGGCGGACTCGCCGATCTCCAGGCTGCCGGTGCGGTGGACGGCGGTGGCGCGCACGATTCCGAAGCGCTCCGCTTCCTCTGCGAGGATACGTTGACCGGTGGGGACGGCGAGGGCGGGGTAGGCCTGGTATTCCAGTTTGGCTACGGCTTGGCCGTCGTTGTGATCGCGCACGCGCCCATCGAAGGTGACCTCGGCTCCTGCGGAAGGATCGCGGAGAGACTCCGCCAACGAGGTGGAATCGATGGTTTGGTCTGTTAGGGAAAAGCTGACTTCGGCGGCCATGGTGGAGGTGTGGTCATCCGCCCGACATGGGCGGCAGGAAGGCGATGTGGTCGCCGTCTTTCAGAAGGTGATCCCACGGTATGAACTCATCGTTCACCGCGGCGCGTAGGTCGGACATGGCAAGGCCGAGAGGATGGGTTTCCGCCAACTGGCGGTAGAGTTCGGCCGGCGTGATTGCGGCGTGTTGGATGGTTTCCTGAGGAATTCCACGACGTTCCGAGAGCAGACCGAACCATTGGATGTGATAGGTTTGGCTCATGGTTGGATGGCTCCTTCCCATTCGGACGGGGTGTTGGCGTTGTCGAGGGCTTTTGGGGAAACCGGTTCCAGCAACCTGCAGCCGGCGCGGATGAGAACCTTGCGCGGACAACGGATGCCTTCCGATGATGCCTGCTCCAGCAGATCCAGCGAGCCCTCCCCGTATAGTGCGCACAAGGGCTCGGGGAGGTCGTCGAATTCGCTGCGGTAGGAGAGGAATGGCTCATCGTGCCTTTTGGATGAAATTAGGTTCCTGAGTGTGGTGACATCGAGCCGCGGCAGATCGCAGGCGAGCACCAGCCAGTCGGCTTCAGGACGCAGGCGCATCGAAGCAAGAAGGCCGCTCAGGGGACCCTCGCTGGCACCTACCGGGTCCCTGGCTATGACGGGACTGGCGATTCCGGTAAAACCGGCGGGCGGTTCTTGTTGGTGGCGGAGGGAAATGACAATCGATTCGCAGCCGGCCTCCTGGAGCAGATCGAAAGTGCGCCGGGCGAGGGTGCGACCGTCCGGATGGATGAGTTCCGCCTTGTTGGATCCCATGCGCGAACTGCGTCCCCCGGCGAGGATCAGGCCGATGAGAGGTCTGTGATCGGATCCTGTCATGGCGCGAGATAGTCGCCGGACTTGCCGCCGGTTTTGGAAATGAGGTGGAGATCGAGGATGCGGATGCCCTTGTTCATCGCCTTGCACATGTCGTAAACGGTGAGCGCCGCGACCGAGGCACCTGTCATGGCTTCCATTTCCACCCCGGTCTTGCCGGTGGTGGCGACCTCGCAGCGGATCAGTATCCCGGTGGTGTCCGGGGTGACATCGAAGTGGCAGTGCTCGACCGGAAGCGGGTGGCAGAAGGGGATCAGCTCGCCGGTTTTTTTCGCTGCCATGGTGCCTGCGATGATCGCAGTCTGGATCACCGGTCCCTTGGGTCCGTGGAGATCGTTGTTCTGGAAACGGCTGATGATTTCGG
The DNA here is from genome assembly GCA_905478925.1 of uncultured Verrucomicrobiales bacterium. Lineage (GTDB taxonomy): Bacteria > Verrucomicrobiota > Verrucomicrobiia > Verrucomicrobiales > Akkermansiaceae > Luteolibacter. The sequence goes on from CAJQKQ010000032.1 coordinate 16,510, forward strand.
CGCCGAGTTCGATCCGCACTGAGGCTACGGCGGTGCGCTTGTTGGATGGTTTTTCCGAAACATCCACCATCGAGGGCATGCCATCGCGGACGTGGGTGAATCGTTTTTCGTCGGGCGTTTGCATGGGGTTAGATCCAGGGGGTGAAGGGGAACGCTGCGGCAAATTCGCCGCGCGGCGGGATTGTGATGAATCCATCGCTGCGGAGCAAGCCGATGAAATCACCGCTGTTCCCGGTCGGTGACGGGGTGACTTTTCCGTCCGTCGCGATGGTGATAGGTAGATGCCGTGTCATGCCGTGGAGGCCGTCGATTTTTTCCTGTGCTAGCACGAGGCGTGGTTTTTGTTGTTTCGATCCGCTGGTTGCCGCAAGGGCGGGCAGGACGAAGGCATGCAGTCCGGTGAGAGCGGAAACCGGGTTTCCAGGCAGCGCCATGATCATCTGTCCTGCCGGGCCGAGCCAGCAACCTGCGGGTTTTCCCGGGCGCTGGGCAACGCCGTGGAACAAGCTCCGGCAGCCAAGGTTCTCCAGCAGTGCGGGAATGAAGTCGCGTGCGCCCTTGGAGACGGCACCGGTTAGAATGATCCAATCGGATTCCTCGAGGCGTTTGCGGAGGTATGAACCTGAGGGAGTTTCGTCGTCGCGAAGGCAACCGGAAGTCATTACCGGATATCCGGCTAGGCTGAGTGCCGTTGAAATCGAGTGGGCGTTGGACTGGCGGATCTGGTGTGGGGAGGGTGTCTCGTCGACTGCCACGAGTTCGTCTCCCGTAGCGATCACGGCGATTCGCGGAAGCTGCGAAACCTCCAGCCAAGCGGCACCGCAGGAAGCAGCAACGCCGATCTCGCGCGAGCCGAGAAGTGTGCCGCTGCGGATAAGGGGACGGCCCATTTTTGCATCACTACCAAGCGGGTGGACAAAACGACGGTGCACTGCCTCGAAATTGGATGCGATGCGGATGCCATCAGCTTGCGGCTCCGTTTCCTCGACTGGAACAATGCAATCCGCGCCGCAGGGAAGGGGAGCTCCGGTCATTACCTCGATGCATGAACCGCTCTTTTCAGGAAGCTCAACCGCCGGTGCACCAGCCGGTGCGCTGGCAACAACAACGAAATCCCGCGTGGTTTTGATATCCTCACAACGCAGCGCATAGCCATCCATCATCACTCGGTCGAATGGCGGGAAATCCCGGTCCGCCGAAATATCCTGTCGAAGGATGCGTCCGGATGCGTTCTCGATACGGATGCGCTCTGCCGGCATCACTGGCGTGCGATCGAGAAGGGTTTTCAGGGCTTGGGGAAACGAGATCATGGGGTTTCAGCCGCCGATCGCGGTCATTGGGCGCTCAACTTCGAAATCCTCGTCGAAGGAATGCTTCTCGGGTTTGTTGGCGATCGCCTCTTCGAGGGCTGCGCTGATGGCCGCCGAAGTGGGTGAACGCAACGCGGGCATCAGGTCGATCTCGCCATGCCGGCCGAGGCAGGGACGGAGCTTTCCGTCCGAGGTAAGCCGCAGCTTGTTGCAGTCTGCACAGAAGTCCGAGCAGGTGACCGATCCGATGAATCCGACCAGAGCACCGCTGTTCCGCAACCGGTGGTAGCGTGCCGGGCCATGACCCGGGGATTTCCCGGGATCCGGCTCCAATACATCGTGCGCGGAAAGCAGTTTCATCGCATCGGCGACGGAGAGGAAATTTTTCTCATCGATGGGCCCGCCGGGGGCGAGCGGCATCAACTCGATGAATCGCACCGGCATCCCGAGTGCGGCTCCGAATTTCACCAGCGGCACGATCTGGTCCTCGTTGTGGCCGCGCAGCAGCACGCAATTGAGTTTCACAACCTCGAAGCCGGCCTTGGCGGCTGCGCCGATGCCTTCGAGCGCCGCTTCGATGCGCCCGCCGGTGAGCTTGCGGTAGAGATCCGGATCGAGGGCGTCGATACTGATATTTACCGAACGAACCCCTGCTTCCTTGAGTGGAATGGCGAGATCTTTCAGCAGCACCCCGTTGGTGGAGATCCCGAGTGTCTGTACGCCGGGTAGCTCCCACAGGCGGCGGGCGATCTCGACGATGTCTTTGCGGACTAGCGGCTCGCCCCCGGTCAGACGAAATTTACGGAAACCTAGATCAGTCGATTTCTCGGCGACGCGGACGATCTCGTCGGCGGTGAGATGATCCGCACGTTCGGCCCAGCCCTTGTAGCCTTTCGGCATACAGTAGAGGCAGCGCTCGTTGCAGCGGTCAGTGACGGAGATGCGCAGGTAGTCGATGTGTCTTCCGAAAGGATCCATGGTAGTGATTAGATGATGAGAAATTTTGCGGCCGCGAAAATCAGGACGGCGGCAAGCGAGCGCCGCAATGCGGGGATGCGTGCCCGTCCGCTGCCCCAGAGAGAGCCGATCAAAGCTCCGATGAGAACGCAAGGGAGAAGCGGCCAGATGGCGGCTGGTAGCTCGCCGCCTCTCAGCAGGAAGCCTGAGATGCCGGAAATGGAATTCACCGCGATGAACGCAGCGGAGACGGCTGCGGCCACCTTTGCCGGCGCCATCCGAAAAATGACAAGCACCGGAGTAAGGAATATGCCACCGCCGATACCCACCAGCCCGGACAGGAATCCGATGGCTCCACCGATTGCCAGCAGAACGCCGATTGCGGGTTTTCGTTTCAGCTCCCCGCATTCAGTGGGAGCCACGAGTAATCTCCACGCTCCAACGATCAGGGCTACCGCGAGGATGAGCTTGAAAACGGGCTCCGGCGATTGGATCCAGCCGCCGACAAATGCTGCGGGAATGGACACCAAAGCAAGGGGACGGAACAGCGCGAGGTCGAAGTGCCCCGCCCGGACGAAGGAAAACAGCGCCACTGCGGAGACCGCAATGTTTAGGGAGAGAGCGATGGGTTTCATTTCCTGCGGAGCCATGCCGATGATGCCCATCACGGCCAGGTAGGCAGAGGCACCTCCGTGTCCCACGGAGGCATAGAGCATGGACGCGCCGAAAAACAGAAACGCTAGCAGTGGGAGGTTGGTGGCGAGGGTTTCCGGCATGGCTGGAGGAGGGTTTTCGGCGGAGGCGACGATGGCTGAGAGGTGACCCATTAAGCAATCCGCGAACCAGAATCAGCATAAGTTTCGTCGTTGTCGATCCTCATGGCCAGTCGTCATTTGGGATAGGAAGCCAATTCATCCTGGGTGCGCGTCATTTGCGATGGATTGGCTCGGAACGCGCTCATTGGAGAGCTGTTCCAACAACACAAATTCATGAAACAATCGATACTGATATTATTGGCCACATTCCCGATTCTGAGTGCAGGCACCCCCGAGCCTGTGATGACCCTGCTACCCTCTCAGGGTGATTGGATCAAGCCTCTCATCGATATACGTGCGCGCTATGAGTTCGCCGATATTGAAGGTAAGGATCAGTCCAATGCCTTCACCATCCGTGAGCGCCTCGGACTCCAGACCATGGACTGGAATGGCTTCAGCGTGCTTGTCGAAGGTGAATTCTCGCAAGCCATCGGCGATGACTACCATGGTGGTCCGGCCGGTGTCACTCCCTTCGATCCGTCCAATTCTCTGATAGCGGATCCCGAAACCAACGAGCTGAACCAAGCATACCTCCAGTATTCCGGCTACAATACGGTCGCAAGGGTCGGGCGCCAGCGCATCATCTACGACAACGCCGCATTCATAGGTAATGTCGGTTGGCGTCAGAACGAGCAGACCTTCGACGCTATTTTTATCTCCGGAAAGTGGATCGATTCACTAACGATCAACTACGCTTACATCGAACAGGTGAACCGGATTTTCGGATCGGATGCGGCGGGCAAGGGCAGCTCCGTAGATTCGGAAGTGCACGCCCTGAACCTTTCATATACAGGCATCGAAGGGATTAAGCTGGGCGGTTATGCGTATATCATGGAGTTCGCCGATCTCCCAGTCTGGGACAACAGAACCTACGGGGGCAGTGCGGCTGGAAAGCTCGCCGGACTTGATCTTTATGGTGAAGTCGCATGGCAGGAGGATGCGGGTGCCGCCGGAAACAGCGATGCCTTTTACTTTCACGCGAAAGCTACCAAATCCCTATTCGAGAAACAAAGCCTGATCGTTGGAATCGAGAGTCTTGATGCGGGCTTCAAGACACCCCTTGCCACGATCCATGCCTTTAACGGATTCTCCGACGCGTTTCTCGGCGGTCGTGCCAGTGGCGGACACAACGGCCTCACTGATACCTACGTCTCGCACTCGATGCCGCTGTGCTGGGGGCTGAAATGGATCAACGTCCTACACGCCTTCGGCGATAACGAGATCTCCTCCGGCTACGGCTGGGAATACGACTCCGTCCTCGTTAAAAAATTCGACATTAACTTCACCGCGATCGCGAAATTCGCCTACTTCGAAAGCCGTGGCGATCCCTTCGTCGGCGCAGGCACCCTTTCGGATACCACCCGCTTTTCAATCGAGCTCAACTACAAGTTCTGATTTTTGCTTGAGTGGATATCCAGCCGCCGCTTGCGCCTGTCCGGGCGGCGGATGATGACCGCTCATAGATGAGATGAATAAATAATTACGCGATTTATTGGGGATTTCCACTACTTGGCACCCCTCAAGCTATCACTGAATACAGATAACCGAGAATTATGATCAAACAGCACAGTTTCTCCCGCCGCTCTCTCTTTTCTGCTGCACTCGCGACCCCCGCTTTGCTGGGACTCGCCACTGGCTTGGTCAATGCCGAGAAGCTCGCCGTTGAAAAGGACTATCTCAAACTCGGCTTCAGCGGCGCGAAGGTGGAAGCCGCCAAGCAACTGGCCGCCTGTTGCTGAACCCAAATATCCACCAATAAACCATGGTATCCATAGAAAATTCAGGCTTTTCAGAAGAGCAGGTGAACTACCTTTCCGGGTTCGTCAGCGGTGTCCTACAAACCCGCGAGATGCCATTCCTGGGTCAGGACGCGAGCCGCCGCTTTACGCACGAGCCGGCCGCCGCCGAGCCGGAAACGGTTTCCGGAACCCTGGTCGAAGATCTCTGCCGGGAGGAAGTGATCAAGCATGAGCAGAACGGTCTCGATTGCTACGATGCGATTCTCGCCAACGCAGTGGCGGATCGCTTCCCTGAGGGCGGCGACATTTTCCGCTACAAGTTCCACGGGCTGTTCTTTGTTACGCCGACACAAGAGAGCTTCATGATGCGCTGTAGGATCGCCGGAGGATCGCTCACTACCGGGCAGTTCCGAGGGCTCGCCGAAATCGCCGCCGACTGGGGGCCAGGTCGGATTGATCTCACCACTCGCGCCAATGTCCAAGTGCGCGAGATTATGCCCAAGGATTGCCCCGATGTGTTGATGAAACTCGATGACATCGGGCTCACATCCCAGGGCTCCGGCGCGGACAATATCCGCAACATCACCGCCACCCCCACCAGTGGCTTCGATCCCGACGAACTGATCGATGTGATGCCCTACGCCCGCGCGATCCATCATTACATTCTCAGAAACCGCGACCTCTACGGGCTGCCCCGAAAATTCAACATCTCCTACGATTCCGGCGGCCGTGTTTCGGTCTGTGCTGATACCAACGACATCGCATTCTACGCCGTTAAAGTTGGCGAAAATGACCAAGGCGTTGAGCCGGGCGTGTATTTCCGTATGCAGCTCTGCGGGATCACCGGGCACAAGCAGTTCGCCACAGATTGCGGAATCCTGCTCACCCCGGCGGAAACCATTCCCGTCGCCGCCGCACTGATCCGCGTCTTCGTCGAGAACGGCGACCGCACGAACCGCAAGAAGGCCAGGCTCAAGTATCTCGTAGATCAATGGGGGATCCCGAAAACCCTTGAGGAAACCGGAAAGAAACTGGCATTCCAGCTGCGTCATTTCGCGCTCGAGGATTGCGTTCCGGCTATCCCGAAATCCAAGCATGGCCATCTCGGGATTCATCCGCAGTCGGACGGCCTGAACTACCTCGGCGTTCTCATCCCCGTCGGCACGATGCCCAGTGAGAAGGTGCAGAAAATCTGCGATATTGCAGATCACTACGGGCGCGGAGAGATCCGCCTCACTGTCTGGCAGAACCTGATCATACCGGGCATTTCTTCCGAAAATCTCGACGCGGCCGCGGCTGCCGTCATCGCGGCTGGTTTCGATTACCGCCCTTCCTCCATCACCGGCGGCATCATCGCGTGCACCGGTAGCCGTGGCTGCAAATACGCCGCGGCCGATACCAAGGGCAATGCCGTCGCGCTTGGTGAACACTTGAGCCAGCGCCTGGAGCTCGACACCCCCATCAACATCCACCTTACCGGCTGCCAGCACTCTTGCGCCCAGCACTACATCGGCGACATCGGCATGATGGGGGTGCGGGTCAAAACGGAATCCGGCGAATCCGTCGACGGCTACAACATCGTCCTCGGCGGGGGAGTCGATGACACCCAAGCCGTCGCGCGAGAAGTTTGGAAATCCGTCGCCTACAGCGATATCCCCCCGCTGATGGAACGACTCCTCAAAGCCTATCTCTCGGGTCGTGAAACGGGCGAGACCTTCACTCAATTCACCAACCGGAACTCGGTGGAGAATATCCGGAAACTCGCAAGCTGAACCACTGAAATTATGAGTCTGACACTTCCAGAAAACGCGCCCTTCTCAGGAACGCAACGAATGTGGCTGAAAGGTTTCCTCGACGGGATCTCCTCCACCCTTGCACCCCCGTCCGGCGAGAGCACGCCCGCAGCGGTCGCCCCACCCGCAGGTCATCCCGTGACCATCGTCTGGGGTTCCCAGACAGGAACGTGCGAGACACTCGGGAAAAAGGCGGCCAAGATCCTTTCGGGAAAAGGCCATATTCCGACCGTCCTCGACATGCAGCAGCTAACCCCGGAAGTCATCGGGAAATCCGAGCGACTGCTGGTCATCACTTCGACCTACGGCGACGGCGAGCCGCCGGACAACGCCGCCGCAATCCATTCCTCGATCCATGCTGAGGATGCCCTGCGGTTTCCCGCGCTGAATTACTCGGTTCTCGCACTCGGCGACTCCAGCTATCCGGATTTCTGCAAGTGCGGGCAGGACTTCGATACACGGCTCGCTGCGCTGGGTGCCAGTCGCATCGCTCCCCTCATGGAATGTGATGTGGACTATGACGATCCTTTCGACCAATGGGTGGAATCGGTGGGATCCGCTCTCGCGCCCGCTTGATAGAAACCCCAGCCAGAAGTCCACTTGACCGCCGCCATCCAAAGGATTTTCGCCCAACCATTGCCCAGGACAACGGGGCAGGGGACTGCGCCTCCCGCGACGCTGATCGACCAGCTTCTGGCGGAGCAGGGGACGCTTCAGACTCCAGCCGCCCGCTTCGCGGAAATTCATGATGAGACCCCTGATCTTGCGGATCACTACCGCACACTCATCCCGCTGACCAAGCCCGGATCCGACGAGCAATACGCCTTCGAGGTCTCGCTCGACCGCTGCACCGGCTGCAAGGCGTGTGTCTCGGCATGCCATTCCCTCAACGGCCTCGACGAGCACGAGGCGTGGCGCGATACGGGCACGCTTGCGGGAGGTTCGGACAGTCCCGGTTGGCAGCAGACCATCACCACTGCCTGCCATCATTGTGAGGATCCAGAATGCATGAACGGCTGCCCAGTCGGCGCGTATGAGAAGGATGCGGACACCGGCATCGTCCGCCACCTCGACGACCAATGCATTGGCTGTTCCTACTGCATCCTGAAATGCCCCTATGATGTTCCGAAATATTCGAAGAAGCGCGGCATCGTTAGGAAATGCGACATGTGCCATCAACGTCTCGCGGAAGGGGAGGCACCCGCTTGCGTCCAAGCTTGTCCCACCGAGGCGATCCGTATCGTCAACGTGAGCCGCTTGCCTGAGACGGACCTCATCCCGGTTGCGGGCGCTACCCTTTCATCTGCTATCCCGAGTTCGGATATTACAAGACCCACCACCCGATATGTGGGGAGAGATATACCGGCATCCGCCTTCGCTGCGGATCGCGATCAGCTCATCCCTCAGCAGACTCACTGGCCGCTGGTTCTCATGCTTGCGCTGACGCAAGCGGGCATCGGAATGATCGCTACATCCGTTCACACAGGTGCTTCCTCCGCAGCTCTCTTCGCGGGAACGATCATCTTCCTCGCCGGTATGGCGGCATCCGTCTTTCATCTCGGACAACCGCTCAAGGCTTGGCGTTTCTTCCTCGGCCTCCGCACCTCATGGCTGTCGCGTGAAATCCTCGCCTTCTCACTCTTCGCTCCGATTCCGCCGGTGCTCTGCGGCCTCTGCCTACTGCCCATGTTTCCACAAATCGCGCTGCCTGCCTTCGCCGCCGAACTGCTACCTCTCATCACTCTTCTCACGATCCATTCCGTCATCCCTATCGGCCTCCTTGCGATCTTCACCAGCGTGATGATTTACCACGATACGCACCGCTCCCTCTGGCGCTTTCGACTCACGGTGGTTCGCTTTATGGGGACGGCCTGCTCCTTCGCGGTGTTGACTTACGCCATTATCCATCCGATTTTCCCGGCAACCGCACTCTTCGCCACCGTCGTTATCCTCAAGCTCATTCCGGAAATCCGCCTCCTCCGTTTGCCCCGTTGCGATGTTGGTGCCACATGGTTCCCTGACCTCCACAGCGCACGGCTTCAGCTAGGTCCGCTGCGGGTGCTGACGGTTTCCCGCTTCTGCCTCGCGCTTCTCTCCGTCGTCGTCCTCGCCGTCATGCCTTGGGCAGCTCTTCCCATCCTTCTCGCTTCTGAAATCCTCGAACGAATGCTCTTTTTTACATCAGTCCAGGCACCGAAAATGCCAGGCACCTTCGGAGTCTCACCCCCGCACGGCTAGCGCACGATGCTCAAGAAAATCCTCAAACAGCACACCGGTCCACTGACCCGCGATCTCGTCCAGGAGCCGGGTCGTTTCGGGCTTGGAAAAATCCCTTCGCGTCTCAAGCCCGCCTCCACAACCACTTCCATTTGCGGTTTTTGTGCAACTGGCTGCCAGCTCAAGATCCACCTCGATGAGGCCGGCAACGCGATCAACCTCAGCCCACAGTCCGGTTATCCCGTGAACCTCGGGATGGCCTGCCCGAAAGGCTGGCAAGCCCTCGATCCGCTCGATGCCACCGACCGAGCGACCACACCCCTGCTCCGCGATGAATCGGGGACATTCCAGCCGGTCGGTTGGGATACGGCACTCGATACCTTCGTCACCCGCCTGAAATCGATCAAGGAAACCCATGGCCGCGAATCGGTCGCCTTTCTCTCCACCGGCCAGATCCCTTTCGAGGAAATGGCCTTGCTCGGCTGCTTGTTCAAGTTCGGTATGGGATTTCTCCACTGCGATGCGAACACCCGCCAGTGCATGGCCACCGCCGTCACCGCCTACAAGCAGTCCTTCGGCTTCGACGCGCCGCCCGCCACCTACGCGGATTTCGAGGAAAGCGACGTCATCGTCCTCATCGGCGCGAATCTCTGTATCGCCTATCCCATCCTGTGGCAGCGGGTCATGCTGAACCGGCGCAACCCGGAAATCATCGTCATCGATCCCCGTTCCACGGAAACCGCGCAGGTTGCGACTCAGCACGTCGCCATCCGCCCCAAGGGCGACCTTCCACTGCTCTACGCACTGGCTCACTGCATCATTCGGGACGGCCGCATTGACGAGACATCGATTGGAAATACCGAGGGCTTCTCCGAGTTTTCGGAGTTCGTAACAGACTACACGCCCGCCTCTGTTGCGGCCGATGCCGGCCTCTCCATCGAAGCGATCGAGCAACTCGCGGCAACTGTCTCCGAACCGGGTAAGCGGGTTTCCTGGTGGTGGACGATGGGCGTGAACCAGTCCTACGAAGGTGTCCGTGTCGCTCAGGCGATTATTAACCTCTGCCTGATCACCGGTAACATCGGCAAGCCCGGCACCGGCCCGAACTCGATCACCGGCCAATGCAACGCAATGGGTTCGCGGCTTTTCTCGAACACCACATCGCTTGTCGGCGGCCACGATTTCGCCAATCCCGGGCACCGCTCGAAGGTCGCATCCAGTCTCGGGATACCGGAGGAAAACATCCCGTCGGAACCATCGCTCGCCTACGATGAGATCTTCGATGCAGTCGAAGCCGGGAAGATCAAGGCGCTCTGGATCGTCGCCACCAACCCGTTCCATTCATGGATCAACCGGAGCCGCCTCGACACGCTGCGCGAGAAACTCGATTTCCTGGTGGTGCAGGATATGTATCACTCCACGGAGAGCGCTCGCGCTGCGGATCTTGTCCTTCCTGCCGCCGGTTGGGGCGAGAAGAGCGGCTGCCAGATCAACTCGGAGCGCAGGATCGGAACGATCAAGGCGGTGAAGAAAGCACCTGGGCTAGCGCTCTCTGATTTCCGTATCCTCAGGCTCATCGCGGATCGCTGGGGCTGCGGGGATATGTTTGGCGCGTGGACGGATCCCGAAGCGGTTTTCAAGATCCTCCGCGATCTCACCGCCGGCCGGCCATGCGACATCACGGGGATCAAAGATTACGATCAGCTCGATGGGGAAGGGGGCATTCAGTGGCCATACCCAAAATCGAAAACTCAACATGAAAAATTCAAAATGTCAACGCAGCGCCGCCTCTTCGAAGACGGGAAATTTTTCACCCCGAACGGGAAGGCCAAGCTCCTGTTCACCGCCCCCTCTCCGAACCCGGAGCCGACGGATGCCGAATACCCGTTCACCCTCCTGACCGGGCGCGGAACCAGCAGCCAATGGCACACCCTCACACGCACGGGAAAATCAAAGCTGCTCGCGCGTATGGCGCCGCCCAAGCCATACGTTGAGACCCACCCGGACGATGCCCGGGCACTCGGGCTGGAAAGCAACGCAAGCGTGGTCATCCGTTCACGGCGCGGTGAGATGCGGGCCAGCGCGTACATCGCCACGACGGTGCAAGCGGGTCATGTTTTCCTGCCCATGCACTACCCGGAGGTGAACCTCCTCACCCATCCCTCCTTCGATCCCCACTCCCGCCAGCCGAACTACAAGGCCTGCGCGGTAGCTGTTACGGCAGTTTGAGACGCTGCGGCTAAATTGATATACTTTGACGGGATACGGGAATTTCAGTGGCAATTGGCGGGTGCGATGAAGTGTCCGTGATGTGGACAGTTGATCCACCGGGCGGCGGTGGGAGTCCCGACTGCTGCTTCTTACTCAGGGATGTGCGGAGGTTGTTAGATCAAGCTACGAAATACGACAAGGGCGACCGACTGGAGCGCATCCGAGATGGAGGAGCGAGGAGCACACACGCATCCATCGCCTCCCGAGGAAATGAACATCCGGCCTGGCTTCACCCACTGGCGGTCACCGGGTTGCTCGGTGCATTCACCACCTTCTCCACTTTTGCGCTGGATACCCAGAAGCTATTTTCAGCCTCTCCGGCACTGGCTATTCTCAATATCGCGGCCTCGGTGATCGGATCACTCGTCGCCATCCGGCTAGGTTTTAAAATGTGTGGCCAGTAATCCCCGACGTTCACGTAAGTCGTCAAGAATCATAAATTCCGGCTTGAGATCCAAGCTGGCACGGCAGTTGCTTTTGCTGCTGATGAATGAGCAATGACAAGCTAAACATACTCGCCGTCAAGGATCCCAGCATCCGCACCTTACACTTCACTTGGGTAGCCTTTTTCCTCACTTTTTTGGTGTGGTTTAACCACGCTCCAATGGGTGCAGCCATCACGGAGACCTTTGACCTATCCAAGGCTCAATGGAAGGCGCTTCTTCTTCTCAACGTAGCTCTCACCATTCCTGCTAGAATCATCATCGGCATGCTCGTCGATAAATTCGGGCCACGGGTTACCTACAGCATTCTTCTGGTGACATCGGGGCTGCTTTGCTCATTTTTTGCGCTAGCTCAAACATACGAACAACTCGCCTTGGCCCGTTTCCTGATGGGCTTCATCGGTGCCGGTTTTGTCATAGGCATCCGCATGGTCGGCGAATGGTTCCCTGCTAAAAAAGTAGGTCTCGCAGAAGGTATCTACGGTGGCTGGGGTAATTTCGGTTCCGCTGCCGCAGCATTCACTCTTCCCACTCTTGCTTTGATCTTTGGAGGCGAAGAAGGATGGCGTTACTCTCTACTCATCACCGCTGCTATCGTTTTTATCTACGGATTTATCTACTACCGTTCAGTCCGCGACACACCGAAAGGGTCTACCTATTTCAAGCCAAAGAAAACCGGTGGACTTGAGGTGAGCACTAAACGCGACTTTATCTTCCTGCTGGTGATGACTATCCCTATGTATCTGGCCCTGGCGCTCTTGGCCTGGAAACTCTCTCCTAGTGGGGTGGCTCTTCTCAGTCAGGGGGCTGTTTATTCCATCTACGCCATACTGGTCGCCCTTTACGCCTTTCAGACTTCTCAAATTTATCGAGTGAATAAGGACATGCTCAAGAACGGAACCCCTGAGATGTTCCACTACAAGTTCAAGCAGGTCGCCATTCTCGACATCAACTACTTTGTTACCTTCGGATCAGAACTCGCCGTGGTCTCCATGCTCCCGATGTTCTTTATGGAAACATTTTCCCTGAGCCCGGTTACCGCTGGACTGATGGCATCTGGATTCGCCTTCATGAACCTGCTAGCTCGCCCTGCTGGAGGACTCATTAGTGACAAGTTCGGTCGCCGCAAGAGCATGCTTGTATTCATGTTAGGATTGGCTGCCGGATACATGGTCATGAGTCAGATCTCAGGCACGTGGCCATTCGCCATCGCAGTGCTCGCTACCATGTGTTGCTCATTCTTCGTTCAATCGGGAGAAGGTGCGGTGTTTGCCATGGTCCCCCTCGTCCAGCGCCGCATGACTGGCCAGATCGCCGGCATGGCTGGTGCCTATGGTAACGTCGGGGCCGTGGTATTTCTGACGGTCTACTCCTTTGTCGATGCCTCCACATTCTTCATGGTCATCGCCGGTTCAAGCGTCATTTCGTTTGCCGCATCCATGTTTCTCGAAGAACCCGCAGGACACACCGCCGAGGTTATGGATGACGGTACTGTGGAGCTGATCGACGTGGCGTAATTAATACATGAACGCATCCTGGAAAAAAGTAGGCACCATTCACGACTTCCCCGAAGACATGGGCAGCTGTGTTAAACTCGCCGAGCAACAAATCGCCATCTTTCGAATCGCAAGCACCAGCGAAGACGAGCAATGGTTTGCCGTGCAAAATCTCAACCCCTACAACCAACGTATGGTGCTCTCCCGCGGTATCGTTGGCAGCAGCGAACACGGCCCCAAGGTTGCCTGCCCGCTGCACAAAAAACCGTTCTCCCTCAAAGACGGCAAACACCTCGGCGAAGGTGAACTTCCCGACCTCCAAATTTACCCAATCAAAGTAGAAAACGACGAGGTATTTTTGAAGGTTGCCTAAGCTGACCGCCTCCTTAACCTAAGTCCTATAGGACGTATAAGACTTATTCCGTGCACTTCTCAAACACTTTAAAAATCAGCGTTGGTCAAGCGACTGAGGCCGGAGCCAAACCCGTCAACGAAGACTGCGTTGGAATACGTATCCCCGACGACTCGTTGTTAGCAACCAAAGGCATCGCCGCCGTCATCTCCGATGGTGTCAGCGCAGCCAGTGCTGGGTTAGAGGCTGCCGAGATGTGCGTGCAAGGCTTTCTCACCGACTACTACAGCACCCCGGAATCCTGGCAGGTCAAAACCTCAGGGCAACGGATCATCACCTCTCTCAACTCCTGGCTCACCAGCCAGAGCCGCAGCGAGTTCCGCGAAGAACACAAAGGCTACGTCTCCACGTTTACCGCCGTTGTTTTCAAATCCCGCACCTCCCATATTTTTCACGTCGGCGATACCAGGATTGGGCGTATTCGCAACGGAGAATTTGACGCCCTCACCAACGACCACTCCACCCGCGTTTCCAAGGATACCTGCTATCTCACCCGCGCCATGGGTCTTGGACTAGAGCTCAAAGTCGACTACTCGAAAACCGAACTTGAAGTCGGTGATACCTACATCCTCAGCAGCGATGGCATCCACGACTATGTGAGTCCGGAAGAAATCACCAAGATCATTGACGCCACCCAACCTGACGATCTTGACCAAGCGGCCAACAGAATACTCCAACTGGCATTAGAAAACAACAGCCCAGACAATCTTAGCTGCGTGATCATCCGTCTGGATCAATTACCCGATGGCGATCAGGACGAAGTCCACCGCCGCCTAGCAGCCCGTCCATTCCCCCCGGATCTCGACCCCGGTATGACCATCGACGGACTCCGTGTCGAAAGCGTGCTCAGCGCCAGCAAAAGTAGCCAGCTCTACCTCGTCCGCGATGTTGACACCGATCAGCAGATGGTGATGAAAACACCCTCGGTGAACTTTGAAGACGACCCAGCTTACATCGAGCGATTTCTCATGGAGGAATGGATCGGCCGCCGAGTTAATCACCCGCATCTGGTTAAACTCCTGCGCGTCCGACCAGAACCCCAGTTTCTCTATTTCCTGATCGAACATATCAAAGGCCAAAGCCTCGGGATCTGGATTCAGAACCACGCCAAACAACCGGACATCCAGGAAGTGGTGCGCATCATCGGGCAAGTCATCGATGGAGTCCGAGCCCTACACCGGAAAGAAACCCTGCATCAGGACATCAAGCCAGAGAACATCATGCTCGATGAAAAAGGTGAGGTAAAACTCATCGACTACGGCTCATGCCGGGTCGCCGCCATCCGGGAAATCGAAGTCCCCTACGAACGCCAATCTGCCTTAGGCACCGTCGACTTCAGCGCCCCGGAATACCGACTCGATATCGAGCCCAAAGCCAGCGCCGACCAATTTTCCATCGCCATGCTCGCCTACCACATGCTCACAGGCGGCAAAGAGCCCTACGGCGCAAAATGGGAAAAAGCCACATCGATCCGCGACTTCAGCACGCTGGAATACACCCCGAGCTTCAAACACCAACCGATGGCCCCCCACTGGATGGACGGAGCCCTGAAAAAAGCCCTCAGCTTACGCCCCGAATCCCGCTACCAAACCCTCTCCGAATTCCTCCACGACCTCAAACACCCGAACCCCGAGTTCATCGAAGCCCGCAACCTCCCGCTGATTGAGCGAGACCCTCTGCTTTTTTGGAAATGGCTCTCCGCCCTCCTCGCCGCCGCCCTGATCATCTCCCTCTGCTATCATTCGTAGCGTTAGGAGTCTCGCCCATGGGAGTGCTGAGCCCCTGCTCGGCAGAACACGGCCTCATATGATTCAACGTTGTCACTTTAAGATAAATATGGTGATCATTCAAATGAATGAAAATGCTAGGAATTTGCTTTTTCACCTAGAACGTGAAATACCCTGAAGGGGCGAACCGAGCAAGAGGAAAAGGGGGTTGCCCTGAAAGATATGTCTGCTCCAAAGGATCAACGTTCAGGTTATAAAGTGCACGACTCTCCTGTTGATCGTTTTTGTCCCAGAAAAGCATGAGCTTATAATCCCCGGAGCGGATCGAAGACATGCCGCCTGTCGGGAGTATGAAATTGAAATAGAGTGCATCGTCCGGACGGGAAAGTTTTCCGCCCGCCGGCTTGATAAGCAATGGCTTGATGCTGACCCCGTCAATTTCCTCAGAGATCAATTTTTTGCCGCCGGCCAAATCGAAAAAGGTGGGCAACAGGTCATAGCCGGTTACGGGGACGTGACAATACTCGCCGGCAGGAACGCCTGGACCCCGCACGAGAAACGGAACACGAATACCTCCTTCATACAGGGTGTGTTTTGCTCCAGTCAGCGGGAAGTTTGTAGGTTTGCTCTCCTTGTTGCCCCCGGGCGTCGAGCCGCGTCCACCGTTATCGGATAGATAAAAGATATAGGTATTATCCGCGATGCCCAATTCATCCACGGCATCCAGTAGACGACCGACATCGTGATCCAGATCGTCCAGCATGCCGGCCCATCCTTGGCTGTAGCGGCGGTCCGGCTCACCTTTTTGCTGGTACTTTTTCAGTGTGGACTCTCGAAGAACCGCGCTTAAGTGAACCGCGTAGTAGCTCAGTTGAACATAGAAGGGTTTATCCTTTTTGAGGTTGGTCTTCATGAACGCCACCGCGTCATCGGTGATCGTTGGCGTCCGCTTGCGATCTACATTGTCGATGACATAAGTCGGCGAATCGGAAAGCCCGCGCTTAAAGCCCAACGAGTTTGGCATTCCCCCCGTACCGTTTCCCGTCGATCCGTGGCTTGCATCGTAACCGACAGCCTCGGGCTCGGCTCCCATGAGCTCGCCCCATTTACCAAAATGGGCGCACTGATAATCAGGGTTAGCCCTTTTCAATGCCTGTGGCAGTGAAAGGTGTTTCTTCGGTTCCCAACGACTGCGAAATTCGCCGCCGCTACGAACCGAGCTTGTCCCGAAGAGGATTCCACGCCGCGTCGGTGTGCAGATTGCGGCCGGAGAATAGCCACTTGTAAAACGAATACCTCCGTTGGCAAAACGGTCCATATTCGGTGTTTCCAAATAATCCGAAGAAGCGTTTGGCACCGTGGGGTCCATGGGTTCGGAAAGCTGACTCCACCCCTGGTCATCCGTCAAAATCAGAATGATATTAGGCGACTCGGCATGTGCGGAGGCTCCCCCCAACGATAGGATCCACGCAATAATCACCACTGCGCTGTAGATAGGTTTATGTAGAATCATTTCAATCTCTTCTCTTTTAGATGTTTACGTTGTTCCGCCCCATTAAACTTGTAAAGCTGCATGCGATCAACTTGCAAACTCTGCTTCGAAACGTTGGACTTAACTCGGATGAGTTTGAGTCCCGGCTGATCAAACGTGACAGTGCCGATTGAAACGTCTTTGAGGCCGCCACTGCCAGGCTCAATCTTGCCTACTTTTTTCATCGGATATCCGGTGTCAGCCTGAGCGGAGACGTCTACTACATCATCAATCAGCACGGTGCAGGATCCGCCCACCGAGAGCGTCGCACCCAGCGAGTAGGTTCCGGGCGTTTGAACATCCATTACAAAATCTATATAACTACCCTTCCCGGCATGAAGATCGGCACAGATCACCCTATCGCCCGATGCACCTGGAAGCGGTTGCGGGAAATGGCAATTGCCGCGGAGTTTATAGTCGGACGAAGTTTGGCGCGGCGTAGCCTCGGCCTCGATCCAGCCATCCGCCGGGATTTCCGGGTAGAGGAACGTCAAATGCTTCGCAAGACGCGCGATGACCGGCGCATATTCCGAGGCCGGTGCGAGATTGTTGAATTCGTGGGGATCGTCGGCATGTTTGTATAGTTCGGTCTCGCCGGTAATCAGCCGGGTCATGCGGTAGTCGTTATCCAAAACCACGTCGTAGCGGATACCATCCACCTCGCTCGACATCACCACGGGCTTGTCCCAATCGGCATTCGGTTTCTTGAGCAAGGGAACGAGGCTGTTGCCATCGATTTTTTGAGCGGGTGACGAGATCTTCAGTAAGTCGACCAAAGTCGGGTAGAGATCCTGAAGCGACACCGCCTTATCGCATACTTCGCCGGTTGGGATTCCGGGACCCGCAATGATCAAGTTGCTGTGGGCGGAATCGTACCATGGTTTCATTTTGGACCAGGCTTCTTTTTCGCCCAGATGGTAGCCGTGATCACTCCATAGAACGATGTAGCCGTTCTTTGAGTGCTCGCTGGCCTCCCACGCATCGAGAATCCGCCCCACCTGCTCGTCGGCAAACGTGACGCACGCCAGATAGGCTCGCACAAACTGCTTGTCATAGCCCTTCTCCGCCAGCATGTCGTTGTAACCGGGACCAAACTTCGCCTCGAGGTGAGCCAGGAGTTTGAACCGCTCCGGCAGGTCATCGAGATCATCAGCGCGGCGCTCCGGAAACTGGATCTCATCGAGCGGGTAGAGATCGAAATACTCCTGCGGCACCACCCAGGGCACGTGTGGGCGATAGATTCCCAGCGAAAGAAACAGCGGGGCGTTGACGGTGTTGAGCTTCTCAATGCCGTGGCTGACCGCGATGTAGTCCGGCATCTGTTCGGTCGGCACAGCGGCGACGCCCCAGCGGCCTGACGGATTCAAATTGATCCCGCGTCCCTGAACTTGCTTGAGTCGCCCGCCCTTCTTGCTGATGTATTCGTCGAACTCACTGCGATCTCCGTTGTGAAAGTTCTTGGCAATGCCGACGCTCTTCCAGCCCTGGGCGGAAAGGTGTTTCGGTAGGGTCACCGCATCGGGAGCGTAGAAACGCCAAGGGTGGATTGCGTTGTCGTTGACGATGTTGCCAGAGCGTGCCGGGTGAATCCCGGTGAAGATGGCGCTGCGTGAAGGAAAGCACGTCGGTGAGGAACAGATCGCATTGGAAAAGACGACTCCGCGCTCAGCGAGTCGCTTGATATTCGGCGTGATCGCCTGCGAGTGGCCCTGAAGCACCTCGTTCCAATCGTTCCAGTCGTCGATGTTCAGAAACAGCACGCTGGGGCGCTCTGTATCGCTGGAACGCTTTGGCAGTGCGGTCAGCCCCAGTTCCTTTCGAGTCTGAGCCTGCCAATCTCGGTGTTTCTTCTTATACTCCTGAATGGCCTGGTATTCATCGGCGTCGATCTTTCCGTCGCTGTTCTTGTCGATGAAGGGGAAGACCCAGGCCACGGTGGGTTTGTCGCGGTTCCATTCTTCCTGGGAACTCCACGTCGCCTTTCGAGATACGCCAGCTTTTTTTGTGCCAGGGCCCTTGGGCTCCTCAGCCCGGACCAGGGGAAGGCACCCGCCAGCTGCCAAACAAAGCACGAAGAGCCTGAGGGCTTCGGGCAGAGGAATGGGGGCAAAGGAATTGGTTCTTTTGTTATTCATTCGTTTATTCCTCTGCCTATTCATCGATCTTCTCAAAGAGTTCGCTCAAGCTTTCAATGGTCAGGGTAGGCTCAATACCCCACGGATCAAAGATGGCCTTTTCAGATCGTCGCAGCCAGGCCGTCAGCATGCCGACATTCGCCGCACCAATGACGTCAAACGGGTTGCTTGAGATGAGCCAGGCTTCACTGGGTTCCGCCTCGGCTTGCTGCAGGAAATGGTGATAGACGTCAGGGCTGGGCTTGAAGGTTTTGAGATCATCGACGCTGATGACCGAATCGAAGAAGTCCCGGATTCCTGCATTGACCAGTACCGTGTCGACTGCGCTTGCCGTGCCGTTGGAAAAGGCAAAGAGACGATGGCCTTTTCCATGCAACATCGTTAGCCCGTCTTCCACATCGTCGAAGGCAGGGAGGGTTTTATAGGCTTCAAGAAGCTGGTTCTTTTGCTCCGGGGAAAAACTCAGTTCGTAGTGAGCGCAGGTGTAATCCAGGGCCTGCCGGGTGCAGACCGCGAAGGTCTCATAGAGTCGCATCAGGCCCCGGCGAAAGGTGTATTCCAGCTGCTTCTCACGCCAGGTCTGAGCGAACACGTCGGCACGATCTCCAGCGAGCGCCCGAAGTTCAGATACGACTCCCTGTGTATCAATCAGGGTTCCGTAGACATCAAAAGCAATCGTTACCATCAGCGTCAGACAAGCGGGTGAGTGCTACCGGTCCTCCTGCTCAGGCAATTCCAGTTCCTGGCGAGCCCGATCCATCCAATCTTTGTGCTCCTTCTTGTAGTCCTGAATGGCCTGGTATTCATCGGCGTCGATCGTTCCGTCGCGGTTCTTGTCGATGAAGGGGAAGATCCACTTCACTGTCGGCTTGTCGGTGTTCCATTCGCCCTGAGAATCCCACGACGTCTTTCGAGATGGGGCAGTTTTTGGTGCAGTCTTTTTTTGGGCCTCAGCCGCCAATCTTTTGAAGACCGCCATTCCGCTTTCGCCTTGCTCGTTGGTTTTGGGATAGGACCCGTCAGTGTAGGACTTAATCTGCACGTCGAACACTTCGTATTCCGCTGCGCTGATCTTGCCGTCGTGATCCCAGTCGATAAACGGGAAGAGTGCTGTGAAATCTGGTCTGTCTTTTTCCCACGCCTGACGGGAAGACCATTCTTTTTGTGAAGCCGAGCCGTATTTTTTCGGGTACTTGCGCGACTGCGACCTGAACATCTGGTCCGCCAATTCTTCTTTCCAGCTCAAGCCGTCATCGCCATCGCGATTGGCTCGTTTCCAATCTGGATGCGGAAACTCACGGTACTGCCAGAGCTTGTCGTGATTCTTATCGAGAGCGGCCCACATCTCCCGTGACTTGGCCAGCTTCTCTTCGCTGAAGGCGGCCTCCATTTGCACAATGTGCGGGTCCGAGTTGGGCTTCGTCTTCGTGACGCCTTTTGATTTCTTCCCCGAGCCCTTCTTCGACCGAAGGTCTTCGCGGGTTTGTCCTTTCTGGTTGGTTTTCGGGAAGGAGGGATCGTTGTAAGTGTCCAACTGATCCTCAAAGGCCGTGTATTCCGCCAGGTGATCTTTCCATCGCGATCCCAATCGACAAAGTGGAAGATCTGTTCGAAACCGGGGTGAGCGACGCCCCAGGCATAAATCGACGGCCATTGCTTTTGCGAGTCGTTGCCATGCTTCGCTAAAAAGTCTCCCTCCTGAGCCAACTTCTTGAGAACGCGATCCGATACCTCCTCAGCCCAGTCGACCACGTCATCGTCATTTCGATTGGCTCGCTTCCAGTCCGGATGTGGGAATTCCGAATACTGCAATTTGCCGTCTTTGTTCTTGTCTGTTTTCCACCACTCTATTCGGGCTGTGTCCATACTCGCGGTGTCCAGGGTGGCCTCGAGTTTTTCTATACCTATCAATCTGCGGGCGGCTTCTGCCTGACGCCCTTCTTCGGTCAACAGGTGCTCGAAGTCAGAGAGAAATTCGCGCCTCACCATGAACATCAATCCGTAGTTTCCGCCTGCATTGACAAGCGTGCCACGTGCAGTACGGCCATCACCAGCCATGACGGCCGTAAAAGTAGCCCACGTTGGACCATCCACTCTCTGCCGCTCAATTACGACCATGTTGTGTCGTGCCTTCTTGAACTGGCCGACGAAATCGCTCACCGTCGCCGATCTTGTGCCAATGGGGCGAATGGTCGCGGGGGGATCGAAAGGGTGTTTGAGCTGTCCACCCTCCCCAACGAGTTCATCCCCGTCTTGTTTGAGTCTTATTTCCATGATTCCTCGACCCAACTGACCATTCAGCCTCATCGTCGTGAAGCAGATCCATGTTCCGGAAAAATGGCCTGCCAACTCGTTATCAGTCATCTTTGCCGGAACCGTCTGGAGCGTCTGAATACGGTTCTCCAGGTTCATGACCTTCATGATCGCCATTTCGGTTTCGGGGGAGAGGGGCTGCTCAGAATCGGTTGAGTCGGGCGCTATTTCCTGAGACTCCTGGGCGATCGCGGCAAAGGCAAACGCTCCGGCCAAAAGGCAGGTAATGATTGTGAGTTTTTGATAGTTTGATTTCATGCGTTGATCTCTTCTCTTTTAATTGTTTACTTAGCAAATTGCTGGACTTCATCCGGACCGGGGTTGGCGTAGACCGGGTCCTTGGCGCGGATGTAGATTTCGCCTCCATCAAGCACTTTGACCTCCAGCGGAACAATGGTGGTACCGCGTTGATTGATGGTCTGTGCCGTTGCGCTCAGGTCACGTGTCTCAATGCCCTTGCGCCCAACCGGCGGAATGTTTCCGTTGTAGAAGGCAGTGCACCACCAGCGGCCCTGCTTGTCCTGAAACGGCGTGCCATGCCCAAGGAAGCGCCCGATAAACTTACGTTCGCCGTAGGGACCTGTGATTTTATCGGCGGTGCAATAATAGAGATTGTAGGATCCCTTGCGGCCAGTATCCGTGGACCAGGCGGTACCTATATGTACATATTTATCGCCGATCTTCCGCATGGTGGCGCCTTCATGGCCGATCACGGAAATCTCTTTCCCATCGGGCGCAATCCGACTTCCCGATGGATCGATCTGTACCGGGTCTGCTGTCAATTCACTGAAATCATTACTTAACGGAGCCACCTCTGTGTTGCCGTAAAGCAGATACCAGACACCATCGAAGTCCTCGAACAGCGAAGGATCGTGCCGGTGCCCGATTTTAGCCCCCATTGGATGAGTCCATGGGCCCTTCAGATCAGCACCTTCGGTCAGCGCAAGGTTTGCGCCGCGTACAGGAGAAGGACTCGTGTGCGTCAGCGCCCAGCGATCGCCCAACCAATGCACCTCCGGCGCCCAGAGGAACCATAGTTTTTCCGGAACTTCTTCAAAACGCTTATGCCGTTTTTCGAACCAGATACCTTCTTTCAGTGTGAAGGGTGTACCTAATGGCTCCCAGTCAATCAAATCCTTACTGCGCCATACCTTCGCCTTCCAACCGACGATGGATTCATTGCCCAAACCGGTATTATAGGGATCGGATTGCTCACGCGGTTCGCCAGGATTCGGTGTAGTGCCAGTCAAATAGTAGTAGTCGTCCGGACCGGGAATAATATAAGGATCACGTATCCAGCCTTGTTTGATGAAGAGCGCTTTATCATGCGAAGCCAGACCCGCTTCAATTTCACTGCGCGGCATCACTTTCGCCACAGCCGGAGGCGTTCCGCCCGCATCGATGCGCGTGGAAAGAATCGTTCCGTTGTAAGGACTGGGAACTTCGTAGGACCCGGCATTACTGCGGGCATCATAACCGACCGACAAACCGAGTTTCGGCTGGGCACGCAACAGTCCCGGAGATGTTGCGGACACCTTAGGCTCTCCATTCACAGAAAGACTCATTTCATTTTCGCCCAGAACCGCGACAATGCGCATCTTCCCTTTCACCGGCACCGGCCAGGCGACCCGGAAAATTTCTTTTTTCTGAGTTACTTCAAAAACCGGAATCCCCTGTTCCACATGCAGCGAGTAGCCGGTTACATTGCCGCCGTGTGCCAGCAGCACACCATCCGCAACCGCATTCTTTTGGGTCGCTTCCACGACAATCTGCAGAGAACCCCCAGCGATATCAGGAGCCGCATGAACCTCTTTATAGATCGGGTTCATTTTAACGGTAGAGGACGTATTCGTCGGAATAATGAATGCTAGGAATTTGCTTTTTCACCTAGAACGTGAAATACCCTGAAGGGGCGATCCGAGCAAGGGGAAAAGGGGGTTGACGCCACCATCGAGGGCGACAACGAGGAAGGCGCCTTCTCCTTCCGCAATCTCTGCATGGAGTGCCACCGCTACAACGCGCACGGCGAACTGGCCTTCAAGAGCGCCCCGCTCGCGGCCCTGCCCGATTGGTACCTCGCCGCCCAGTTCCAGAAATTCCTCAACGACATCCGCGGCACCCACCCGGACGATGAGGCCGGTGCCAAGATGCACGAAATGGCACGGCGCCCACGCGACGAGGAGGAACTCCGCAACATCCTCCACCACATCGGCACCCTCGCCAGGGAGTATCCGATCGAGAAGAAGAGCCGGTAGGACTCAAGACGCGGCGCAAGCACCGGTGGGCAGCGCCAGGACCACAGCCGTGCGCTTTCAATTCTGCATCACTCCGACGCGCAGGAAGAGGCGGTCCAGTGCCTCGCTAGCGGTGGCAGTGGCGGTGGTGGTGGTGGTGGTGCCGACAGTGGTGGCGGCGATGGTTACGGTGGGTCCGTCCGCCGGGCCCTCCACGCCGTCGCCGGCATACCAAGCGGCGAGGTCGGGCGACCATTCATAGAAGCCCGTCAACTGCTAGGAGTTTGCTTTTTGCGGGGTGTCCCTGAGGACGTTGTTGTGGAGATTGGAGAGGGGGAGAAAGGGGGGTGGTCCGACGGCCCGCAGATCCTCCAAGGCCTTCCCGTGGTCCCCGTGCTCGTGGAACAGACCCGTCCGCTGAAGGAGCAGCGACGGGTTCTCCGGCGACTCCTTGAGTTGGTTGTCAACCGCCGCCAGCCGTTCATGCACGGCGCCACGAGCGAGCACGCCTTCAGAGCATAGGAAGGCCGCGAGCACAACGGAGAGAGAGCGAGTCATGGCGGTTTCAGTCGGAGGTCACGCCGACACGCAGGAACATGCGGGATAGTGCCTCGCTGGCCGTGGCGGTGACCGTGGTCGTCGCGCCGTTGGTCACCGGGGTCAGCGTCACGGTCGAGCCTGCGACGGGTCCGCTACCACTGCCAAACCAATTGCTGAGGTCCGGCGACCACTCGTAGAAGCCGGTCACGTCGCTGGGCGGAGTCACATTCTGCGGGTGACTGAAGGTGGTGGTGCCGTCGCTGGCGAGGTCGGCGAGACCGGGATTGAACTGTCCGGGATGGGTGCCGAACCAGGCTTCGAGACCGTTGGTGAGGCGGTCTCCGTCCGGGTCGTCACCAAAATCCTTGTCGGAAGGATCGAGGCCGAAGCCATCGATCCAGTCGTTGTAAGTGGGGGCGGGCTCGGGGAGTGCGCTGCCAGGATTGTCGAATAGGAACGTAACATCGTCCGCCGAGAGGGCCGCGTCGTAGAGTTGCACGTCGTCGATGGAACCACTGAATGCATAGGCGCTGCCCCCTTGGTAGGAGCCGATGCCAAATATACTGGTATCGGTTTCGATTGTCCCTGTCGCAGCCCCTGTGCCCGCGACCACTCCGTTGACGTAGAGGGTGCTGCCGACGCCTTGCTCGTAGACGCCAACGACATGCACCCATCCGTCTCCGGTTGTGGCTGCATAGTTGCTCAGCGTGTCGGCAGACGCGAACGATGACGACCCATCCATGGTCCAGACGATCTTGTCGGCGTTGTTCATCTTGAGCGAATAGACATCGTTGGCGCTACCGGTGTTTTCAAAGCCCGCGATGCCCTGGTAATTATTCGTAACGCTGCTTACTGTCATCCAGAGCGAGAGCGTCACGGTGCTGCCCCCGCCGTTCTTCACCGCAACCGAATCGGCAGCGTCCAGCTTGAAGCGGGGCAGATTGTAGGCCCCGCCGGATTTCCCGGCGACCCAAGCGCCGGCAGCGGCGCCCTGATCGGCGTCAAAGCTGCTGGTAGAGGAATCGATCGCGGTGGTCCCGGATCCGCCATCAAATTTCCAGTGCCCTATCAGTCCGGCGATCGGTCCCGCTCCCGCAACGCCTGTCGTCACTTGGAGATTGCCCGTGAAGGGTCCAGGCCCCGAACTTCCGACTGCCGCGATGCGGTAGTAGTAAGTGGTCTCGGGTGCAGTGGTGTCGTCGGTAAACGCAGTGGCATCGGCCGCGATGGAAAACTCGTCGGGAGTGCCTCCAAACCCGGGATCGGTCGAGCGTCGGATCAGGAAACCGGTCTCATTCGCGTATCCATCGGTCCAGCTCAGGTCGACCTTGGTTCCTCCCGAGATGATGCCGGTCAGCCCGGTGAAATTTGAGGGTGCAGCAAGACCGCCGAGGCCGGTGACAAAGCTTGCCGTATTCGACCAGTCGGAATCGACCCCGTCGGTGGCGAAGAATCGGAAATGGTAGTTTGTGTCGCCGGCGAGCCCGCTGAGGACATGGCTGAGCACGTCATTTGTCACGGCTGCCCCGAAAGCATGCGACCCGCCACCCGAGGCGGCGGACCAAGTTCCGACCGTTGTTTCTCCCTGGTCGTCGAAGGCCCAGACGAGGGTCACCGAGGTGGCATCCCCGTCCCCCAACTGGCACTGGAGAGTGGCGCCGTCATCGGTCGCAGCCGAGCTGGAGGGGAGGCCCATGACCGGGCCGCTCGGAGGCGGAATGAAGCGGGTGCTCCAATCCAAGGCAATGGTGAATTCGCCGTTGGCGCTGGTGTCGAAGCGTGGGGTCGGGTTTTGGGGAACGCCGGGGGTGTAGGTCTTGACGCGGATCTCGTCGGCGTCTTCGTCGAGTTCGACCAGCCGGAAGAACCCGTCGCCGCCGTTTGGCAGGACCTTGTTGTAGTCGGTGACCATCTGCAGGACTTTGAGGCCGGCAGTGTTGGTCTTCACCTGGTGGGTGGCCTGGCTGGTGTGTCCGCTGAACACCATGAAGACCTGCGAATTGTCCTTCACGAGCTTGTCGAAGATCTCCAGCTGGCTGTTGCGCCCGGGGCCGGATGTGTAGGGATTGTTGGGAGGACCAAAGGCGGTGCCCTCGAACACGTGGGTCGTGATGACGGTTGGCATGCCGGGATAGGTGTCGATGATTCCCTGAGCCCAAGCGATGGCGTCGAAGGCCGGCACGTCAGCTGGGTCCGGAGTCGAGCCGGGCGTATGGCCGGGCACGTCATACTCAAGGTTGAGCATGAGATACTCCCTCGCTCCGCCAGCGGCAGACGAGCGGATGATGTGCCAGGTGTTGAGGTCGTTGGTGCTGACTCCTTTGTATTCCGGCTGACCGGCGTAGCGATGGGTTCCACTGGCACTGCCGAAGTAGGTCCGGTAGTTGTGAGCCCAGGCCCCGGCCGGATCAGCGCCCGCTTAGCTACTATCTTCCTCGTGGTTGCCGTAAGCGACGTTCCAAGCAATGCCGGTGCCGCCGTCGGCATTAGTAGCGGTGTCGAGCGTCGCCATGGCGGCTTCGGCTAGAGTAAATTCGGCGAGGTCGTTGCCGTTCTCCACGATGTCTCCCACTTGGGTCACGAAACGAATGTTGTCGGCCTGGGCGTTGGCGGCCAGCCAATCGGTCTGGGCGGTGAAGGACGGATAGAATGTCGTGTTCGAGACAGGCACCTGCTGATCTCCAATCACCGCGATGGTGAATGGAGCTGAATTCGGATATTCGGTGGCGTTGGGGTTGATCAACACGCTGAGTGACGAATTAGAGCCTTGGTTATTGGAAAGCAGCACGCTCCCTGCGTTGTAGCCGACGAGATCGGAGATATCGACAATACCGGTGGATTCCGTGTTGTCGAGGGTTTGACCGATCTTGAGCAGTCCCGTGCCGTCTGGCTCCATCATCCAAATTTCACCTTCGCCTGAGTCTTCGTTGACGAAGATCAGGCCGTCCGAGTAAGTGATGTCATCAAGCGTGGTCGCGTCTGTCCAGTCGACATTGTCTGGATTGTTGAACGAGTTGCTTCCGCTGGCGTTGTCGTTTTGGAGTTTGGTGATCGAGAAGCCTGAGGTGCCAGCCGCGAAGCTGCCGCCTGAGAAATCGAGATTGAAGTCGAACGTGAACAGCCCGGAGTTCTGATTGCCGAGGACTGCTTTTGTGGGGTCGGCCGGGCTGGTATCGACATCTTCGAACTTAGAGGATGTCAGGCTTCCGGTGGTGAGAGTCGTATCGAATGTTCCATTGCTCGACGGACTGCCGATGGTGGGCAGGGAATCAAAGAGGTAATAGTGGCTGCCATAGGCCAAGCCGTTGCGGGCAAGGAAGCTGGTGGAGGCGAGGCCGTTTTTGTCTTTGCCTTTTTCGCCGATGTAAATCTGCATGGTCGACGTGCCACCGTCGGGTGAAAGCAGCAGGGCGACGTGGTTGGTTTCACCGGTATCGAGCAAGGCGGCGTTTTCCCATGAGTCGAACGGCATGCCGCCGATCCCGCCAGCGGCGCTGCCTGAGACACCACTGAGCTGATACATATCACGAGTGGCAAGATCAATTGCAAACAAGCGGTCGTTGCCGGTAGAACCAAATTCTTCACCGGTGATATACATACTGTCAACAAAGCCGCGATTGGCGCCGAACGTTTTGGCGTTATAGGACTGACCCGAACAGAAGCGGTCGAAGGAGGTGTTGGAGGTATCCGTGGTATCGATCCATGATAATCCGCCGTCGTCGCTCCAACGATCATAGGCCTGCTGCGCCGAATTGACGAAGCTTCCTCCACCCGTTCTGCCACTGGTGACCATGTTGTCAACTGAGGTTTTGAAATTGGCGAGGTTTAGATTGACCTCGCTAATCGTTCCAACGTCGCTTAATTCATGGTTGATCTGCACACGCAACTCTGAGCCGACGATCTGTGCGCCGATGCCGTCGAAAGTGCCGGGCATCACGTAGCCTGAAGGATTATCGCCAACGGTAATGACTTCAAACGCTTTCCATCCGTTGGTCACGCTGATTCTCAAATTCTCCGCGGCCGTTGCGGGGGGCGTCGCGGCTGTGGTGAAAACAATCGCTACGATACTAACCATGTGCTTAAACATTAGGAATTTTCCTTTTACCTGGGGCGCTTGAGGGCGCCGTTGAAGGGATCGGAGAGGTAGTCTGTCGAGGCGGGGAGCGATCCCGCGGTGCTGACAGGCACCTGCTGATCTCCAATCACCGCGATGGTGAATGGAGCTGCGGCAATGTGCGAGAGAGGAGCGGTGCAGAAAACAATGATGCAGCAAAAAACGGGTAATGGATCGGATCATAGGATTAGGCCAATGGCTGCTAGGAATTTGACTAACTACTAGGAAATTGCTTTCCTGACCCCGGGGTCACTTAATCGAACGGTGTAGAATTGCTAGGAATTTGCTTTTTCAACTAGAACGTCAAATACCCTGAAGGGGCGAACCGAGCAAGAGGAAAAGGGGGTTGCTCACTTGGGGCAATACGACTCGCCGCTTGCCTTGTATATTTTCAGTGAGGATGCGGTGATGAAGCAGCGGCTGATGAATGACGTCCGATCTGGAGGTGTGTGCATCAATGACACCATGAAGCAGGGCTCAAGTCTGGAGATGCCCTTCGGTGGAGTAGGGGCTAGCGGCTATGGACGATACCGCGGTAAGGCGGGCGTGCAGGCGTTCAGCTATGAACGTGCCGTGGTCACCAAGCCGACTTGGGGGCCTGATTGGTTTGAACTAACGCCTCCCTACGCAGACAAGATTAATTGGCTGAAGCGTTTTCTGCGCTGAAATACTGCTCGCAGAGGCGCTTACGCTCGTCAAAAATGTGGCGAAGTTTGTTTTTAACAAAGAGGCCGTGAACGATGGTGCCGATAATGCCGAAGGGCATCACATAGGTGACTTCATCGGTCATTAGGACGCCGCCGTCTTGTTCTTCAAAGCGGTGGGTGTGATGCCAGACTTTGTAAGGTCCTATGCGTTGGTCATCGACAAAGGAGTGCATGTCGTTGACCTTGGTGATTTCAGTGAGCCATGTGACCCATATGAAGGGAGCTACTTTGACTTTGTAGCCTATCATCTGACCTTCATGTGCGGTCTCTGAGCTGCAGTGGGTGATTTTGAAACCAACGGAGTCAGGTGTTAGTTTGTCAAGATTTCTGGGAGTGGAGAAAAATGCCCATGCATCGCTTAAGCTGCAGTTGACGTGCTGTTCTCTTTTGAGTTGGTAGATCATGGTGTGGTGAGTTTGCCGTATTTTGAGTTTGGTGCAATAGCGTGGCAGAGTGCTTTGGCCTTGTCTGCTTGAGGGTGTTTATCGTCTTTGAAGGTGAGCCACGCGTAATAGAGGATAACCTGATGTTCATTATCAGCGAGGTTTGAGGGGCCGTCGGCGGCGTCGGGCATGAGCTTTTCAAAGTCAGCAATGGCGATTTTTCGGCGGCCAAACTGCTTGGGCACTTTGTAGGATGCGGCGGCTCGTATCAAACGCACCCGTGGTTGTGTGGGTGATTAATGCTAGGAATTTGCTTTTTCACCTAGAACGTGAAATACCCTGAAGGGGCGAACCGAGCAAGAGGAAAAGGGGGGTGGCACCAACGTGTTTTCATGGCAGTCATAACCACCAAAGAAACAGCTCCAAAATTTACAAGCCAACACGAAAAGTGTTCAAAAGAACGCTCACCGCGTTGGATCCTAGCTGTCAAGAATCGCGTGGGGCGTAGCCCTTTACACGATTGTAACAAGTGATATCAGCGATGGAACGTCGCCCGCCAAAGCTA
>CAJQKQ010000033.1 GCA_905478925.1 uncultured Verrucomicrobiales bacterium
CGAACGATTGCCAATGCTCGCGGATCGATGTCGAACCCCGAATCTTGTCATGCCGCTCTGCCGGAGCGCCAGAAATACGTCTGGGATTGATTCCGGGACGGACGCAACCCCGTTGGGGTTGGGATATGCGGAATACGGATTACCCAGGGTAGGCTCCGTTCCACTCCGCCAACCCCGGGCTGAAATCCGTATCCCCGTTGGGGATGAAGAACCTTCGCCACCCAGTTCAAAAATAATCCTGCCCACCACTTTCAGTTACGCCCGGAATCAGAACTGCGGAAATGGGTGGGAAACTGGCAAAGAAATTCCTGCATTCCTTATTGGATCCTCTTCGGTTGCGCATTTTACGGCGGGATTCTAGAGGCATGGGAGAATGTAGTTTTAATGAGGAAGGCAGGAAGGCAGGAAGGCAGGAAGGCAGGAAAGCAGGAAGGAATCAGAGGGTGTAACTGAAACCGTATCCCCGTTGGGGATGAAGAACCTTCGCCACCCAGTTCGAAAATCATCCTGCCCACCACTTTCAGTTCCACGCCTCTCCAGCTAGCCGCTTGACCCCGGAAGCTGAACGAACTATTCCCAAATCATGAAGATTAAACTCCTGACCATACTCGCAGTGATGTTGATCGCTGCCGGTTTCATGTCCGACACTTCGGCTCGGACCTTCACCCGGGCCTCGGACGGGAAAACTCTAGAAGGCGAGTTTATCCGGATGAAAGACGATAAAACCGCCTCCATCAAACGGGCGAACGGTCAGACGACCGAATTGCCGGTCGCCCTGCTGACCGAAGCTGATCAGGCTTTCATCAAAGAAAAGGCCGCTGCTGGAACATTAGAAAAGGAAGAGTCGCTGGTAACCGGCAAGAAGATCGGGAACCTGGCGGTGGCCGGAAGGCTGCTTGTCGAAGTTCATGCGGAGTTCATGATGTCGCGCACGTTCGAGAAGAATACCGTCTTGAATTGGTACAATCTTGGGAAATCCGGCGGCGGGAAAAAGTCGGATGTGGGTGGTAATTTCGGCGATTTTGGCCTTCACGTGCCCCACGCCGAGCGCGCTGCAAAATACCCACACGCAGTCAACATCGGGAACGTGCCCGCTGCTGAGTTCGACGCTAACGATATCATGCAGGGCAACTTTGTGATTGAGAAGACCGCGATGGGCAATGAGGACCTCGCCATCGAAGTGTGGGTGCAGGACAAGGACCCGAAGAATGGCGAGGCGATCTTTGGCTGGCAGTCGGAAGACGGCAAGCAGACATCAGGCACGCTGACCTATCCAAAGCAGTTCCAAGGATCCGACGAGATCCAGCTCATTACAGTCAACTGCACCGCCGATCGCGAGACATGGTATCTCAATGGCAAGAAGGTCTCCAGCGGCGCGCGTAAGCTACGCATTGCTGAGGGCCACAAGATGGTGCTCGGCGGCGCTTCTTCCAGCAGTCCATCGTTCAGCGGGAAGCTGATCACCGTTCGCCTGCACACGGAAGCATTGAGTGAGGAGGAGGTCAGGCATAACGCCAAGGGCGGGCCCATGCTCGGGACGGATATCCACGACTGGTGGCGGGCAGAAGGCGACAAGTTCTGGTGGACGGCGCGATCCGCCCATTTCAAACACTCTCTGGCGCGAAAAATGTTCATGAAGGAAATCGCAGATAGAGAGTTCGAATGCAGCCTGGAAGATATGGACGAGGATGAAGAATGGGCATTTAAGGAAAGAGTCCCTGGAATGCTCGAGTTTTCGGAGAAGATCTACCAAATCTACGCTGAGCGCATGGCGTTGCGTGTCCCCCACGTAAGCACTTCGCCAAAGACCCGCGGCGATGGCATCAAGTACTCCATTGTGATACGTCCGGCAAGTGGAGGGTATTCAGGATCACAGAAAGGGTTTGGCTATGGGAATCAGGCGCCCGGATTCATGAATCCGCATGAGCTGTTGCACGGCTGCCAAACACAGACAGGCTCCACCATGGGTTACAACTACTGGGAGGTGCACGCCAACTTCCCGCAGACATACCTGGGTATGTACCAGTCTGTGCCCCCACTCCAGGTGAGTCGGGTGTCGATGTTCTTCCCGGCAAATGGCCAAACCTTCTACCACGACCGCCTGATGTTTGAGCACCTGTCTCAAACGCCCGAATACGGCCCGATGTTCATCTCCAAGCTCTGGTATGACGCAAACCCAGCGGAGTATCCGTGGACGGCCTTCCCGAGGTTCGATCCGGATCCCTCGACGGACCTCGGCTATGAATGGACGCGCAAGATCCAGAAAGGCATCACCTGGGACTATGAAATATTCCCGGAAGATGACGACGGAGAGATAATCCGTCGCGACGACCTCTACAAGAAGGATGGCGATTGGGAGCGTCCTGAGATGAAGCGCTACGCACAGACGCTTCTCGAAAAGATACCCTATGACACTGACTGGTGCCGCCCGCCGAAGGAGATGACCCCTCAGCAGCTCGGCTACAATGTCTGTCCGATGAAGATCGATGGGAAAACCGCAAAGGCATTGCTTGATGGCTACATCAGCACGAAACGCGGAGGCGATTGGCGCGCCGCATTCGTTGGCGTGAAGCCGGACGGCAAGCCGGTTTATGGTGATGTCGTGAAGACGGGCGGCGAAGCCACGATCAGCACAGAGGGGCTCGAGAGACTCTACTTGGTTGTGTGTGCTGTGCCAACGAAGATCCTCCCCATCGACATGACGAGTGATTTCCGTTCCTTCGAGCAGGAAAAATTCCCTTACAAGCTCAAACTCACCAGCTGCTCGCCACTTGATGTTCTGATGAATGAGACGCCGACCGAAAACGGCGCTCCGCATAAAAACGGCGGCGGCTTCGTGGCCGCGACGGCTCGAGTGGACGCGACGGCCTACGTCGGTCCCCACGCGCAGGTCTTGGGCACCTCTCAGGTGCTGGGGAACGCGCGTATTGAAGACTATGCCGTGGTGTCTGACTCCACCGTGCGCGACAACGCCATCGTGAGCGGTCACGCACGGGTTGAGCGTGAGTCCACCGTGCGGGATCATGCGAAAGTCCGTGATTGGGGAAAAGTATCCAGAAAATCGACCGTCAAAGACCACGCGAAGGTCCTGGAGCACGCCACATCCATGGGGGAAGTGTGTGGTGGTCTTGCCACACTAAAGGGTGTAGCCGTATCTAATGGAAGTGTTACGGGCAACGCCATGGTCGATGGAGCCTACGCGAAGGACAACCTGGTGAACAAAGGAAAATGGTTCACGTGGAGCTGGGGCGGAGGCCAGGAGGCCGGGGAGTCCGACGAGGATTTCGGTGGCGTCTACACGCAAATGAGCTTCGACACAGCGCATGAATGGATGGCCGCGGATGATTTTGGCGTCACATGGGGCTATCTGGTGGGCAAGCCCGTGTTCGCGAAGGAGAATGGCAAGGGCGTTCTCAGGCTCAACGGCAAGGACCAGTTCGTTGAGCTGCAAAATGATGTTGCGGACATGAATAATATATCCATGAAGGCGGACGTCACTTGGCAGGGGGAAGGCGATGCAACCATTGCCGAGTTCTCCAACAGCCGCGGCGATCGCGTCTATTTGGGTACACGAGACGGCAGGTGCGTGTTCTCTATAAGCAAGGGCTCCACCCGACAGGAACTCAAAGGTCCGGCCTTGAAGAAAGGTATTCCTACGCAGATCCTGGTTATCCTGTCGGAAGACAGCGGGAAGCTGTTCATCAACGACAAAGAGGCCGCCAGCAACGAGAAGATGACGCTGAATCCAGACGACGTGAATGCCACCGAGTGCTACCTGGGTCGCGGACGGAAAGGAAACTACTTTAAGGGCGCGATCGACACCTTCGAAATCTACTCCGTGGCCATCAAGGACGAAACCCCACCGACGCCGAATCCTGCCGCGTTTAGGATCGCCCCGATCTTCGTGAATTCGACCACCGCGGTCATGCAATCAGAGGAAGGCGTCGATCCTCTCGGGAACGTAAAATACTACTTCACCGAAACCAGTGGTAATCCCGGGGGTGATGACAGTGGGTGGATAAAGACCCCTTTCTACAAGGACACTGGGCTGGACCCGAAAAAGAAATACTCATACACGGTCAAGATGCGCGACCTGAACAATAACGAGGGTCGGCCTTCCGCAGCGGCATCCGCAGAATGGAGCGGCGCCAAGGTATTCAGGAGTACCGACGGGAAATCCATTACGATGGAAGCGGAGAGCTACTCGAATAAGATCGACGGCCGCGGCGAGGGCAGCGGATGGAAGTGGGAATTCTCGACAGAGAAGAGCGACAGCTCGGGCAAAGGGATGATGGAGGCACTTCCGGATACAGGGAAGAATTTCGGCGCAGTGGGGTATTTTGAAGCCGAAAGCCCTCGGCTGGACTATCTTGTCGATTTCCCTGTGGCAGGGTCATACGAGCTCTGGATGCGGGCGTCGTGCAAACATGCGAACAGCGACTCGGTCTGGGCTGGGATTGACATGGTTACCCAGAAGGACGTGACTGCCAGCTTTGGCAGGACGGGGTGGACGGACGTATGGATTGACGTAAAAGAGCCCGGCGTGCACACACTGAGCATCTGGATGCGGGAAGATGGCACGATGATCGACAAGTTCTTGATCACCTCCGATCTCAAGATGCAGGATATCACAGAGGAGTGGATGAAGAGCAAGGAAAGCCCGCGGAGGTGATCAGCGGATGCGATATGACCGCAACAGCATAAAAAAAAGTCCGCTGCGCTACATACTGGCCAGGAAGGCTCTGCTTACATGAGGAGCAAGTAAATACTTGCTAAGCGCTTCCCATGTCGCACCCTAAACACTCCCCTTTCTCTCCTCAGCGACGCCACCCAAAAAGCAATTTCCTAGCAATGTTCATTCGTTTGCACATTGAGACAAAATGACCTCAGGAGATCGAATGTTTCATAGAGCGACCGACCCTCTGCTGTGTTTTTCCGAGCCAAAGCTGAGGAGGCGGTTAAGGAGATCAACGCAGCGTATAACCAGGCGAAAAAATATCGTCATGCTTTCGGAGTAGATGCGCCCAAAAATTCAATCGCTTCTTTTGCGGAATGGAATGGCCCATCCAAGTTCTTAGGATCGTAGGACTCTTCCGCAGCTTGCAGGATTTCGGCTTCTTCTTCTGGGGTGAAGAGGTAGGGATTTTCCTCCACCATAAAAGGGATGGAACGTGTCGCCACGACCTTCTTCAAAAACATTCGAATAGCGGTAGGAGCATCCACCCCAAGATTTGCAAAGACGGCTTCCGCATCTTTTTTGAGATCTTCGTCCAGTCGAACCTGAACACTGCTTTTGGTGGTGGCAGCCATGAACTTCTTTGTTACAAACGCAGCATACACTCAGATCATGCAAAACGCATCCATTTTGAATGACTGACTCTCGGACTTACCACTCCAAGTTTTCGCTAATAGAGGGTCGGCTCAGAATGATGGCTCTCACCAGCCTCCCCCAAAGCGGTGTCGACACCCTTTCAGGGTTTTGCCACCGCAGTCCAAATTTTCCCGTGCTCCGTTGCCACCCTCTCAGGGCTCCCGGAATCTCATCATCGGATGGTGTCCCAGAATCGCGGAGATCTATTTCCAGCAGCTCTTGCCGACCCGCTCGAGGAGGTCCTTCGAGGTGGTGCTGGATCCGCTCCAAACCCGCTCGGCCATGATCTGCACCCGCTTGCCGGGCCGCCCGTAATCAGGGAACCCGGGGCCCGTGCCGAAGAGCATTCCCTCTTCCGCTTTTTCCTCATTGGGCCACGAACACACCTGCCCACCGAGCACTTTCCCGCGATATTTTTTGGAATCGAATTTCTTCCAATACACAAACGGCTGAGGGCTGCGACCGGCGCCAAACATATAAGGCGACCACCGCGCCATCACTTCCGGAGTGGTCAGGTAAATGTTGTCCGCCACATACAAAGGGGATCCACCAAGTATTGAGCACCCTATAAGTGCACTTCATCAATTCGTTTTTACAATCTCTTTACCCATAGCGGCAGAAAATGAGCTAGTGTTCTGAAACACCTTAATCTGACGGATGGGCGAAGGCGATTTTTTCCAAGAGCAAGGCGCAAGGAGGGAGTGAAAGCCACCATACCATGCCCTCCGGAGGAGGTGGGCACACGCCGCTTGGCCGGAGTGGAGCGCAGGCAATCGAGATTCACGACTCGACGCGCAACGCAGCTATTGGGAAAAAGCGTCGAGCTTTCTGACCCTCCGCGACCATCGGAAGCCTTTTTCTCAAGACCTTAAAAATCCCCATCCGTCAGATTAAGGTTTTCAGGGCACTAAGTTGTTCTGCGCAACATCCAATCCTACAACAATGAACACCATCCCAATCTCCCTATTCGTTTTATGGCTCGCTACGGTTTCGAGCGGCGCAGCACCGCTTCCGAGATGGCAAGTCACCCTTTCCGATGGGTCGCGGATTGAACTGGAACCGAAGTCCGAAACCCTGCAACTGGCGTCAAAGCCCCTGGGTGCGAAGCTGGCGATCCCGATCTCCGCAATCCGGGTCGTGGAGCCGGTCGGTGATCGCGGGGTGTCCGTGGAGCTCGGCAATGGTGATCACATCAGCGGCCACCTCAAAGGTCCACCACTCAAGGCGCGTGCCCTGTTCGGCGACATCCTCATTGCGCCCAGGCATATCCGGAAGATCGAGTCATCTAGCACGCCCACAGCGGGGCGCGAAATGGATACTCCCGGCGAGTTCCAGCTCGACTATGCCGGCCTGCGCTGGGACCTGTGGCGCACCGGGTGGCACGTTGAGAATGGCAAGCTCGCCTCCCAACGCCACATTCGCCCCGGTTTCCGGTACGGTCACTGGGCCAACGGTCGCGGCGGGCTGGCGATCACCGGCAACGGAGACAAGAGCTGGACCGATTACGAGGTGTCGTTCGACTACAAGATGCTGCCTGCCAACCGGGAGTTTTTCCACGCCCACATCCCGGGTGATTCGCGAGGCATGGGGGTGACTTTCCGCGCGGCAGAGGTCACCGAGAGTTGGAACCAGCCCAACACCTGTTACTCGCTGGGCATCAAACCCGAAGGGGGCTGGAGCCTCGGGGCCAACAATCGCTGGTTCATGCCCGGCAATGGTTGGAACCCGTCGAAACGCGCCGGCAAGAACGGGAAACTTGGATCCGGCAAGGCCAAGAACTGTAAAGACCCCGCCGAAGCGCACCTGCGCCTCCGGGTGCGGGGCCAGACCATCACCGCTTGGCTCGATGGGGAGCAGCTCTTCGAGAT
This sequence comes from uncultured Verrucomicrobiales bacterium, assembly GCA_905478925.1. GTDB lineage: Bacteria > Verrucomicrobiota > Verrucomicrobiia > Verrucomicrobiales > Akkermansiaceae > Luteolibacter. Next base: position 7,240 of record CAJQKQ010000033.1, read on the forward strand.
CACCCACGACGGAGGGGAACTCGAGCCCATCCCCTACGGCGGCTTCGGCGTCTCGTGGAAGTGGGAGGCCATGGGCGAAATCAGCAACCTCAAAGTGAAGCACTTCGGGAAGAGGTCTCCCGGTCGGCCTCGCTCATAAAGCGCGCTCCGTGTTGTGTCGATTGGGACTTCAACATGACCGTTGGGTTCAGGATCGTGCTAGCCTCGACAAGATACCCTGATACGTTGCAAAGTCGTCCGTATGAATAAGCAACAAACGCGGACGATGGCATTCTTGAGCCTGTTATTCGTCGCACTTCCAACCACAACCTTTGGCACGGAATATGACATCATTGTTGACGGCAAACTGACCGACTCCGCCTCGGTGGTCGGCGAGTTAACACGCGAAGGCGACCGGAAGGACGACAAGGCGTTCATCATGGATGGCATGTACAAGTTCGTGTATGCCGGTGCGGGGGTCACCAGTCCGAACGCTCGCATCCACGCAAGAATGTCGATCGACAAACTCGAAGGAACGGGTGCCGGCGTGTCCGTGAATGGGCATTGGTTCATGTTCGACGGGCGGCTCGGCAAGATCGCCGGGGAAGGGCCCGTCTTCGGCAAAGAGGCGAAAATCTTCGCCGATGCCTCGGATTATATCGTGCCGGGCGAGCCTTTTGACGTCGACTTCGTCGTCAACAACGGAACGCTCACATGGGCCATCAATGGCAAACAGGTCGCAACGGTCGACGAGTTTCCCGCAGCGTCGGCGATTGATCCGCCCGAAACCGGCCAAGCGCACAAGCTCGGCGTGATGACAGCTCTGCGATCGTGGCGGGCGACAATGAAAGTCTACGACTACCAGGTCGAGTCCGACGGCGAGATGGTTCTCCTACCGGAAAGGCAGACCCTCTACCGGAGCGGCTCCCAAGGGACGCACACCTACCGTATTCCCGCGCTGGTGGTAACAAAGAAGGGCACGATCCTGGCATTCGCCGAGGCAAGACGCAACGGCGGCGGGGACACGGCCGACATCGACAGCGTTGTCCGCCGCAGTGAAGATGGCGGCAAGACTTGGGGAGACGAGATCATCGTCTTCGACGAACAGGGCAACGTGGCGGGCAACCCCTGCCCCGTCGTGGATCAGTCTACCGGCAGGATCTGGAGCCTGCATACCTGGAACAGTTCCAAGGTCCACGAGGGAGATATCCGGGCCGGCTACGGGGAGGATTCGCGTCGCGTCTTTGTCACCTACTCGGACGACGACGGAAAGACCTGGAGCCCGCCGAAGGAAATCACCCGATCGGTAAAGCTGGAGCACTGGAGCTGGTACGCCACAGGCCCCGGCGCGGGCATTCAGCTCCAGCGCGGCAAGCACAAAGGCCGCCTGATCATACCGTGCGACCACAAGTCGTTGCCGCCGGGCGGGCCGCAAACCTACCACAGCCATATCCTCTACAGCGACGACCACGGACAGACCTGGGAAATCGGCGCCGCAACGGAGCACGGGCTCAACGAGTGCGAAGCGGTCGAACTGGAAGACGGCGCGGTGATGCTCAACAGCCGCAACCATGGCGTGCCCGAAGTTCATCGCGGCGTGGCCATCTCCAAGGACGGCGGCGAGACCTTCTCGTCATTCCGTCGCGATCCGATGCTGCTCGAGCCGAGATGCCAGGCGTCGATTCGACGCTACCGCTGGACCGAGGGTGCCAAACCGGGGATACTCCTCTTTTCGAACCCGGCATGGACGTGGCGCACGTTCATGATGCTCCGAATGAGTTACGACGACGGCAAGACCTGGCCAGACGCGAGAGTCATCTATCCCTGGAGCTCGGCCTACAGCGACATCGCCGTGCTGCCCGACGGCCGGATCGCCGTGCTCTTTGAACGAGAAAACTCCCGAGCCATCGACCTCGCTATTTTGCCGGCCATCGAATGAGACACATCCCGGCGAGAAGGAACTTGCCCGTGCCGCTACCGGAAGGCGACTCGCTCGATCGCCGGGCAAATAGCGATTCAGTCGGGCCGGAAAGACGGCCAAGACACTTTGGTCGAAATAATATTGGAGATTTTTGTAAAAATTCTCTAGCTGCGGGAGTAATTAACCGGGCTCGAAGAATACCAACCCCCATTCTCCCCGCTCCCCTCTCCTCAGCGGCGCCCTCAAGGACGCCACCCAAAAAGCAAATTCCTCGCAACCACAACAATAAGAACCATCATTACGTATCCATGACAAATCTCAAAGCATTTTCAACAGCAGCACTGCTACTCGCAGCTAGCACAGCCTCGACCACTCTCTTCGCGGCCACGGAATCTGAGGCCACTGCGCCAGCAGCCACTCAAGCACCAGCGGTGGATTCGGTGATCATCCGCGTGAACGGCGAGGACATCACACGAGGCGAAATCGATAAGATGGTGACCATGGGCCTCCAACAGATGCAATCTCGCGGCCAACAAGTCCCCCCGGAAATGCGTCCCAGGCTTCTCAAGCAAGCGGAAGATAATTTAATCACGCAAAAGCTCGTAACCGCAGCAGTCGCAAAGTCGAAAATCGTCATCTCAGATGCAGACATCGCTGGCACTTTGGAACAAATCAAAGGATCGGTCCCGGGTGGAATGACACTCGAAGCGGCGCTGACAGCACAGGGCATGTCACTCGAAGAGATGAAAGGAAACATCAAGACCGACATGGCCGCCCGCCAACTCATCGAAAGCCAAACAGGTGATATTACTGAAGCAACTGAAGCCGACGCTCAAGCATTCTACGACAGTAACACCAAGCAATTCGCACAGCCGGAAGGCGTCTCTGCCAGCCACATTCTGATTAAGTTTGACGACGGAGAGACCGACCAAGCGAAAGCCGAGAAAAAGACACAGCTCGAAACAATCCGCACAGACATTCTGGCAAAGAAAACAACCTTCGAAGATGCCGCCAAAGCACATTCAGGTTGCCCAAGTGGCGCACAAGGCGGCTCGCTCGGCGACTTCGGCCGTGGTCAAATGGCGCCTAAATTTGAAACTGCCGCCTTCAGCCAAGACGTCAATTCGGTCGGTGAAGTCATCGAAACATCCTTCGGCTACCACATCATCAAGGTGACAGGCCGCAAAGATGCTGGCACAACCAGCTTCGACGAAGCGAAAGAGCGCATCATCGGCTACCTGAACCAGAACGCCAAGCAGGCAGCAGTCGGAGCCTACCTCGAGACTCTGCGTAAAAGCGCTACCATTGAGCGCCTAGAAGCATCAACTTCGGACGCGACTCCGACACCAAAAAGCTAAATCACCTGTCCACAGGTAACGAATCTCACAGGCAAGCATCGAGAGGTGCTTGCCTGTTTTGTTATCACCACTCCTAAAACGCAATCAACTCGTCGGGACAGCCCTTCTACTTTTCACAATTCGTGGCGTGCGGCAGTGTAGTGCCAGAAATTTGCTTTTTGGGTGGCGTTGTTGTGAGGGGAGAACGGGAATTGATATCCGACTGCGCGTAAATCCATCGATTCACTCCCACGCGGATTTCAACTCGTGGACGTGCAGGGATCGCACCTTGACTTCACCTTGATCGCAACTCGCCGACAGGGAGAGATTGTCGTCTTCGGCGGTGATGCAGAGCGGCATGTAAACGCGGCCATCATTGGCGAACACTTCGATCGAGGTGCGATCCAGCAGAATCCTCAGGCGGATCGCTCCCTTGACGCTCTCCAGCGGGCTGTGGACCTTACCGATGGACAAGATCCTGGTCTTGGCGTCGTAGATCACCTTCCGGCCCCGCAGGTCGAAGATCGTCTGGCCGTCGGAGCCTGGGGTGAACTCGACTTCAATATCGAACAGATCGCCCTTGAGGTCCTCGAGCGGATTGGCGTCAGGCTTCAGCGTGAGATCATCCCACGTGTAGGTCTTCTTGCGTAGCGTTTCGAGTTCCTTGATCGGGTTCATTCGCAGGCGAGGTCCGTCGGGGCTTGAATGGAGCGTTAATTCCGAGGCAACAGTAAACTGCTGGTTGAAGGGCATGCCCTTGTACTGTCCGCCGCGCATCCAAGTGATTTGAATGCGCCGCTCGTCGGGCATGTTGTGCCAACTTTGTGTCGCGTAGAAGTTTCCGAACTTCACCAATGAACGAACGCGGTCGGTGGTCGCAGCCGGCTTGCCTTCGAGCGTTTTGAACACGTGTCCGTCGAACGTGCCGATGATGTAACTGCCGTCGATCATGATCATGACCCATTTGGTGTTCTTCTTGTCGCCGTCGACGGGCAGTTGGAAGAAGTCGACGCATCCGCAGAGTTCATCGCCCCACTTCTTCTGCTCGACCCGACTCTCATACTTCCAGGTCTTCAGGTCAGTAGAGCTGTAGAAGCCCACGGCACGCATTTTCTTGCCGCTCTCGTTGACGAAGTGATCGTAGGTCGGCGCGATCCAGCGTTTGGTCGGTTCGTACCAGAACGGTCTGGGCGTGTCGATCCGTGCGCCCTTGAGAGGCAGCACGGGATTGCCTTTGTAGTCAGTGAACGTCATGCCCGCATCGTTGGAAGTCGCCATACAGAGCCCGATCTTCGTTCGCAGATAGAATGCGGTAAGCACCTCTTCATCGCCGGTCTTGGCTCCGAGCAGGTTGTTTCGGTCAATGAACGCCGCCCCGGAGTAGCACGTCCCGTTTGAGTCGGGGAACAGCACTGCGGCTTGTTCCTTCCAATGCACCAGATCCTTGCTGACCGCGTGTCCCCAGGTCATGTTGCCCCAGCGGGTGCTGACCGGATTGTACTGGTAGTACATGTGGTACAGGCCCTTGTAGTAGATCAGTCCGTTGGGATCGTTAATCCATCCACGACGCGTGGTGAAGTGGAATTGAGGACGGAGCTTTTCTTTATAGAGCGGGACCTTTCCGGGGATCTTCGCACCGAGCTTGATCAGATCAATGCCCGCGGTCTCGCCGCCGGTCAGTGTGATCGAGGCAGCCTTACCGGCGAAGCGGCTGACGTCGAAGAACGACCACCACAGGATGTCCTCGGTCTTGGGCGCGACACGCAGCTCGTACTGGTAGACCGGTTTCCCGTCGATGACGACCTTCAGGTGATTGACTTTGGCTTTTGTGCTCGGGCCGATCGGTATCAGCAGAAACTTGTTCGAAAGCTTAAGCTCGCGAGTCTTCTCGTCCGCTGCTGTGACGCGCTGCGCCGACAACAGGCCCGAAAGAATCAGACCGACCAGCACCAATAACATTGAACGATAACTCATAATTTTGATTGTTAGGATTACTCTTATGAAACTGGAGCCCTGAGCCCCGTTTCATCGATGTCTTTCCCCGGGCGCGCCCGGGAGGGGGGAAGAGGGGCGGGAATTGAGCCAAGATATTGGAGCACGCGAACGGTGAAACGGAGATTCAGGTGAAAAAGCCGGCCGCCTACGTCCGCAGGGTGCTTCAGGGCTGAAATTCTTTGGCCGGGAGCATAATCCTCCTTCCCGCCATGCCAAGGATTAGTTTAGCGGCGGTGCTGCTAGATGAATTTCCCTTTGAGGTGAGGAGCTTGAGGGCGCCGTTGAGGGGGTGAAAGGGGGTTGAGTGCCCACCTCCGCAACGATGGCTACATCACCAACCTTCCCGATGCTTGCTGTGTCGAGCTGCCGACTTATGTGGACCGCCTCGACCTCCATCCCACCACCGCGACCGAGTTGCTACTGGACATGAACTTGGCACCAAACGAAGCTCCGGCTGCCGAGCGAACCGGAGACGCACCAACCCCCATTTCCCCGCCCTCCGATCCGGCCCAACGGCTGTTTCAGGAGCCTCACCGAAAAGCAAAATCCTAGCAGCAGCGCAAGCAATAGTCGTGTAGGATTCATCTTTTCCCCCTATAAATCATACTGAGGAATATTCATCCACTCCCCGCCCTTGAGCGCCGACTTGTGGGCAATCACTCCGGCCAGCGTCATGTTCAGGGCATCCCCCACGTGCACGATGGGCATCTGATCCAGCAGAATAGACTCGATGAAATTGTTGGTCAGCTGCCCATGAGAGCCGCCATGACCACCCGCCCCGACACTTGGCGGTAGAGGAGGACGAACTCCGCTGACATTCTTGTCATGCGGCTTCTCCCCGTAAACGCGCCCTTGTTCTCCGTGGGCATTCTTCATGTCCCAGCTGCCCCCCATCCGTGAGATGCCGCCCTCACTGGTCTTGAGCATCGCGATTTCCGTGCCGAAGGGATTCTTGTGCTGGTTGTCGCCACCATTGTATTCCGGGTAGAGGCCGGCCGTGCCCACTCCGGATACTTCGGTGAAGCGGCCGCCCGTGATGGAAACGTAGTACGCCATCGCATGAGTAGGATACCACATCGGCGGAAGAGCCCGGCGCCAGCCGTTAAGATCAATCTTGCCGTTCTTGGGATTGAAGCCGGGAAGCCCCTTGGATCCGAAGTCGTGCCAATATTCCCCCTCGGAGTAAATGACCTTACCCAATGCGCCTGCCTGGCACTGCAGACGCTTGGCGTAGAGGTCGGCATGAAACGTGGAGGTCTCATTCATCATGTACTTCATGCCGCTCTTCTTCACGGCGTTGAACAACTCTTCCGCCTCGCCCTCTGCCTCAAATCCAAACACCGCGGGCACCGCAGATACGACATGCTTGTCGTGATTCAACGCCATGATCGCGAGGCGTGCATGACTCGGCGCATCGGTCGCAATGTAGACCGCCTCGATGCTCTTGTCCTTGATCATCTCTTCACAGGACGGGTAGGTCTTCTTCGCCCCCACCGCCTTGGCCAGGGCGGCACAACGTCCTGGGTCGAGATCCGTGGCGGCCACCACTTCGACGTTGGGGTGACTTTGATAAAAGAAGGCCCCACCAAATTTACAGAGCCCGTATCCGGCGATGCCCACGCGGATCTTACGATCCGAGACCGCCTGCCAGCCTTTCGCCGCATTCGGATCATCCTGTCCCTTCTCAAAACCGGGAATCACTTTCCCATCGGCATCCTTCGGGGCCTCGGCCGCAATGGCGCTCCCAGCCAATCCGCCCATGCCGAGAAAGGCTCCCATCCCGCCCATGCCGTGCAGGAACCCCCGCCGCGATAGTCCGGAATGGTTCAAGTTCTCGATGATATTTTCGTGATTCTCTTCTTCGTGGTTCATGATTGTTGCTCGTTGGATGTTGCGCTTCTATAGGATACTGCTTTGCTAGTTGGTTCTTTCTGAATCCTGCCCGTCACCTACGGCTTCCGGGGGCCGAAACTGTAGCGCGAAACTCTTCAGCGGGGAACGGATCGTAATTGGGGTCAGGTGC
>CAJQKQ010000034.1 GCA_905478925.1 uncultured Verrucomicrobiales bacterium
ACTCCGTGCCCGGACTTCCGTAGCTTCCCGAGAGTGTGTCGATCATAATAGGTGAGATGTTTGTATCTGGTGGTCATTGTGTTTGATTGTCTTCGGTGCGGTGTTGCACTTCGATTTTCAAATCACAACTACGGGGATTGGATGGGTAGGGTGGTTCCATGAAAGGGAAGAAGCGCTGGATTTCGCCGTGGGCGGACTCGGAGGAGAAGCCGTCGATTTACCACTGTGTGTCGCGGGTGGTGGACAGGCGGTTCGTGTTCGGAGACGAGGAGAGGGGAAAATTCCGGATGTTCATGCGGATGATGGAGAATTTCAGCGGCTGCCGGGTGCTTTCCTACTGTGTGATGTCGAACCACTTCCACATCCTGCTTGAGGTGCCGCCGATGCCGCAGGGCGGCCTGGGCGATGCGGAACTGCTCAATCGGCTGGGTGTTTTTTACGGGGAGAATTTCGTGAAATCCGTTGCCGACGAGCTGCTTGCGGCGCGGACGGAGGGCGGTGTGGCGGGAGGGAACCCGGAGCGGGTCGCCGAGATCCACGGTCGTTTCACCAGGCGGATGCACGATCTGAGCGATTTCATGAAGACCCTGTTGCAGCGTTTCACCCGCTGGTTCAACCGCACGCACAACCGGACGGGAACGCTCTGGGAGGAGCGTTTCAAGAGCGTGATCGTGGAGGGCGGGACGGCGGCGCGGACGATGGCGGCTTACATCGACCTCAATCCGGTGCGAGCCGGGATGGTGGAGGATCCGGCGGATTACCGCTGGAGCAGCTATGGCGAGGCGGTTGGCGGCGGACCGAGGGGAAATGGGAAGAAGGCGCGGGAAGGGCTGGTGCGGGCGATCACATCGGATACCGATACGGGTTTTGATGCGGGGGAGTGGAAGGTGGCATCGAAGAGATACCGGAGGTTGCTGGGGCTGGCCTTGGAGCGGAAAACGCTCAATGCGAAGGTTGCGGTTTCCGGTAAAATGAGGATTTCAAAGAACGATGCGGAAGCGATGGAATCAGGCGACAACCAGACGGTCTTGCCCGACCTGGATATGGCGAAGATGCTGCGCTGCCGGGTGAGGTATTTCACGGACGGTGCGGTAATAGGCAGCAAGGGATTCGTGAACGATGCTTTCGCAGCGGCGCGTGACCGGTTCACGGAGAAGAGAAAGGATGGTGCGCGGCGGATGCGGGGGAGCGGGAAGGCGGCGGCGGGGGTGCTTTGGAGTGTGAGGGATTTGAGAATCGGCGTGACATAGCATCAAACGAGTCCACTATCGCATAGTGACAGCCCCGTTGTGGAGCTTCCGCTCCAAAGCTTATATCTACGGGGAATTGCTTGGAGGGTGAGGGGGGATTTTGGGAGAGTTTTCCGTGCTCCATCATATGTTCCCAGAGAAATAATATGGCACTTACTCGGTCTCCACCATCAACGCCGACGGCCTCACCGACTCCGTCAAACAATACTCCGACGGCTTAAATGGGGTCAGTTGCATTTTAACATTTTTTCGATTTGCCCCAGTCTCTCCATCTTGTCTTTGTCCTTTTTGAAATCAGCGACCAAACGGCTCACACTTGCGGTATGCCCCATCGCGAGACGCTCCGAAAGCCAACTGTTTCCTACCGCCGTTCTTTGACGAAGTAGGACGGCAACCAGGACTTTCCGCCAATCACCCTTCCGAAGAACTGCCAACGAATCCGTATCGCTTGGAAGCTCCAGAATCTCCAATGCCTTCTTCGCGATATATTCTCCCTCGGCCTCATTGTGGGATCGCACAGCTCCATCCGGCCCGGCGGCCTTCCCGCTGCCGTCATTCCTGATGTCGTAAGTTCCCAGGAAAATAGAACAGGAACCCCATCGCAGAATACGCTGGCACCACTCTTGAAAAGAGCTACCTTTGGGGAATGGATTTATCGGGTTCAATGCAAGGAGCAGGCGGCGTAGGCGGTCTCCTCCTGGTCACTGATCACTCGGCACTAGCAAACTTCTTCCCCACCTACGACGGGAACGGAAACGTCAGTGAATACCTCGACTCCACCGGAACGGTTCAAGCCCACTACGAATACGATCCCTTCGGTAGGACAACCGTCGCCACCGGAACGAAAGCCCAGGATTTCTCCCACCGTTTCAGCACCAAGCCGCTAGATGCGGAAACCGGCCTCTACTACTACGGCTACAGGTATTACGACCCCGTGACAGGCCGCTGGCCATCCAGAGATCCGATCGGGGAACGCGGCGGGATCAACCTGTATGGGTTTGTGGGGAATGATCCGATCCGGAATTTTGATTTGCTTGGAAACGAGTCAGCTTCTGGGGGGGTAGTGGCAGGGCCGTGCTGTTGTAAAATTGATGGGAAACTCACGAAAGATAAGCCGTCAGCTGAAAAAGTGAAGAGTTGCATAACAGCTAAAGCAGTTGTTTATAAAAGATATAACTATTTCACACTTAGGAAGTCGTATGAGATTCTTGACTATTCCACAAGGCATGGAAATATTACTGATATGATGTGGTCCGTACTTCCGGATCTCCGTGCTGCAGGATATTCATCCCTAAATTTCCAAGAGATTACTGATGGTAAAATGCCGACAGACGCAGGTATTTCTGTGTATATGGAATATGGCTGGAAAACCGATGGGGACTGCCCGTGTGTGCAGAAATTAGCGGAATGTAAAAGTACCTCAATCCAAGCAGAACATAGATACACGCTTACTGATGGCAGTAAAGTTCACGGGACGCCAATTCTTAATGCCTCGCCGGCTGTTGTCAGCTTTTTCATATTAACTCGAGCTCATGGAGCAAGAGCAGTGGCTTCGGATGCTTTTGCCGTCCTTCCTTTTTCGGATATTCAGATCAATGCCAGAGGAGGAGCGGGGGCTTTTGACTATAAAGTTATATACGATGATAGTAATATTCTTTCCGGGAGATACACCTTTAATGAGGGATCGAACATTCCCAAAAAATAGCATCTCTATGGCATTCTATAAATATTTTTGGTTATCAATTTCCACTCTATTATTTACATTCGTATTTTCGTGCCATTCGGTCGAAGAGAAGAAACATAAAGAACTAGTTGTGGTGATGAAGGGTGATGTTGACGGAAGAAAGCTTTCATCATCTTTAAGGGCACGTGATGCTATGCAGTCTAAAAATAAAAATGGTCTTTCTGGGTCGATAATAACAACTAAGAATAACATGGAAATTATTATTGTTCTTGATGGAGGTCAGGATGAGGATGAAGTAATGAAAAGCGCCATTGATTTGATAAAATTATACAAGCTTGAGAAAAAGATTATAGAGATTTCCATAAGATAAGTGTTAAATCCCAAATTATCATCGTACGGGATTACCAAATTATTTCGGGTCAGGTATTTCGGGTCAGGTGCTTCATTGTAACATTTCCGGATTGTTGGTGGTTGGTTTTTCGTTCGAGTGATCGGTACACACCTCCCCTTCAAGCGACCTTCCCTGCGGGAAGGAACCGGGGATGGGCGTCAGCTCGGATTCCAGGTGAATCACCTCATTCCTACCGCTCCGCGACCCACGCTGTTGCGCACTTATTTGACAGCGTACTCCGTCATAAAAGGGGTCAGGTTCCGCATTGTGAATTTCTTTCGATGCGCGTCGGGGTCAGATGCGAATGGCATGGAAAGCGTCATTATTTCTGAATGGGGTCAGGAGCGAATGGCACGAGGTTAAGCACTTTTTCGATAGTAGCGTAGCGGTGGAACACCTCTTCATATTCATGCCGTGGGGCGTTGAGTAGCGGGTGGTTTTTCGGCCTTCGTTTCACTGCTCTTTGTTCGTTCCTGAATGGTCTGAGATTGATCAGTTTCGTTGCCGCTATTTCGAGCAGACGACCGATTTCGGTTCTTCGTTTAATCGCATAGGGACAGTCCCGCTGTAGGGCTTGCGCTGCAAACCTCATACCTACGAGGAATGGCGTTGAGATCGAGGGGGGATTTCGGGGCGAATGCGGGGGTTCTCTTGTGGTGCCATTTGTGTCAGGTGTCTCATTTGAACATTTTCCTAGCCACCGGCATCTGGGACGTTCTTGCCCTGAGATGCCGAGAACGTTGAGACACCTGTATCCGGGAGGCGTTTATCACGTGATGGCGAGAGGGGATGGTGGCTTTCACTCCCTCCTTGCGCCTTGCTCTTGGGGAGAAATCGTCTTCGCTCATCCACCATCTTTCATCTGACAGACCACTAGGACACAACCCCAACGGGGTTGTGGAATTTTTTGGTGCGGTTGTCCCGGGGTAGGTTTCACTGCGTTACGCCACTTGTCCTCCCGTAGCCTTCTTGACCGCCATAGCTTCAGCGAAGGAGGTGGCGAAGGAGGAACCCCGGGCTGAAATCTGTATCCCCTTTGGGGATGTAGACGACACCGCCGCCGCCCGCATAAAACTCCAAAGCCTCTATCCTTCAATCGAAGTGTGACGCAGCACTAGGATTCAGGACTGACTTGAGCTACCTCATCCTTGAATACCCAGCCTTCCTGCGAGCCATCTTTGGAGGTGATCCAGAAATAGCCATTGGTCTCTTTTCCGAGGCTGACTTCTCTACCTTCGGCAATCGAGCCCCGGTCGTCGGCTTTTTCGAAAGGGGAAATTCTCACCGTCGCAGTTTTCGCGACAATGATACCACGGTCTTGTTTCGTTGAGCCGGCAACCATGCCTGCGATCGCGAGTCCCAGAACCACCAGATCAGCCGCCGCAAAAATTGCGATCCAAAGCCGGGCTTTGCCGAAGAACCAGGCAAGTGCCGACAGCGGCAAAAGAATCGCGGCGGCGAGCGCTGCCATCGACCACCACCTTGCCGAATTTCTTTCAAGAAGCGTTCGCCAGAAAGAGCCTTCATTCAGCGGATAGACAGCTGCTTGATCCTGCGCCAGTTTCAGGTTCGCCAAGAGATCTGGATCCCGTGGTTTGAGTGTGAGCGCCCGCTCGAATGCCAGAATCGCCCGCCCGTTTTCAGCCATCTGAAAATACGAGCTGCCGAGGTTTCTCAGTACGGAGACCCGCGGCCCATCTGTCTTGAGTATTTCCTGGTAAGATTTCGCTGCCTCCGGGAAACGACCACCTTCGTAGTCCGAATTCGCATTCTTGAAAACCTCCTCCGTGTTTCCGTATACGAACCCGCCCATCAGTAAGAAGCCCAATACCATTCGCTTGATCATTCTCATGCTGCCTCCTTGCTGCTCTTCGTTTCGAGGCGTGCGAGACTCGCTTCGAGCTTCGTTTTCCATGCATTCAAATCCTCGTTCGCAGGCGCTTTCCCAGAATACTCCAGTTGATCGGTCTTCGCGAGTATTCCGGCAATCGTATCGTCTTCCAGGTCGAGATCCGCGAGCGTGACCGCCTCTGGTTTCATCCTCTCCCGCTGAGCGATACCGATTCGGATCGCATTCCTGGCATTCAGGAAAAACGCAGCAGTATCTCCCCGCGCCACGGCCTCATCAGTCGCATCCAGCGCCTCTCGAACGGCAAGCCGAGTCGCTTTCCGGGCTTCCTTCACGGGATCCGCCCCACGGCCATTCCACCAACCCACGCCGACGATCGCCAGGCTCAGCAATCCGCAACCTGCGACCACGGGAGCGAACCATCCGGCAGCCGAAAGCGGTCGGTAAGGGGTCACCGCGCCTAAGCTTGTTGCGATCGGTGCGAGTTGCGGCACAGCGAGTTGCGGGGGTTCAGGTTGCTTCGCCTCCGCAAGCTCGGTGGGCTTTACTACATCCCCGGTGATTACCACTTTTTGGGAGGATGATTTCAGCTCGCGGTATTCGCCTTTCTCGGGATCAAAATAGCTGAACGCAAGCTCGACTTCCTTTTCCCCCGGAACCAGCGGAACGGCATTGAAGCGAAAGGTCTTCGCTCCACTGAACGAGGCCACATCGTTTGGCTCGAAATCCTCAGATCCCTTGTAGGTCTTCCAGTCCTCTTTGGGAGAGGGCAGCGGTGCGGCCAGTAGGGAGAAATTCCCCGCGCCTGCCACCAGCGCTTGGATCTGGCAAGGCTCGCCCGTTTTTAGAGAGTCTGGGATGCTCACGGACTGGAACTCGAACTCGCCGATCGCTCCGCTGAAATCCGCCGGGCGTCCCTCCTTCGGTAGCTCCCTCACCTCGAGTTGCGGTGGTTCGTCCGTGATCAGTTCCACATCCTTCTGTATCATCGGCGCAAAGAAACTATTCAGCAGGGAGCCGCCAAAAAACGGATCGTCAAAACCAGATGGTCGCTGTCTTCTCGCTGAATTGTCCCGCACCGCCACGGTGCCGGTGAGCTTGAAACTCGCCGGATACTCGCCAGCCTTCGTAGCAGAAAGCCCGCCGAACCAGGTGACAACCAGAAACCGTTTGCCATCGATCCGCTCGGTGGTCTGACTCGGTTTCTCACTGAGGTTGTGGAGCGTGAAAGCGGAGCCTTCGGGGCGTGGCATACTGCTCAGGGAAACCTGCGCCTCCGCCGGAAAATAGGCCTGTATCCTCACCGGTGCGATTTCGCCCGGATAAACGTGCTTTCTATCCTTCGACACCATCTGGAAGCGGAGGTGGCCGTATTTTCCGGGAATCTCAGTTTCCTCTTCCTCGTCTATCCCCGCCGGTGTTGCGTTCGGCGACGCTGCGACTTTCAAACTCAGCGGCTGGGTTGTGTATTCCTTGCCCCGAACCAGCACGGTGATGGCTGGAATTTCATAATCACCGGCCTTGTTCGAGCCCACTACGAATGAATAGGTGATCGAGCGGGTCAATTTTCCATTGTTCATCTGGATCTGCTGGGAGGTGCCTCGTGGTTGCAGAATCAAATCTTTTACTTCGGGAATGCTCGGCTGCCTGTCCGGCGGCGAGTCGGCTTGCACCGTCACGTTGAGCATGACGCCTTGTTCTGCGGGCACCGTGTTGCCGGAAATCCGAGCCGTCACCTCGACGGCATGAAGTGTGGCGAAGAGAAGAATCCAGAGGATGGGAATCGCTTTGTTCATGGTCATTACCAAGTTTTTCCTTTGGTGGCTTTGTCGCGGTTCTGTTCGGTGAGTGGCACCGGAACCACGATCCGTTCATCACCGCCCAAGCTGTCGAGTAAACGCATCGCCTCCTCCTTGGACATCTCGCCAGCAACCCGCTCGCCCTGCGTCGCAGCGCCGCCTGCGGCTTCACTTTGCTCGCCATTCGCTCCTGCCTTCCCGGCTTCACCCGGCTGATCGGTCGGCTTTGGCGTGTCCTTAGGCTGCTTTTCCTCCTGCCCTTTCATGCCAGAATTCTCTTCGCCGTTTTTTTCTCCTTCGGCTTTGTCATTCTTCTGTTCTTCGCCTTGTCCATTCTTGTCCTGCTCTCCGGATTTCTGCTCCTCGTCGGCTTGTTGATCCTCAGACGGTTCCTTTTCGCCCTCCTTGTTGTCTGACTCGGATTCATTCTCTCCGTCCTTTTCCTGTTGATTCGGCTCACCGTCACCCTTTTGATCCCCGGGTTTGCCGTCTTTCGAATCATCTCCCTTTTGATCCTGCTCCTGATCCTTCGGCTCGCCTTCTTCCTGATCCTTGTTCTGCTGGTCTTTGTTTTCCTGCTGCTTCAGCTCATCGAGTTTCCGTTGCACGAAATCCCGGTTGAACTTCGCGTCGCCATCCGTCGGCTCAAGAGCCAGGGAGTCATCGTAAGCTTTGATCGCCTGCTTCCAGGTTTCCATCGTTTTTTTCGCGTCCTCCTGCATCGTTCCCTGGCCGATACGGAAAAGGGAGTTACCAAGGTTGTAGTAGGACTTTTTCTGGAGCGATAGATCCGGGGTTTCGAGTGAACTCCGGAGCTGCTCGGCTGCCTGCTCATATTCTCCGCCCTCGTATGCCTTCGTCCCATCGTTGTAGGCCGTGACAACATCCGCGCGGCCTCCGGCGGAAGTCGTCACAAAGGCCGCCGCAAGTATGGCCACGGGCCGCACCCGGCGTGCGACGGACACGAGAGCCTTGCGTTTCCTCTCAGGCTTCCGCTCTCCCAATAACGCCTGCAGCGCCAGCATCAGAAGCGCGGCACCCAGCGGCCATTGGAAACGTTCCAGCGGGACTTTCTCCAGTTTCTGAGCGAGCTCGCTCTTCGGTGCCAGTGCGAGGCGCTTCTGATAAATGGCATCCAGACCTTCCGCACCACGGCCGAGCGGGACATACAAGCCGCCGGTGATTTCGGCGATTTTTCTCAAAGCTTGCTCATCCAGCTGGGTTTGTACCCTTTTGCCATTGTTATCCCGTAGGTAAGTTTTCCTGCCATACTGGTCACGCACAGGGATAGCCTGTCCGTCAGCCGCGCCCACACCAACGGTGTAAATCGTAGTTCCGTTTCTCTTCGCTTCCTCGGCAGCTGCCAGCGCCTCACCCTGCAAGTCCTCCCCGTCGGTGATCAGCACCAGGAACCGCTGATTGTTACCCTCCTCATCGAAAAGCCTGTCGCCCTCACGGATCGCGCTCGCAAGGTCGGTGCCCTGACGCGGAATGAGATTGGTATTGATCGAATTCAGTGATTCCCGGAACGCGCCGTAATCCAGAGTCAGTGGGCAAAGCGCGAACGCGGAACCCGCGAACGGCACCAACCCGACACGATCGCCTTCCAGCTGATTGAGGAAATCCAAAATGCCGAGCCGCGCCCGCTCAAGGCGGTTCGGTGTGAGATCCTCTGCGAGCATACTGCGAGAGGTATCCACTGCGAAAAGGATATCGATTCCCCGGCGTTTCACCTCCCGCCACTCATAGCCCAGTTGCGGCCTGGCAGCGGCTACGGCGAGAAAAAGTATGGCCGCCAGCCAAAGCCCGCGACGGATCCAACGCAGTGCGGGAGACCAGCCAGCGATCAGGCGCTGCTGGAATCTCGGATGAGCAAGCTTGTCCAGATCTGTGCTACGCCGCCGATCCGCCATGCGGAACATCCACAGCCCGAGTAATACGAGTATCAGCCCGAGTATGATCCAGGCTGGCTGTAAAAATTGGAATTCGGAATCGTTCATGAAAATTTCAAGGAAGATGGCGGTAGCGGCTTTCCGAGAGAAGCCTTTCGGAAAGCACCAGAGCCAGGCCGGGAAGCAGGGCGAAGAGCATCAGCTCCTTATAGTCTTCGTATTTTTTCACTGTGCGCTTGGTCGTCTCAAGCTGGTTGATCTCGTCGTAAATACCCACCAGCGAGTCAGTATCGGTGGCCCGGAAAAACTGCCCGCCGGTGACGGATGCGATCTCGCGCAGGGAGTCCTCGTCGATCTCCACCTTGGTCATCGCCATACGCTGCCGACCGAGCCGATCCCGCACCGGGATGGGAGCCTCGCCACGGGTGCCCGCTCCGATGGTGTAAATCTTGATCCCAAGCGCCTTGGCGGCTTCCGCCGCCGTTACCGGATTGGCTGCTCCGGAGTTGTTCACACCATCAGTGAGCAGGATCACGATACGGGATTTCGCATCTGAGTCGCGCAAGTGGTTCACCGAGGAAGCGATCGCCGAGCCAATCGCCGTGCCGTCCTCGACGCGGCCGATTCGCACTTCGCTCAGGCGCTTCGCGAGCCAATCGTGATCCAGCGTGAGGGGACTCACCAAGTACGGACGACCCGCAAAAGCGACCATTCCCATCCTGTCGCCGGGGCGGTCGCCGATGAATTGCTCCACCACTTTTTTGACCACGCTCAGCCGATCCACTGGCTGCCCGTCGATGTTGAAATCCATGGCTTCCATCGATCCGGAGACGTCTACGGTCAACACGATGTCAATCCCGCTGGTCTCGATTTCGGTCTTCCCTTTTCCAAGCTGTGGCCGGGCAAGCGCGACAACAAGCAAGGCCATCCCGATATATGCGAGCGCCATAAGAAGCCCACCGGCTCGTGACCGAGGATGCGTGCCGATTCCCTTCGCGTCCGAGACTGAGGGAAGGCGCAGTGCCACCGCGCGCCCCGATCTACCGCGTAGGAATGCCATCACCGGCAGGGCGAGCAGCAGCCAGAGGAATGCGGGATTCGCGAACTGGAAATTTCCGTCCATCATACCGCCTCCTTCGTTTTGGTAACTTCCGGCGGGTCGACGAAGGATTTCGCCTTGGTGATCAGATTTTCACGCTCCGCTGTCTCCAGATTCGTTCCTGCGAACTTCGCCATATCACAAGATTTCAGGAAACCCCGCAACGGCTCCATGCGGGAAACGAGTGTTTCGTTTTTTGTCACGGAAAGCTCCAGGAGGAATTCTTCGGTCGTGCGTTTCGGTGCGGCCAGTCCGAATTTTCTCTCCACGAAAACGCGAGCGACATTGCTGGCCGCCAACGCGAAATCACCCGGTACCATGGTGCCGCAGTTTTTCCGTAAATCATCCAGCTCCTGCCGTGCCCATTGCTCCGCGCTGAAATCCGGGCGCGTCCGTCGTTTGATCCACCAGAAAATTCCTGCGATGAGAAGTAACGCCACCAGTCCGATCAAGGTATAGAGTGGCCACGCCGAGGCCTTCTCCGGCGCGGGGATTTCAATCAGCGGTTTCGCACCGCGTATGTCTTCCTCCTCCTGTGCCCAAAGTGGCAGAGTCAGGAAAAACGATGTGACCGCGATCCGTCTCATCTCCGCGCCCTCCTTTTCCGGAAAAATCCCATCAACGTCGGCATCCAGTCTCCGCCCGTGGAGAATTCCAGCAGATCCACTCCGCTGCGGCGCACCGCCCCCGCGATCCGCTCCCTGCGCTCCGCAGCTTCCTTCCCATAGGATTCTCGCGCTTTCGCATTCCCCGTATCCAGTTCCACCAGTTCGCCGGTTTCCGCATCCTCGATCCGCAGCACGCCGACATCCGGAAGCTCCGCTTCCAACGGATCGTTCACCGCCACCGCGATCACATCGTGATGCTTGCTGGTCACGCCGAGCTTGTGCTGCAGCAGTTCTTCATTTCCAGCCACTCGGAAATCCGAAACCAGGAAAACCACAGCTCGTCGCCTGATGATTCGATTCACGAAATCAAGCGCACCACAGATATCCGTTCCGCGCCCCGAGGGTTGGAAAAACAGCGCCTCGCGGATCAGGCGCATAATGTTCATACGGCCTTTCACCGGCGGGATGTAAAGCTCCACCTCGTCGGAGAAGAGAACCAACCCCACTTTATCGCGGTTGCGGATGGCGGATGCTGCCAGCACTCCAGCGATCTCGGTCTGAAGCTCTCGTTTGCTAGCCTCACTGGAACCGAAATCCGAGGACGCGCTCACATCGATCATCAGCATGATGGTCAGTTCGCGCTCCTCGGTGAAGGTCTTGATGAAAGGATCGCCGGTGCGCGCCGTGACATTCCAATCGATCGTCCGTACATCATCGCCCGGCACGTAGTTCCGCACCTGGTCGAAGTCCATTCCGCGTCCCTTGAAGACGCTGGCGTAGCTGCCCGCAAGATGATCGTCCACAAGCCGGTTGGTACGGATGTCTATGCGCCGGACTCGGCCCATGATCTCCGCCACGCGGCTCTCGTTTTCTTCGTCCTCGCGGATCTGTTTGGATTTCTTCGCCATGATTCTCTCAGGGAAATGGCTTAAGGCACCGGCATCTCATCGAGGATCTGGCGGATGAAATGTTCCGAATCCAGTCCCTCCGCCTCGGCTTCGTAAGAGACCACCACACGGTGCCTCAATACATCCGGCGCGATCGATTTCACATCATGGGGAGTCACATAAGTCCGACCGTCGAGGAACGCCCGCGCCTTCCCGAGCAAGGTCATCGCGATCGACGCCCGAGGTGATGCGCCGACACGCAGATACGGCCCGATTTTTAGCCCGAAGTCATCCGGCCGGCGGGTGGCGTGCACGAGGCTGACGATATAGCGTTTGACCTTTTCATCGAGATAGACGCGGTTCACCACCTTCTGCGCTTGCCGGATCAAATCCAGTGAAACGACAGGAACCGGATTCGCGATATCCTGCGTGGTCGCAGCGATGTCGATCACGGCCATTTCCTCCTCCATCGTCGGGTAATCCACCAGCACCTTCATCATGAAGCGGTCTAGCTGAGCCTCTGGAAGAGGATACGTGCCCTCCTGTTCCAGAGGGTTCTGCGTGGCCAGGACGAAGAACGGATCTGCTAGCTTGAAACTTTCATCCCCGATGGTGACCTGCTTCTCCTGCATCGCCTCGAGCAGGGCGCTCTGTACCTTGGCCGGTGCGCGGTTGATCTCGTCAGCCAGAATGAAATTAGCGAACACAGGGCCTTTTTTCACCTCGAAGCGGGCGGCGCGGGGGTCGAAAATCTGAGTTCCGACGATGTCAGCGGGCAGCATATCCGGGGTGAACTGGATGCGGTGGAATTCCCCGTTCACCAGCTCCGCCAGAGTCTTGAGCGCGAGGGTTTTGGCCAAACCCGGAACACCCTCCAATAGAACGTGACCGCGCACCAACAGTACAGCGATCAGGCGATCCACCAGATCATGCTGACCGATCAGGAAGCGCCCAATCTCCGCACGTAGCGGATGCACCCAGGCTGATGCGGCTTCGATCTCCTCTTCCGTTAAGCCCGTAGCGGTCTTTTCCATTACAGCGGGCTGCATTTCTTCGTTGGTATTCATTTTGTGCTGATGGTTTAACGCACAAAAAATGCAATTACGTTCATAAAAATTAAAATAAATTCCAGCCGTGATGAGTCGAGGGCTTCCGAATCAGTCTCAGCTACCTTGCGCGGCGGCTGCCACTTTTCTGGGCTCAGGCTCTGAGATCGATCAACCTAAATTTTATCGCAGCCAACAATAAAGACTCACCACGATGACTCCGATCAAATTCAGCACAATTCCTTCCCTCACCATCTTCGGCACAGTGAGATAGCCCGAACCAAAGACTACCGCATTCGGAGCCGTGGCCACCGGAAGCATAAAGGCACAGCTCGCACTGAGCGCAGCCGGGAGCATGAGAAGCTTGGGATCGATTTCATTTGATAAAGCCACCGCTCCCAAAATCGGCATCATCAAGATCGTGCTTGCGGTATTACTGGTCAGCTCGGTGAGGAAGGTCATTAAGAAACAGATCGCCAGGATCATTCCTAGAACTGGCAGTGTCCCAACATCACCCAGCAAGGACGCCGCCTGAGCACTCAAGCCAGAGTCCTTGATGCCAGAAGCCAAGCAAATCCCTCCGCTGAACAACAACAGCATACCCCACGGAATTTGCCGCGCAGATTCCCAATCCAACAAGCGGCCTTTTTCTCCATCCCGGCCGGTTCCATCAGGAATCAGGAAAAGCAGAATCACTCCTACAAAAGCTACCGAGGCATCATTGGCACCGGGAAGATGGCACCAGGCTTTCCACCCGCCAAATGGCTCGGAACGCGTCATCCAAGCCAAAGCCGTCAGGCCAAACACAATCAATGTTCTCCGCTCCGCCGCCTGCCAAGGTCCGGTTTCCGGAAGCTCAATTTGTTCACCACCTTTGAGACTCCGACTCAGCCAGAGCCACATCAAGGGAATCATGATGATCACGATGGGCACTCCATAGCTCATCCACTCGGTAAACCCTATCGTCCTTCCGGTCATTTGAGCATACTGTTCGATGAATACCAAGTTGGGAGGCGTGCCAATCGGGGATCCCAGGCCGCCGATATTCGCCGCGTAGGCCACGCCCATCATGAGAGGAGGTGCTAGCTTAGCGGAATCCTTCGAGCCACTCAAAACCGCCAGCGCAATTGGAAGCAACATCAAGGTCGTCGCGGTATTGGAAATCCACATGCTCAACGCCGCCGCAGCCAACATGAACCCAAGGATCAATCCCTTCCCGCCACCGCCACCACAGGCTCGTACCATACTCAACGCAATCCGACGATGCACCCCGCTCTTCTCCATTCCTTTCGAGAGCAAAAATCCTCCAAGCAGCAAAAGCACCAGCGGATGCCCGTAGCTCTGCGCCACGGCCGTCTTGGCAGGCAGCACTCCAAACAATGGCAACAGGGCGATCGGAACCAAAGATGCCACTGGAATCGGCACCGCCTCAGTCATCCACCAAGTCGCTGTCAGCCAAGCAATCCCCAGCGTCACCGCAGCCTGCCGCTCCATCCCCGAAAAATCAGCGATCACAAAAAGAACACCGGCCGACACCGGAGCCAACCAACGGGCAATCGTCTTCACTCGCGACATGACCTGCAGAAAACGAAACTTTCGCCGCTGCAACAACGATCAAGTGACCTGCAGGAGTAGTTCTGAGTCTGTTCTGAGTCAGGCGTTGCGTTGAAATGAATTACCGGAGTTCGATTGGCGAAATGGGTGGTAGATTCAGATCCAAAATCAGAAAAATGTTTCAATGAGAAACCTGGTCCCGAAATGTCTTGATGGCTCTTTCTTTGAGTTCCTAGGTGATGATGTTGAAACGTATTCCGTCACAGGGGCTGGCGAGCGCTTCGGCTAAATGGAAGCGTGTTGGTTCTATGCTACAACGTTATTTTCTAGGGCGGGATAGTCGGTGTAGCCGATGGCGGGGTCGCCCTCGCCGAGGTAGTAGTAGAGTTCCGGCTTGGGCTCGTTGAGCGGTGCTTTTGAAATCAACCTCGCGGGCAGGTCTGGATTGGCGATGAAAGGTTGGCCGAACGCGACGGCGTCGGCATCGCCGCGGTCGATAAGTGCTTGAGCTTGCTCGCCGGTGAATTGTTCGTTGGCGATGAACACGCCGCCGAACGCCTTTTTCATGGCGGGGCCAATGGCGGGCGCGTGGTGGTGTTCGCGGGCACACAGGAACGCGAGCTTGCGGGCTCCGAGTTGACGGGCGACTTCGGTAAAGAGGGCTTGCGGATTTGAATCGCCCATGTCGTGGGCGTCGCCACGGGGAGCGAGGTGCACGCCGACTCTGCCAGGTTCCCAGACGGTGGTGACGGCATCCACGATTTCGAGCAGGAAACGCTGACGATTCTCGATTGAGCCACCGTATTCATCATCGCGGAGATTGGTCGAGTCCTGCAGGAACTGATCGATGAGGTAGCCGTTCGCGGAATGGATTTCCACGCCGTCAAAACCGGCCGCCTTCGCGTTCTCGGCACCGTGACGGAATTCCTCAACAATGTTTTTGATCTCCGGAATGGTGAGCGAGCGCGGCGTGACGAAGGATTTCTCCGGTCGCACCAAGCTGACGTGGCCAGCTGCAGCAACGGCACTGGGGGCGATCGGAAGCTTCCCATCGAGGTAGAGCGGATCGGAGATCCGGCCGACGTGCCAAAGCTGGAGAAAAATGCGCCCGCCTTTCGCGTGGACCGCAGCAGTGACTTTTTGCCATCCCTCAACCTGCTCTGGCGACCAGATGCCGGGTGTGGAGGGATAGCCTACGCCCATCGCTGAAACCGAGGTGGCCTCGGAGATGATCAGTCCAGCGGAACTACGCTGGGCGTAGTATTCGGCCATCAGATCGTTTGGCACCCGACCCTCGTCCGCTCGGCAGCGGGTGAGCGGGGCCATGATGATGCGGTTCGGGAGTTCGAGGTCGCCGAGGGCGAGTGGTTGGTTCAGTGATGTAGTCATATTTAAATCAGTCATGGTGGTATTATTAGTTTGTTAGAGTTGGCTCGAAAAGAGCGATTGGTGAAGTGTGTGGGTATCCGCGAACATGCGGAACCGTTGGACAGCGCCATTGGCGACGTCGTAGATATGAGCGACCGATGCGCGGAAAGGTTCTTCTGTCGTACGATTCCTGCCCGCGTAGTGGCCGATCACGGTAACGACATTTCCAGCCTCATGCATGGACTCCAGCTCGAAGCGAAAGTCTTTCCACAGGGCGTCGTTGCGTTCGAACACGCCTTCGATGATGGCGTCAGCGCCCTCATAGGTGGCGCCTCCCGGAAAACCGGGATTCTGAACCCATTGGATGCTGGGAGAACACAGCTCCCGGAAGGCGTGGAAGTCACGCGCGCCGAAGGATGCGTATAGTTTCTGAATGGTCTGAAGTGGTGTCATTGTAATTGTATTGTCTGGCTTTTTTATGCGCCGGTGGCGCCGATTTTTCTTACTCTCTCGATCCAGTGATCGACGTCACTTGGCTTGCAATGGCTGGCCCCGGAAAAGTGTGTGATCCTCGCGGGCTTGATCCCGACGAAACCGAGGATCTGTCTCCGAAGCTGCCAGATGAGCGCATTCTTATAGAAAAAACGCATGACCCATCCCGGAGTGTCGGAGGTGAGTATTACTCGCGCGCTCCGCCCTTTCAGCATGGGGTTGGGCATTCCGCCTTTCATGACACGTGTGTCAAAGACACGTCCTGGCAGGAACGCGCGGTCGATCATCCCCTTCAGCTTCGCCGGCAGGCCGCCCCACCACATCGGCGAGGTCAGAACCAAGTGCTCACTCCACTCGAGGTCTTCGAGCACCTTTTCTAGCGCAGGCTCCAACGGCTTGGTCTCGGAATAACCGGCACGGCCGAAATCGCTGTCGAAGCTCAGATCATGCAGATGTGTGATCCGGATCTCATGACCCGCTGCAATCGCCGCAGCCGCATAGGTCTCGGCAAGTTTCCTCGACAACGAGGCCTGCGCAGGATGGCCGTTGAGGAGGAAGATTCGTTTCGTGCTCATGGATCCGTGTCTCCGTTAGGGTTTGCCGCCGAAGCTGACGTGATCGTCGAAGTCGAGAATCTCGAACCAGGTACCCAGGTCTTCTCGAGTTTCGCCCCCGGCCTCGGCGATCAACTCGCTGGCGAATTGGCGGCTGTCGTTGACGTCAGGTACCCTGGATTCCTGAAACGTGGACCATTGAGCAATCTCCCAATCACTGCGTTTGTTCGAGGCGTTGGCAGTGACCCATGTCAGGATCTCACCGTCGCCCAGTCCTTTTGCTACCTCCGATTTGAGAGCATCAGGATCGACGCCGGTGAAGGTGAGGAAGCGCTGATCAAGCGGGCAAGCATAGTGATACTCGCCGTTCTTGCCTTCAATCTCTGCCCGGCATTTGTCGAGCATTCTTGGGAGAACGGCGTAGCCACCGAGACGAACACGGGCACTGCGAGGAGGACGTTGAATGAGATCAATGGATTCAGTTTCATTTTTCGATTTCATGTTGGTTGGTTGGTGAGAGTGATGACAGGTGGGCTCAGCTGGCGAGGCTCTCGAATGCCTCCATTCCAAAGGTTCGCAGTCCTTCACGTTGGTGGGGAAGGGCGGATTCGTTGAGCGCTGTCACAAAGTTGACGTCCGCCCCCACCGCGACCCGCGCCGGTCGGTTCTCGGGTTCGGTTTCGATCGCGTTCAGAATCGCACTGACGACCTCTTGCGGATCTCCTCCACCGCTCTGGAAATAGGCGTCCAGCGAAGTGCGAAAATTCCCAGACGTGTCGCTGAGCGGCCCATAGGCTTCGCTCTCGGTTCTGCGCTCGGGTTCGACGAAGCTGCCAGTGATACCAGTGTCAAAGGCACCCGGCTCGATGGTGACGGAGTCGACGCCGAAGGCCGAAGCTTCATAGCGGATCGCTTCCGACATGGCTTCCAACGCGAACTTGCTCGCGCTGTAGACACCGGTGCCGGGGAAGACCGCGCGGCCAAGACCACTGCTCACATGGACGATGAGTCCCTGACCTGCGTCACGCATGCCCGGGAGAACCGCGCGGTTGAGCGGAGCAGGGCCGAAAAAGTTGACATCGAACTGCTGCCGAAGCTGCTCGTCGGAGAACGCTTCGAAAGGCCCCATGTAGGCCTGACCGGCATTGTTGATGAGCACATCAATGCCAGCCGCTTTCGTAAGGACAGTCGCCACGCCCTTCGCAATCGATTCGTTGTCGGTGACATCGATATCAAGGATCGTGAGTTCGGCGCTGATCTCGCGTGCATGCTCGACGAGTTCCTCAGCCCGAGCGCGGTTGCTACCTTGCGGATTCCGCATCGAGGCGAATACCTTGTAGCCCTCTTGGAGCAGGCGCCGTGTCGTGAGATTCCCGAAGCCCGTGCTGGCTCCAGTAATGAGGACGGTTTTTTTCTCAGTCGATTTCGTATTTTTCATAATTTCGTGTTGTTTCTGATGTTTGGATTCGCTTGGCCTATTGCAATAATAGACCAGTCGGTTTAGTTGTTGGTAAAAAGAAAGCAGCTAGGGAGCAGGTGCGAGGGTTTCGCCGATGTGATTGATCGCGAGCCGCAGCGGCTCGACTTTTCGAGTGATGATGCCTTCGAGCAGTGCACCCATCCAGAGGATGTCGATCAGTTGGGCGTTATCGGCTGGGTCGTCGAGAGCCGCGATGGTTTTCTTGTCGATCCCCTCGCGCAGCACTTGTTCAGTGATCTGGGCCCACTCGCCGCAGCGGGATTCCGCCATCGCTTGGCGCATCGGCTCGCTGAAATTCGCAACCTCAGAAGCCAGCTTTATGATCAGGCAAGCGCACTTGCCACGGTTCTCTACAAAACAGGTAATGTTCGATTCCAAATAGGTGAGCAGCCGGCTGCGTGGATTGGCATCAAGTTCCGCTGAAAGCAGGAACTGCCGTTTGTGCGCAATTGCCGAAGCTGAATAGTGCTTGATCAACTCCACACCGAACTGCTCTTTCGACTCGAAATGGTGGTAGAATGAACCCTTGGGAATACTCACCGCCTTGAGTATCTCGTTGATCCCCACCGAGTGGAAGCTCTTCTCGAGCATCAGGCTCTCGGCGCCTTCAAGGATTCGCTCTTTGGTGGGATGTTCGGTCACGACAGCGAATGATTAGACCAGTCGGTCTATGAGTTGCAACTCATTTTTGAAATATTTCTTCGATCTCTTGAATGCGTGGACATTTTGGCCTGTGAGAGACCGTCTGTTCGTCCCACTTCCCGGGGTCATTCGCCCCTCCGCCTTGTCATTCGTGCGCACGACTAATGCCCTAGCATCACTTAAATCATAGGCGAGGATGAGCGCCCAGGGCAAGTGCCGGCATCTGCTCCATCGTGTGATGCGATCCAGTTCGCGGAAATCTCCACCATCGATGCTGAATTCGATCACGCCGGCGTCAGGGCCGGAGGTGATTAATAACCCGATGCCGCGCCCTTCGAAGTCGTAGCGGAAACTCGAACGACGCCCTCCATGCCGCGCAATATCCATTCGGGGTGCCTCGCGGGGTAGCGGTAGGCGTGCAATTACCTTGCTGCTCCCCGCTTTGATAGAGTCTACGCTGGCTTCTTAATATGCGCCCACACGTGGACGTGTGGATCACCGCGGAAGTACCAAATCATGTTCGGCCCTTCGAGTTGCCAGTTGTCCCAGACCTTGTCGCTGCCAACATCGCTCTGCTGGTAAAACGCCATGTGCAGGTTGTCCATGCCGCCGGCGCGGATGAGTTTCATCGACTCCTCGCGATCCTCCTTGCGGAACGGCGCCAGCAGATCGCTGAGCACCTTGTCGACCTCGTCCTTCTGATCTCTCGAAAATTCGCTGAGGCGGATGCCGTCCAGCCCTTCCTTCTTGCCGGTCAGCGCGACGGTTTTGTTGCGGCGTTCCTTGCGCCCCGGTCCATCCACCAGCGCCATTTTGCGCTGCTTACCATCGAGCATCTTGAACACGCTGTTCGCCCGCTCCGCCTGGTACCAGTAGACGTTGTTCGGGTGGTCCGGCTTCTCCTCGAAACCACCCGCCGCGTGGCCGTAAAAAATAGGTCCACCGAAGGCAGCGCCTTCCACCGAATCACCATCGCAACGACGCGTGCAGTGACGCCCAGTCAGCACGAATTCGAACTTGCCAGTGTCCGGCTCACCGAAGATCGCGATCGAGCTGTCACCGAAGCCAGCCTTTCCGCTGTCGTGTTTGACCTGCCCATAAACTTTATCCGCCCACTCGTTGCTGTGCAGCCCGAGGAAAATCTCCTTCACCATCTGCTGCTGATCCTTGGTGAAATCTTTGCCCAACCGCGGTTTCGTCACATGCCAGTTGTTATCCACCTTCGAGCGCAATTCATGATCAAATGGCATGCAGATGATCTTGCGCTGCTCCTCATTGAGGCTCTTGTAGAGTGTCGTGACCAAAGTCTCCGACTTGGGTGAAGGCTTTTTCTCACCAGCAGAGCCGATCAGCGGTGAAGCAACCGCGGCAGCCGCTGCGGTGCGAATAAAATGGCGGCGGGACAGATAGTTCGAATTCATGAAGAGAACTCTAGAGATTACTGTGCCTCGACGCCAGCCGAGAATACTAGGTTT
This sequence comes from uncultured Verrucomicrobiales bacterium, assembly GCA_905478925.1. Taxonomy (GTDB): domain Bacteria; phylum Verrucomicrobiota; class Verrucomicrobiia; order Verrucomicrobiales; family Akkermansiaceae; genus Luteolibacter. The sequence continues at coordinate 20,071 of CAJQKQ010000034.1, forward strand.
TCCTGAGCCCTCTTGAGGCGAGCGAGGACAGCGCTTGCGTCGCGGCTGTCACTTGTCTGGGATCAGCCCTGAGATCAGATCGCTGTGGGAAAGTTCAGAATTAATTCGGATACCAGACGCGTTCCGAGATACTGATGACGCAACGCTCTTGGCATTCCTGAAACTGCAATCCGAAGACCGACCCGGAATGAGGTATGTTACGATGCGGCGCTTGGTACCATTTACTCATGAAAAAGGGAGCCGCTGTCATTTTTGCGAATAAGCCCATAAGAAGTGAATAGCTCAGGTCTGTGAATTGGGATGGATGGGCTGGGCGACTGGAAACCCAGCGAGGACCAGAAGACGAGCCCGACGGCGACGGCTTCAGCAATCTCAACGAGCATGCCCTAGGCACCGATCCCACTACCGCTGACTCATCGCAAAATTTCTCCAGCATAGACACCTGCCGCTTCATTCGCGTCAGTTTTTTTCACTCGCACCATAACGCCAACAGCCGCCTCATCAAATTTGTTGATTTGTTAGCATGAATTAACAAATTTTTCAGAAAAAATGAGCCCAATACGCACAGTCAAGAAAGTGGGTTTGTGGGTAATCTTATTGTGAGAAACCTCATAATGAGATGCGAGCAACTTATTATGAGGCCTTGTCAAGCGCCTTTGTTGTTAACATTGCCTTAAAGTAAACCTTCATGCTTCATAATCTAACAAATATCATTCAACTTGCTTAACGTTAGCGGTGTAATATTGCATTTTATACCGATGTGGAGCTATGTTTAAGGGACTCGGGATCGCTCTATTTTGCAATTCGCGTTGGTAAGTAACGTGCGCGAAGTGAATCTGTCTTGGGTATAACCCCAACCCCCAAAAAACATGAAATACGCCAACGCCATGGAATGCGTCGCCATCGTCTCTGCTCTACTGGGAGCCCTATCGACAAGCCATGGAGCAAGCATCACCCTGGACGGTATTAATAGACCTGGAGACAACCACACCTCGGAGTCGACCACTTTGGTTTAACGGCCACAATCCCGCCATCAGTAAACTACGTAATCCTCTGGTAATAGCTCGATCTACGGAGACTTCGCCAATTAGTTAGGATCAACCACCATCCGCTACCAAGTGGCGGAACTTGTCGGCGGAAACCCGGGTGAGATGTTCTTCTTCCTATACTAAGTACATTATACTCGCCCTAGACCCGGAGTCAGCGACTCCGTTTGAAAACATCTTTAACCAGAAGGGTTAACAATGAAAACGCCAAACAAAACAATGAAAAACGACAAACAAAACAATGAAAACGACAAACAAAAATCACATAAACCCAACTGCCAAACTCGCTCTTGCGATCGGTTGGGTTCTCGGAGCAACTCTGAAAACAATACAAATGAGGACAAATGAAATGTTTACGGCATCAAGAAAAGATGGATCTCTTCCGTTCGCAACTTGGGGAAGGCGATCCACCTTGGTCGGATTGATAGGAATACTGGCGATCACTACCGCCTCGGCGGTGACGCTCAGCTTCGAACGGAAGACGGCAAACGCAGGGGTTGATATTGCTGATCAGCTATCCGTCGAAATTGTCGACGCCGGAAGTAGCGCGCTATTTCTGTTTAAGAACAGCGGTAGTTTCGTACCAGATGCTGTCATCGGCCAAATATACATTGAGGACGGCAACAGCACACTCAGCGGATTCAGTTTTAATACGACGGAGACAACCACCGGGGTCGCATTCGGACCTGGGGCAACTCCTCCAGGCCCTCCTGGGGTCGGAGCGTTCACGGTCGATTTCTCACAGGGGGCGGACAGTCCCGCACATCACAATGGCGTCGACATTGGAGAGATGGGTGCCTTTGACGGAGCGCTTTCATCATCGTTCGCCGACGTTGAAGCCGCCTTGATCAGTGGTGATCTTCGGATCGCCTTACACGTCATAAGCATCGGAGCAGAAGGTGAAAGCGATGCATTTTTAAGCCTGCCATCCGCCCCCGAGCCCAGTACGTCCATGCTCGGACTCATTGGGGTGATGATGATCCTGCGCCGTCGGGTGAGATAAATAAACTCATTCTCTCCCCCCCAGAACCCGCACGCTCACTAAAGTGTGCGGGCTTTTGTCTACCCTCAATCTGAGCAGGAGTGTCATTGACCCAATCAATACTCACTCGCCGAAAATCGATGGCTCTCCGTCAGGGTTGTACGCGTTTTAGAGTAGTGATGCACCCGGGATCGGCCTTGAGCTGTGGTTGTGAAATCATTTAACATCAAGGAATTGTTCCAGTTCGCCGGATGCGTCGTGGGTAAGATTCTAGTGGAAAAGTCGGGGTGCAAGTCGCGATGCTGCGTGACGGTCGTTGCAAGCCGCGCTGTCCGAATTGCCGGGTGCCCCTCAAGGAGATCCGTGCGGGCAAGATCGCCGTCTATGATCTGCCCGAGCCTGATCTGGACACACTGGAGATCCTGCTTGTCGATGAGAAGTCCGTCCGCAAGGGCTACGGCTACGTGACCGTCGTCCTCAACGGTTTGACCGGCGAGCTGCTGCACATGGCCGAGGGCAAAAAGAAGGAGAGTCTCGAATCCTTTTTCTCCGACAAGCAGAAAGCCTCGATCCGTGCCGTTTGCAGTGATCGCAACGGAGCCTACCGCTTCGTCCTGCGCGAGAAGTTGCCCGGTGCGGAGGTTGTCCATGACCGTTTCCACATCACCGCCTTTTTCAAACACCGCATCACCTCGGGTAAGATCGAGAGCTTCAACAATCAGATCGCAAGGCTCATCCACCGGGCATCTGGAATGACCAATCTACGGCATCTCTTCCTCAAAATGAGAGCTCAATCCATCAAGCAAATCTGACGGATCTGCCCTACCGGGTGACTTTTTTCGTGTGCGCAGGCTCGCCTCGCAATTTAGGATGCCGGATCAACATCGTTCTTTGCAACGTCATTGCCCTCTGGCTTCAGCATCTGAAAAGCAGCAGCGCGGGCGGTATTGGCGAAGCCGGTCACTGGAATTACGCCGATCACCGTGATTGTCATCACCATTTGGCAGGTTGAGTTAATGACAAAGAGACCCAACAGCGGCCAGAAATTTCCCTTGGTCATTGCCCAGCTCTTGCGGGTCGCTTCCCGCATCCCGCAGGTCTCATCTTCAAGCATGATCAGAGAGACAAAAAGCAGGCGGACATAGATGAAAAATCCGGGGATAAGAAAAAACAGAAACGCCGTCATTTTCACAAACGAGAGAAAGACATGCACCACCGTGATATACAGGGTTCGTCCAAGCGTGTTCTTTTTCCGGTGACCCTTTACGGCCGTATTGGTCCACATCAGCAAAATGATTGTCAGCAAAGCAACGAATGGAGAGATCACTGCCAGCCATTTCAAGGATACGGCCAGATAGAGAGACAATGGTTCCTGAAGTCCTATTATCAGCGCATCCTGTGCCGCCAGGTCCTGTTCCATCACAGCCGTCAGCAACGCACCGCTGGTCTCACTGAAACGTTGCCGCAACTCCCTTGTTTCCGCTGCAGTCATGATGCGCGGTATGATTTCGATTATCAGGATAGAGCCGGAAATCAGGCAAAGCGGAATCCACCATTTTTTGAATGCGCGCCAGGCGACCGCATAACATTCCAGCAGTGAAAACGGATTCATTCCATTCCCTCTCGTTTCATTTTTGTGGCCAATTGTTGGTGCGGCGTGGTTCACGGAAATTATCTCAAGTTCGAGACTGCGGTTTCTCCCTCCCTGGCCAAGGAAAATCGACAGGGGAGTCAGGCAGAGTGTCTACGTTAGGGATTTTTTAAGAGATTGAACCGCCAAGTAAGAAAAGTTCACCAAGTCCAAGAGAACAAAAATCTCAAACGAGTTTTTTTGGCGGAAGATTTCTGTTCAGAAAGCAGGGCATCTACCTTTGGGGAAATATTACCAGAGAAAGATGATTTCAACCGCAACGGGAGCGCAGCGGACATAGACGAACTGGAAGCTAAATTATTTCGTCAAATGGACGGGATGCACGCAGATGAAAGAAGGGATTTCGGAAATTTAGGTTCGAAGCTTTCGAAAACGAACACCGTCAGCAATCAATCCCATTTTCATCGTCCCGGATCTGCGTTAATCCCGTCCATCTGCGGTTAGATATCTTCAAATGTAGATGCCCTGATTCAGAAAGCGTTTGGCTTTGGAAAACTTGGCGAACTTTTCTTACTTGGCGGTTCAATTCCCATATCCGGTTCTGCTTTCTTTGCCGGGATCTCCCTAGTGTAGGCGCCCTGGTTCTTGAGGATTCCTGACTCCGTCCAAAGGAGCCTGAGAACAAGCGCTGCCAAAACGCCCCTTTGACAAAGCGGCTCGGGAACACTGCGTTCACGAGCATCAAATGAGACAACGAACCGACAGTGAGAAAGCTCTTTTTCCCCCAAAGTGCCTCCTCATCAATTATTACCTTTTCCCCTTTCCCCTTGCTAGACCGCCTGCCCACTCGTCACTGTCCCCGTATTCCGCCCCTTTCCAATCTTCGCCAAGGCTACGACCGACAAGCCGATCTCCCCAACAACGTCCTCAGGGACACCCCACAAAAAGCAAATTCCTAGCAACAACCAGCATGTGATGGAACCCTCCAGCACAGCCAGCCACACTTCCAATAACCATGACACTCAAACATCTCTCCACTGCCATCGCCTGCGTGGCGCTCACAACCCTAAGCTCCACCGCTGCCGACACCCTCGTCCTCAAGGGCAAGGAAGGCCCGGGCAAAGGCAAACACATCGTCCTCATCTCAGGTGACGAGGAATACCGCTCCGAGGAATCGGCCCCCATGCTCGCCAAGATCCTCTCACAGAAACACGGTTTTGATTGCACCGTCCTCTTCTCATGGACCGACAAGCACATCGACCCCAACAACCAGTCCGGCATTCGCGGCTGGGAGGCGCTCGATTCCGCCGACCTGATGATCATCGGCACCCGCTTCCGCACCCCAAAGGATGAGGATGCCAAACATGTCACCGACTATCTCAACAAAGGCAAGCCGGTCATCGGCTTCCGCACCGCCACCCACGCCTTCAATGGTGGTCAGAAATTCGGCGATGGCGACGGAGCGATCGGCTTCGGTCAGTTTGGTCGCAAGGTCCTCGGCGAACAGTGGGTCAACCACCACGGCGGCCACAAACGCGAAGGCGCTCGCGGAGTGATTGAAGAGGCCAACAAGGCCCACGCTGTCCTCAACGGCGTCGACGATGTCTTCGCTCCTTCCGATGTCTACGGCGTCAAGAACCTCACCGCTGCCGACACCATCCTCATGCGCGGCGCAGTCACCAAAACCCTCGATCCCAAATCTCCCAACGTCGACGGCGGGAAGAACGACCCCATGCAGCCCTTCGTCTGGCTTCACCCCTACACCGCACCCGACGGCAAAACCAAAGGCAACACCCTCTGCACCACTGCCGGCGCTTCCGTCGACTTCGTCAGCGAAGGTCTCCGCCGTGTCATCGTCAACGGCGCTTACCACCTCACTGGATTGGCCGTCCCCGACAAAGCCGACGTCTCCTACGTCGATCCCTTCTACCCGAGCTTCTACGGTTTCATCGGAGACGGCGAATGGTGGCCCGCCGCTGACTTCCAAGCCGAAGACTTCGGCCTCGGCAAGACTCCCCACCAACCCGACCCCAATGGATCTCCTGATTGGGCCTTCCGCCCGGTTCCCGAATAAGCTTCTTTCTCCTCTTCTCCAGTCTTCGCCACCTCCTTCGCTGAAGCTTTGGCGGTCAAGAAGGCTTCGACCGGCACGCCGATCTCCCCAATAACGTCCTCAGGGACGCCTCACAAAAAGCAAATTGCTAGCAGCCAGCCATGACCTCATCTTCTACAATTCGACGCGCCCTTCTCGCGGCCCTGTTGATCCTGCCATTCATCGCCGTATCTGGCGCTGCGGTTGAGATCGCTCCGCGGCCAATCCGGGTGCTCTTTCTTGGACACGAGGGTAAGGATCACAATTCGGGAAAATATCTGCCCTACTTGATGGAGCGTTTCGGCCGTGAAGCGATCTACTTCGACTACGATACGTCGCCGGATTGTCTCAATTCTGAGACGCTTTCGGCTTACGATACGGTGATGCTCTATGCCAATCATGAGAACATTACGGAGGCGCAGATGGGAGCACTCGGCGAGTTCGTCGAGAGCGGTCACGGCTTCGTCGCGGTTCACTGTGCCAGTGCGTGTTTCGGCAATTCCCCGGAGTTCATCAAGTTGCTTGGGGGCAAGTCTAAATCCCATGGTGGTGGGGAGTTCAAGGCGAGCATTCTGGAGCCCGGACATCCGATCATGGAGGGAGTGAACGAGTATGAAACTTGGGGTGCAACCTCTGTGCACGACGAGCTGAACGAGGAGGGTCGGACGCTGTTGATGGAGCGTGTTGAGGGTGACCGCCGTGAGCCGTGGGCATGGGTTCGAAAGCAGGGCAAGGGCCGGGTGTTCTACACCGCCAGCGGTCACAATGAACGCACCTGGAAGAACCCCGACTTCCAACTGAAACTCCGCAATGCGATTGTGTGGTCGGTTGGCGACGAGACGGGGAAGGAATGGGAGACCTTCCTCGCCTCGCGCGAGAAGGAGGTTCGTGAGAAAAACAAGAACGTCGCCAACTATGAGCGTCGTCCCGAGCCGATCACTTTCCAGCATCCTTTCAGCGTGAAGGGCAGCATGGAGCGCACGCAGGTGCCGGCCGACATGAGGCTGGAACTCTTTGCCAGCGAGCCGGACATCCGCAAGCCGATCTCCTTCACCTTCGACGAGCGTGGCCGCTGCTGGGTCGCGGAGACCAGCGACTATCCCCACGGAGTCAAACCGGACGGGGTGGGCAGCGATAGCATCCGGATCTGCGAGGATACCGACGGCGACGGCAAAGCGGACAAGTTCACGGTCTTTGCCGAAGGCCTTAACATTCCGACCGGGCTGGTGTTCGCCAATGGCGGGGTGATTGTCAGTCAGCCACCGCGCTTTCTGTTCCTGAAGGACACCGATGGCGATGACAAGGCGGACGTGCGCGAGGAGATCATGACCGGCTGGGGGATCGGCGACACCCATGCGCAAGCCAACAACCTTCACTACGGCTTGGACAACTGGCTATACGGCTGTGTCGGCTACTCGGGGTACCGCGGCGAGGTGGCTGGGAAGAAGACGAGTTTTGCCCAAGGGACTTACCGATTCAAGGCGGACGGATCACAACTCGAGTTCCTTCATCAATTCTCCAACAACTCCTGGGCGCAATCGCATAACCAGTGGGGAGATCAGTTCGGTGGGACAGCCAACGGAGCGCCAATTTTTTACGGAGGCATTCCCAAGGCGGCTTTTCCTGAAGGGATGCGCGGCATGACGGCCAAGAAGATCAATCTGGTAAATTTGGCTCATGCGATCACCCCGAACTACCGCCAAGTTGATTGGATGGGTGCCTACACCGCTGCGGCGGGGAGTGCGTTCATCTACAGTGATAAGCTGCCACCCCGGATGCAGGGGATGGCCTTGGTCACCGAGCCAACCATGAAGCTGATCGCCCTGATGGATGTCCGCGAGGACGGGGCCGGCTATGTGGCGCACGATGGCTTCAATTTGGTCGCGAGCACGGATGAGTGGATGTCGCCGGTCTTCGCTGAAGTCGGGCCGGACGGCGCGGTGTGGTTTGCGGACTTCCAGAATTTCATCATCCAGCACAACCCGATCCCGAGCGTCGGCCATGGCGGCTATGAGGCCAAGGGGGGGGTAGGGGGTGCCCACGAGAACACGCTGCGCGATCATGAGCGCGGGCGGATCTACCGGGTGGTCTGGAACGAGGCGAAGAAGCCAGCGATTACCAGTCTCAAGGGCGCGAGCGATGCCGAGCTGGTTCGGGCCCTCGGCAGCGACAATCCACTCTGGCGGCTCAAGGCCCAGCAGATGCTGGTCGAAGGGGGGCGCAAAGGCGTCGTGCCGAGCTTGCGAAAAGGCATTGTCGAGAACAGCAACAATATTGGGTCCATTCATGCTTTGTGGGTGTTGCACGGGCTGGGAGAACTCGACCAGGAAACGCACCGCAGTGCGCTGCTTGCGGGTGATCGCGGTCTACGCCGAAATGCCGTGCGGGCGCTTGCAAGCGGCAAGGCCTCGCAGTCCCTGCTGTTTGGATCAGGCACGCTCAGCGATCCCGATCCGGTGACCCGGCTTGCGGCCATGATCAAGCTCTCCGAATTCCCGACATCGGCGGAAATCGTCACCTTGGTGGGAGGCATGGGCAGTGATCCTGAATTGATAAAAGACCAATGGCTCGCCGAGGCCGCGAGAATTCTCTCGCAGAAACACAACCCGTTCAAAGAGGGGGCGAACGTGCTCGCAAACTCCGGATTTGAGGAGACCACTGGAACTGCGCCTGCGGCTTGGAAGGAAAAGAATAACGGAACAGCACCGGGAAATGCGAACCACTCTTGGGAGATTGCTTCGGACGTCAAACACGCCGGCAAGCAAGCGCTCAAACTTGAAGGCAAGGGGGGGCATATCGCTAAGGCGATGGTCCTTCAGGCCGAGCTCAAACCGAACACCTACTACCGTCTCAAGGGCTGGATGCGGACTGAAGATCTCCGTGGCCGGGTCTACATCGTCGATCGTGTTCGGCGAGCCGAGACCTCGCCGGTTTCTGACACCACGGATTGGCAGGAAGTGGATCTCTTGTTCAATAGCGGCGAGATCCCACGCGCCGACATCCATCTGGTCTATGACGGCGGCAGTGGCAAGGCCTGGTTCGATGACGTGCGACTCATCGAGATGGTTCCGATTGACAGTGCGGAGGATCAGGCCGGGCCGGGCGATGCTGCCCGCGGAGAAGCGATCTTCTGGAAGCATCCGGTCGCGGCTTGCGTGAACTGCCACATGCTGGGAGGCAAGGGCAGCGCGGTGGGGCCGGCTCTGGATGGGGTGGGGTCGCGTCAGGACGAGGCCTACTTGCTGGAGTCTTTGATCAACCCCAATGCCAAGATGGCGGAAGGATTCGAGTCCCTTCCGATCAGCTCAATGCCGCCGATGGAGCAGATTCTGAAGCCGCAGGAACTGGCCGATGTGCTGGCCTTCTTGAAAGGACTGAAGGAGTAATGCCACTTCGCAAATCAAAAGAGACAACTGTTTCTTTGAGGTCTTTGTCGATCAACGATTCGCGAAGGTAAGGAAACCGAGCGCTTTTGGCTGAGAGCAGCGTTGCGCCGAAGCCGAAGGAGATGTGCGGATTCGGTCTGCGGTCGAACTTTACCCTCGTTGGGTTCGTCGAAAACTTCGGGATCGCGATTGGCCGATGACCAGCAGAGCGAAACCCGTCCCTGCGGCTTGACCTCGAATTCATGAACATCGGTAGCGTGCGGGCAGATGCGGCCGATGTGGGTCAGCGGCATGAATACGCGGAAAAACTCCTCGGCGGCGCATTCGCTTTTGAGGTGAGGAACTTGAGGTCGCCGTTGAGGGGATGGCAGAGGGGTGAAAAGGGGGTTTCTAGGCGGCTGGATTTTGCCGAGGCTTCATCGGGTGCGGGGTAGTCTGCTCGGGTTCCGCTGCCGCCTAGAAGGACGGCTTTCCTTGCTTTCTCGCTGTCCGACTTATTTCTTAAAATCGTGCCATTCGGGAATGCCTCCCATTCCCTAGTCCTTCTTCGCGGCCCACTTGATGCCGTTGGATAGCAGCTTGAGGTATTCCTTGGTCTGCATCGTCGAGTTGTGGTGGCCGATGGTGGTACCGAAGACCTTGCCTTTGCCATACTGGTTCACCCAGATGCAAACTTGGTCGCCTTGTTTGTTATTACCATTGTGGCCGGTCGCGAGCGCGGTAGCGGTAGGCAATACTTCGAGGACGTTGTAGAGTTCTCCCTCTGGGGTCTTCCAGCCGTCTGGAAGGTCTTTGACGATCGGGTGGTCGGCTTTCACTTTTGTGACGGTGATCGCGGCCTTCGGGCCGTGGTTGCGGGTGCGGACTCCGAGGAACTTGACCCAGGTCTTCTCGTTCTCTTTGCCCTTCTCCGCTTTCACTTCCCAGTGGAAGGAGTGTGCCGTGCAGTGGAGTGCCACGGCGGGTTTTCCGGCCTCGTGCACGGCAGCAACGCTGTCGATGAACTTGGTGTCTCCCTCGTGGGCATGGCAAATGTTGTAGACGATGACGTCGTAATCATCGGCCCAGCCTTCCTTGCTCAGATCCGCCTTGCACTCGTCAGGCTTCTTGTGGTGCATGATCGTCCAGTCGACGCCGGTGACCCCCTCGCTGATAATCTTCTTCTGCGATTCGTAGTCGTGGTAGCCCTCGCCGGTGACCAGCAGTGCTTTGATCTCCTTCTTGCCGTCGGCATCGCCTTCATGGTGATCGGCGAATGCAAAGTCCGCCACAGCGAAGGAAGCGGTGATAGCGAGGAGCGTTGTAAAATGCTTGGAAATCTTCATAGTGGATAAATTGTGATTGGGATTCGTGAAGGCTGCAAGCCCAGGGTGAGCCTAGTCATTGGGGGCGGCCGCGTATTGTAACATCGGAGGGTTGCGATTGGCGAAATGGGGGGCAGATCTAGTCTCGAGATTCACTCCCTCCTTGCGCCTTGCTCTTGGGGAAAATCGCCTTCGCCCATTCATCAGATTAAGGTTTTCAGAACACCAGGCAGATCGTGCGATCCGAGTGAACTCTTTGAGTAAAGTCCAACTCAGGATGCGACGATACCCTTTGGAGGTGTGAAATCGTTACGCGCGTCTCTTTTGTGGACGGACAAACTCGCGCCGCAGCAATGTAATTTCATCCCTCATGGCACACCCCTCCATATGGTCATTTACCATGCCCATAGCCTGCATAAATGCGTAAGCGGTTGTCGGACCGAAGAACTTCCAGCCACGTGCTTTCAAATCTTTGCTCAGCGCTTTGGAAGTGTTGGTGAAGCTAGGAGTGGGATGTTCGCGGTCGTCCTTTGCTGCGTGGGGTTCTGTGGAGTCAGGCTCCCACTCCCAGATATAGGCAGCAAGGCTTCCATACTCATCGACAAGCTCGATGGCGCGACGAGCATTGTTGATGGTCGCCTCGATTTTCCCCCGGTGACGGACGATGCCTGCATCCTGGAGCAGCCGAGATAGGTCCCCATCGTCAAAACCAGCGACCTTATCAAAGTCAAAGCCAGCGAATGCTTTCCGGAAGTTTTCACGCTTGCGTAGAATCGTCAGCCACGAAAGTCCGGACTGGAAGCCTTCCAGGCAAATTTTCTCGAAGAGCCGGTGATCGTTGGCGACAGGCCGTCCCCATTCCACGTCGTGGTATCGCTGGTAATCCTCGTGGTCGCTGCCCCACCAACAGCGGGTAACGCCATCGTTGGCTGTGTGGAGGTATTTGTCGTCGGGATCGGGCATCGTGTTCGAATGGTTGGCTGGTTGCGGAACGTTAATGTGAGCAGTTCGTCAGGCCAGCGGGAAATATGTCGACCCGCTTCAAAATCGGCCGCGTGCGACGATGGTAATTTTTCTCCCGAAATTTATTTCAAGCTAAAGAGGGAAATGGAATCGACAGAAGGACGCGGAGTTCGCAAAGCCTGAAAGAGTTAGGGGGATCAGACGCGTAACCTTCTGGGTGAATGATACAGACCATCTTTGAAGTGCCCAAGTGATTGAACCTTTGCGACCTTCTGTAAAAAAATCATTCCTGTTTTCAGGTTCAAGAATAGACCCGTTCCACAGACCCAAGTTTTGCGGCTTTGCGCGAGTCCTTCCCCGTTCCCGGCCTCCGGCGGTGAAAGGTGCGCCGCAGGCTTTGGACTGCTGGGATTCTTTATTCCCAGCTCTCGGTGTGGGTGTTGATTGCCCGGAGCGGGTGGGAGTTATCTGCGTTTCCCGTTTGGACGCATTTTCCCTGAAAGCTGCGGATGAGAACCGCAGCAGTCCAGAGCCTCCGGCGGTTTGAGAAGAAGCGAGATGAACCTTTGCCGCCGGTGTGGCGGCGGAAAAGGTATACCCGTTAACCTAAGCTCACGGCTTGGCGACGATGTTCCCGTAGCGGTGGAGGGTCTCGCTGATTGCTTGTTCGCGGTACCAGACGGGGAACTCAAGTCGTGCGTTCCAGATCACGGAGCCGTCGGCCAGCCGCATGCCGGCGTGGTTCGCGGCAGCGCGCAGCTCGGCGCTGGCACCGGGTGCCCGCAGCAGATCCTTGGTCTTGGAGCTCGATGGGAATCTTTTCAGTAGCTCATCCGTCGACTCGACCAAGATCTCTATCCCCAGGCCTGCCATCCAGTCCCGGCGGTTTCCGCATGAAAGCTCATAGGGCGTGCGGGTGGCCTCGGCGGTGAGGATCAGCCGTGCGGCATCGAGATCGCCGAGCTCCGCGTCGATGCGAACCATGACTCTCCGGAATTTCCGGTAGCGGAAGACATTGGCCTCGCAAGCCAGGCCGCTGGGATCGTGCTCGACATCGAATTCTTTGTTTTTCCAGAACGCGTCGCTTCGGGCGAAGGCCGCGAGCGCGTCGCGTTCGGCGGGAAGCGCCGCCTGGAGCTTCTGCAGCAGCGGGTTGTCGGATTCGGCTGCTTTGACTGGCAGAACGACATTTTTCCAGGTGGCGAACTGGGCGACGTAGTTCGGTCCCCCGGCCTTGGCGCCCGGGCCGAAGTAGGATCGCTTCCAACCACCGAAAGGTTGCCGCTGGACGATGGCACCCGTGATCGGGCGGTTTACATAGCCGTTGCCGACCTCGACCCGGTCTTTCCAGATTGTGGTCTCACGATCGTCGAGCGAATGGATTCCGCCGGTGAGCCCGAATTCCGAATCGTTCTGGATGCGGATCGCGTCATCGAGGTCGTTCGCCCGGACCACGCCGAGCACCGGGCCGAAGCATTCGGTGCGGTGGAACCAGCTTCCCGAGGAAACGCCGAGCTTGATTCCCGGCGACCACAGGCATGGATTGCCATCGATCATTTCCGGCTTCAGCAGCCACTCCTCGCCGGCATCGAGGCTCATTTGTGCGCGCCTCAAGGCCTCGCTGGGAACGCGGATGATGGGAGTGGAAAACGATGAAAAATCCCATGACGAGCCGACCACCAGCGAGGCCGCCGCGTCGCGCAGCTGCCTGCGGAAACCGGGGCTGTCATAGAGCTCCGCCTCGACGATGGCCAGGGACGCGGCCGAACATTTCTGACCCGAGTGGCCGAACGCGCTTTTGACCAGATCTTTGACCGCCTGATCAAGATCCGCCGCGGCCATGATGATGAGCGCGTTCTTGCCGCTGGTTTCGGCGAAAAGATGCAGCTCAGGCTTCCATTCCAGGAACATTTTGGCGGTTTCGACACCGCCGGTCAGCACGACCGCGCCGATGCGTTCGTCGGTGACCAGGGAGCGCCCCAGATCATTGTCCGGGCAAGGCAGGAACTGCAGCACATCGCGCGGAACCCCGGCGCGCCAGAGCACTTGAGCCATCACCCACGCGGTCAGCACGGTCTCGGGCGCGGGCTTGAGGATCACGGTGTTTCCCGCCACCAGGGCGGCCAGCACGCTTCCGCAGGGGATGGCGAAGGGGAAATTCCACGGCGGGGTGACCAGCACCGTCCCCAAAGGCTGCAGCTCCGCGCCGTCGCCATCAATACTGCGTGCGTAGTAATTGGCGAAATCGATGGCTTCGGAAAGTTCTGTATCGCCCTCCATTACGCTTTTTCCGGCATCCATCGTCATGGTGGCGATCGCCTCGCCACGGATCTTGGCGATCTCGACCGCCACCTTGCGTAGGATTTCCGCCCGCGCTGCGAAGCCACGCGCCACCCAATCCGGGCGAGCCTCTACCGCGCAAACCAGAGTCCGCTCGATCTGTTCGGCTCCGGCCATGGCGTGGGTGTAGGAGATTTTTCCGGGTCGAGAGGGGTCTTCCGCGGTCGCATCGCTATAGCCCGGCTCTTCCTGGCCGGCGATGACCAGCGGCACTTTGGGAACCTCGGAATCACGGAACGTATCGACTTGCTCTCGCGCCCAGAGGGAATTCACCCGCAGCGACCAATCCGTATCTGCCGCGTTTTGAAACGCAGCATCCGCCGACATCACCTCGAAAGTTTCTGTGCTGCGGACATTCTTTCTGGCCGATTCCGAGCGCACGCTGTCCTTTTTCTCGCAGGCGGCGAGGAAGCGCTTCTTCTGATCCTCCCAGGCGGCGTTGCCCTCTTCGATCGCGAAGATATCGTGGAGGAAATTCTCTTTCGAAGTGTTTTCATCTAACCTCCGCACCAGGTAGGCGATGGCGGTGTGGAAGTCATCGTGCAGGACGATGGGGGCGTAGAGCAATAGATCGGAAGCCGCCTCGCGCACCGCCCGCGCCTGATGGTTCGCCATGCCCTCGAGCATCTCGAACTCGATCCTGTCGGCCACGCCCTGCCGCTCCCGCAGCAAAAGCGCGTACGCGATATCGAAGAGATTGTGGCTCGCCACGCCGAGCTTGACCGTCGCCGCGTTTCGCGGCTCGCAACCCTCATGCAGCATCCGTTTGAAATTTGCATCGGTCTCGACCTTGCTGGCGTAGGGAGCGAGTTCCCAATCGTGGAGTTCGGCATCCACGGATTCCATCGCGAGGTTCGCGCCTTTGACGATGCGGATCTTGATCCCGGCACCACCTTTCGCCTTCCGTTCCAACGCCCATTCGTTGAGCTGCTTCTGGAAAATCCAGGAGTCCGGAAGATATGCCTGGAGCACGATTCCGGCCTCCAGTTCCAGAAACTCTGGCTCGTCGAGAAGCTGGCGGAAGACATCACAGGTCAGGCGTAGATCCCGGTATTCCTCCATGTCGAGATTGATGAATTTCGGCGCGCCGTCTGCGGGATTCGCGATCGCCGCCCGGTAAAGCCGCCGCAGCCGGGATTTGATTTCCTCTACGGTTTCCACATAGGCGATGAGATGGATCTGGCTGTATATTGAGGAAATTTTCACCGAGACATAGATGATGTCGGGATCGGCGATGCGTTCCAGGATTGCTTGGATCCGTTTCTCCGCCTCGCCCTCTCCCAGGATCGCCTCGCCGAGTTGATTGAGATTCATCCGCATGCCGTCCGCGCGCCGCTTCCTGATCAAGGGTTTGAGCTTCTTCTCCTCGGCGGGTAGGATGACGGATGAACTTTCATTTCGCATCGCGCCGGTGACCGCTGGCATCACCAGCCCGGGAAAGAACGCGGAGGCGATCGCTCCGACAAGCATCGCGGCTCGTTCTGGCAGTGGCAGATACTCCGGCACTCCGTATCCACTGACCAGATGGCGGAACTGCGACGCGGAGCGCGATGCAGAGGGCGGACGGAAAACCTGATCCGCGATGGCCAGGGTGAAGGCCTTTCCTGGCGCGTCATCCATCATCCGCGCTAGCTTCGTGCCCTGCCGCTTCTCCGACCAGGTCTCGATCTTCCGGCTGGCACTGAGTAGCTCGGCGGCAAGCTCCACCGCGACCTCGGCAAGCAGGGCGTCGTCCTCTGGCTGAGCCCTGACCTTTGAAATGGCCTGGTCGATTCGCGTTTGATTCATATGAAATTTTGGTGTCCAGGTCGGCTTGAGCTGGATGGAAGTAGGGGGGCGGTTGGGCGCAACATGACAGGGAAGTGCGAGTTATCAACTGTTGTGGGGCGGGGGCTGCGGAATGGAGATTTACCGCAGAGGCGCGGAGGTCAAGGAGGGACGCGGAGGAAGGAAATTTCGATTTTCTGGTTTTGGTTTTGGAAAATGTCTCGCGCAAAGTCGCAAAGTCGCAGAGGCGCAAAGGCCGGAACGATGGTGGGTTTTGGAATGGGGAAGGAAATTGAGAATGAGGCAGGATGGGTTGCTAGGCCTGCTGTTTTCGCGGCTTCCTATTAAAATACTCTTCCTTTGCGCCTTTGCGGCTTTGCGCGAGCCTCTCTCCATTACCGGTTCGTAGAGGGGCAGGGGAGTGCTGCCCGTTGCGAGGCCGAGTACCGCGTCGGGCTTTTCGCGGAGAAGTCCGGCGATGATACGTGCCGCGACATCTGCCGCCGCTTGTTTTGTTTGTTGAATGATAATTTCCACTACGGTGTTCCGAGTTTCTGGGTGAGTTTCCGACGGACGTCGGCGTGGAAGCGATCGATTGTGTCGCAGACAAAGGCCGCGATGTCCTTCGAGTTATCGGCCACCAGCGGAGTGAGATCGATGCCGAAGATGAGCTGGTCGGATGCGTCGGTGGAATGCGAATCGAAGAAGGTTGCGTTCGCGGAGCGGCGGCCGAGTGTCGCCAGGTCGTAGCGTTTGCCGCCGGCGATTTGTGAGTCGAAAACCCCGTTCAGCGCTGCCGCGAGCTTGTCGCGTCCGCTGACATTCATGAGCACTTTTTCTTCATCCGGCAGCCAATCGAGGGCGCGCCAGACCTCGCAGCCGATCACCTTTTTCGGTCGCTGATCCTTGCGGAGTTCGCGCATCGCCTGGAGTGCGGCGATGGTGACGCCGATGTGGGTGTCGTGCTTGTCGGCGGGATTGTGAGTGTAGACGGTTTCCGGAAGGGTGGCGGTGAGTATGGCGAGGAGATCCTCTTTCAGTCGGGCATCGTCCGGGCTTTTGACCGCGCTGCTCGGGTAATCGAGTTGGATCATCGCGCCGTATCCACCGATGAGCGCGGCGGTGTCCTGTTCCTGGCGACGGATCGCCATCATTTCGGCATCGGTGAAGTCCGCGTATGAGCCGCTGCGCGAGCTGCCTGCGCCATCGGTGCAGGTCACGCCGCCGAACCAGCGATCGTCCCTGGCAAAGCATTCCAGAATGCCATGGAAGGCCATGAACTCGAGGTCGTCCTGGTGCGCTCCGATCCCGAGATGGGTGACGCGTCGCAGCGCCTCCGCTTGGGGCTTGGTGTCCGGGATGAAGATCGCGGCGTTGAGGCGGTGGAGATTCATGGGGGCATTTCTTGAATTTTGGCAGGCTCGCGGCGGCGACCGCCTTGTCAACACGGCGGGCTCGAAGCCCGGGTCGAGGGGCGCTGGGATAGACGGATGCATGGACATGGCTCTTTGGTGATGGTCTGCAACGGCATGCGGAAGAAACCTATTCCCGTGAGGTAAATAGGCCAAACAACGAAGTATTTGAAAAGCCGAATCCCTTTGGGGGAATCGGACTGCGCCGTTAGTTTTTTGAAAAAATCTAACGAATTCAGTAAATTCAACGGATTCAGACAGGAAATTTAAATTTATCATCAAAGTTTCTTTACAACCGATATAAAAATGATTACTGTGGATTATCTCTTATGAAAACCAGCCCTTACGCAACGTTGTTTGCGGTCGCCCTAGCGGGCGCTCTCGCATCGTGTTCGTCCTCTTCACCCACTGTATCCCGTATGCCGGTGTCCTCCTCCTTCGGAAGCGATGCCACGCTGTCCGGCAAAGTGTTCAACGAAGTCAATTCCTACCGAGTCTCGAAAGGAAAGGCCGCCCTGCAGCGACACCCCGGTCTTGATCGCCTCGCTCAGCAGCATTGCGATTACCTAGTGAAAACTGGAGGTAATTACGGCATCTATGGCAAGAGCGTCAGCCACATCGGTTTCTCAGGCAGAGCTCTTTCCGCCCGTCAATCCTACAAGATCACCAGCCTCGGGGAAAACGTAGTCTCGTCCACGAGTCGATCGCCCAAACATCTGGTTAATCTCTGGGCCGGATCCAAAACTCATGAGCACAACATGAGCACTGATTGGGCCTGCACCGGCGTGGCCACGGCAGTCACCCCCGACGGGAAGGTGATTTCCACACAGATTTTCGGAACCGCGCCGAGTTCGTCCCACTTGTCCCTCAAGAAGCGTTTCAACCGCGATTGGTAATACGTGCCTGATTTCGCCTACGAAGATGACCTTGCAGTCCGTGGTTTCGTTCGGATTGCGGGTGTCGACGAGGCGGGCAGAGGGCCTCTGGCGGGACCGGTTGCAGCCGCGGCGGTCATCCTCCCGAGGTCCTTTTGTTGCCCGTTTATCAACGATTCCAAGAAGCTCACCAAGAAGCGCCGCGAACTCCTTTATGAGGAGATCACGGGCAATCCCGCCGTCGTCTGGGCGGTGGAAATGGTCGGCCCGGAGGAGATCGATGAGATCAACATCCTTCGCGCAACGCACCGAGCGATGGGCTTGGCGCTCGAAGCCCTGTCGGAGAAGCCGGATATTGCACTGATCGACGGGTTGCCGGTGAAAGGGCTCAGCATGCAGCATGAATCCCTCGTGAAAGGCGATGGGCTTTCCCTTTCCATTGCTGCCGCCAGTGTGATTGCGAAGGTGACAAGGGATCGTTTTATGGCGAGGATCGATCAGGAATTCCCCGAATACGGTTTTGCCAAGCACCAAGGCTATGGCACGCGGGCACATCTCGAAGCACTCACAGCCCATGGGCCTTGCCGCCATCATCGTCGCTCGTTTCAGCCGGTATCTAAACTCTCCCTACCGCCCAGGGACGGGTCCGAGCGGAGCGCGTAAGTGGACGGGTGACTACGGGGAAAAGGTCGCCGCCGACTGGCTGCGTGTGCGGAACTGCAAGATCCTGGCTCGGAACTTCAAGGGCAGGAAGGGCGGCGAGGTTGATATCGTCGCCCGTGAGGGCAGGCAGCTGCTTTTTATCGAGGTGAAAACCCGGAAGAAGGACGCGAAAGTGCGAGGGCTGGCGGCCGTAAACCGCAAGAAGCGGTCTCTCATCGAGCGCGGTGCGAACGAATGGCTGCGCCGTCTCGGGACACGCCAGGTTGCGTGGCGTTTCGATGTGATCGAGGTGGAGGTTTCGGAGGGCGAGAAGCCCACGGTCAAGCGCATTGAGAACGTCTTTGGAAATTCCAGCGCGCCCGCAAAATGGTGATTGCCAAGCATTCGTCTGCATGGTTGTTTCTCCGCCCGGTCGAAAGACTGTCTGTAAATTGCTCGCGTGGCGGAATTGGTAGACGCGCTAGATTCAGGTTCTAGTGGGGGCAACCCCGTGGAGGTTCGAGTCCTCTCGCGAGCACCAATTTTCATCCGGCAAGGAGGCCGGTGAATTCGGGATTCCGTTTGATGAATGTTTCGATGTAGGAGCAGGCGGGGATGATTTTCCTCCCTAGGCGTCGTGCCTCATCGAGGGCTGCCCGGGTGAGTATGGCGGCGATGCCCTGGCCGCGGAGTTCGTCCGGGACGGTAGCCGGTTCCGTCCGGCCTTCACCCATTTTTGGTCGTCTTCGCTGAGGTTTTCCATCGGTACCGCAGCTCTCTTTCCGTTCAGGAGCAACATTCTTACGGTTTCGCCGTCGAGTTTCTGGAAGTGAGCCTTGATGGTATGGCCGTCTTTATTGGTTCATGTGCGCAACTCCGCCTGAACGATTGTCGAAATCACTGTGAAAAGTGCTAGAAAACGAGCCGTTCCAAGGAGGCGGGATTGGGGTGAACTCACGGAAAATTTCACAACAAAAACTATTGGCGGACAGAGAATGGAGTCAAGGATTCGCTCGGTTCCTGTCGTTCGAGTGCAATGAAACTCCTGCCAGAAGTGCCTTCGATCGATGTCTCGAAACTGAAAAGCACGGAACGTATTGAGCATTGCTGTCCTGTTATTGTGGGAGCCGAAATACATGGTTGGGTCTCTCCAAAAAGCCAATCTTGGAGGCTTGCGTAAGTCACGGAGCTGGTTAGGATTTCACCCAATGAAATCCAAAAATGCATCGCGCGGCCAGGCGCTGAAGCTAGCCATCCTGATCACCGCGTTTTGTCCGCTCGCACTGCGCGCCGGTGAACTTCCCTCCGTGGCACCCGCCACCGTATCCGGATGGCATTTTGGGATTGATCCGATGGAGTTCGGAGGGGGTGCCGATGAGCGTGACAGGTTGGCTGGCGAAGTCACATATATGCACCTTTTCGATGCTGACTACGACAGCCTCCCGGGAGAGGTGTCTGCTGATGAGTTCTCCATTTTTGCACCCATCCTTCCGCTGAGCAACGGTCGCCTCCGAGTGCTCGCATTCCTCAACTACCGCGCGACTTCGTTCGATACATCCGTCCCGAACCTGC
Organism: uncultured Verrucomicrobiales bacterium; assembly: GCA_905478925.1. Taxonomy (GTDB): domain Bacteria; phylum Verrucomicrobiota; class Verrucomicrobiia; order Verrucomicrobiales; family Akkermansiaceae; genus Luteolibacter. The sequence goes on from CAJQKQ010000034.1 coordinate 40,043, forward strand.
TTCCCGATGATACCCTCCACTCCATCCGCATGCCGATCGCTGTGATCTATGATTATTCGGACGAGTGGCTGTTTGGCGGCATGGTTATGCCCGGCCTTTCGGGTGATATGGAGAACACCGGCGACGCCTTCACCTTCTCCGCGTTTGCGGGATTCGGTTACAAGGCTAGTCCAAACCTCCGCTGGTTCGGAGGGGTGTTTTACTCCGATGGATTCGGGGACGATTTCGTAGCTCCGGGCATCGGGGTGATGTGGAACCCCACGCCCGACCTGTCGGTCAACATTCTCCCTCCCTTCGCCAACGTCAGCTGGCGTTTCCATGAGGACTATATGCTCTCGATGTTCGCGCGCTACGAGTCCCCAACATGGAATGTCGATGCCGATAACGCTGGCCCGACACGCGATGTGAACATGAGCTCCGCCCGCGTGGGGCTTCGCCTCGAGCGCCGCATGACGGAGCACCTCTGGGCACAGGTTTCGGCAGGCTATAGCTTCGGCCGTGAAATGGAGATCGAAAACCTCAGCAACAACACCCTCCAGAAGGACGACATTGATTCCAGTCCTTTTGTTCAGATTGGCCTGAGCCTGCGCTACTAAATAGCTCCCCCGGACATCACAAACCACATCGAAAACACTACCTAATTCGAATCCATGAAATCCGCACGATTCCGCTACAACCTCGGCCTTCTAGGCCTTCTGTCACTTGTTCAAATCCCAATGCTGCATGCCGGTGAGCCGGAACCTGTTGAGATAGCTCCCGCACCGATATCGGAGGACTCCTGGCAGTTTAGCATTACCCCCTACGGCTGGCTTTCGGGACTGGAAGGAAAGGTCGGGATTGGTGGCAACGTTGCCGATGTCGACATGTCGTTCGGAGATGTCCTCGATACTCTCGACATGGCATTGATGTTGTCCATGGAAGCCCGCAAAGGCCGCTGGGGCTTTCTGCTCGACGGACTTTGGCTGAAGCTCTCGGCAGATGCGAGCATCCCTGCTCCCAATATCCAGGGAGCCGAGGTCGATATCGAGGAACTCCGCCTCGCTCCCATGGTGAGCTATCGAGTCATAGAAGGGAATACCGACTTTGATGTTCTCTTCGGGCTCCAGTATTTCAGTCTCGACACCGATCTAGCTGTCACCAACACCGCTGGTGCCGTCGCAACGGTCGGCAGGAAAGAAGACTGGCTGGATCCTATGATCGGATTCCGCGTCAACCACCAACTAGCAGGCAATTGGTCGCTGCTCGGCCGCGCCGACATCGGGGGCTTCGGGGCAGGTTCCGACCTTACCTGGCAGGCATTCGGGGTGGTAGGCTACAGCTGGAACGAATGTTCAACCGCCTACGTCGGATATCGTCATCTGGATATTGACTACAACCGTGACGGATTCATCTATGATGCCTCCACATCCGGTCCCGTCATCGGATACAGCTACTCGTTCTGACGAGTGGCGTCGCCGAGAAAGGCACTCAGGAAACAGCATTCCAAACTGACCAGAAAACATGAAAACCCTATATCTCTTTTGTTCTCTCCTTTCCGCATGTGCGCTGCTTCCAAGTTGCACAACGAATGACCCGGTCACCGGCATGATCGCGGCGAACTCCAGTGCACGGAAGATCAACAGCGACTCCCGTGCCGCGCTAGCTCATCTCTATTCTACGAATCCCCGGGCCAGGAAGCTCGGCTCCAGGGCCAAGGGTGTCCTTGTTTTCCCGAACGTGACCAAAGCCGGTTTCATTGTCGGTGGACAGGTCGGTCAGGGAGCCCTGTTTCGTTCCGATAGGCAGACTGCGTATTACCAGACGACAGCAGTTTCCTACGGCTTGCAGGCCGGTGCGCAGAAATTCGGGTATGCACTGTTCCTGATGAACGATGACTCGCTGCGACAGCTTTACAAATCGGGAGGATGGGAGGTTGGCGGATCACCCAGCCTCGTGGTGATCGACGAGGGTATCTCCGGTTCCCTGACCACGACCACGATGAAGAGCGGCACCTACGCGGTCTTTTTTAACCAGCGCGGACTCATGGCCGGCCTGGGTCTGCAGGGAACCAAGATCACCCAGATCAGTCCCGAGCCCTGAATTCGGACTGGGAATGGTCGCGTACTATCGATGGGGTGGCGCTAGGGAATCGACGCGAACTTGACGTCGAATTTTCGGTGACTGCGTGCGGCATGCTCCGACGCTTGAATCCCCGCCCACGAGTCCTCAACGAAGTTGAGCTAACACTTTTTCAGAAAAGAATTAGACAAGGGAGAAGTTTGACGATAAATTGCACGCTTGGAATAAGTGAGGATCTGTAAGGAAAGCCAAATAAAATCACCAATTGCCCGATAATATGAGAATGAAAAAAATACACCTAATGGTGCTAGCCGGCTTGGGAATGGTCGTTACTGCGACCGCCCAAGATAAGAAGCCGAACATCGTCATCATCTGGGGTGACGATATCGGCTGGAACAACCCAAGCTGCTACAACCGTGGCATGATGGGTTACAAGACACCCAACATCGACCGGATCGCCAATGAAGGGGCGCTGTTTACCGATTGGTATGGTCAGCAAAGCTGCACCGCTGGCCGGTCCGCCTTCATTACGGGTCAGAGTCCGTTGCGGACGGGTCTCCTCAAGGTCGGCCTGCCGGGCGCGAAGGAGGGGATTTCCCCTTTGGATCCAACCATCGCGGAATTGCTTAAGAATCACGGCTACATGACCGCGCAGTATGGCAAGAACCACCTAGGCGATCTGGACAGCATGCTGCCGACCAATCATGGCTTCGACGAGTTCCTGGGTAATCTCTACCACCTCAACGCCGAGGAAGAACCGGAAAGCGCGGACTACCCGAAGGATCCTGAATTCAAGAAGAAGTATGGCCCACGAGGTGTGATTAAATCCACCTCCGACGGCAAGACAGAGGACACCGGCCCTCTCACCAAGAAGCGCATGGAGACCATCGATGACGAGATCACCAAGGGTGCACTCGACTTTATGGATCGGGCAAATAAAGCGGAGAAGCCGTTCTTCCTCTGGTGGAACTCCAGCCGGATGCATGTCAATACCCACCTCAAGCCCGAGTCCAAAGACAAAACCGGCTTGGGTATCTATCCGGATGGCATGGTCGAGCATGACGCTCACGTCGGCGAAATCCTCGCAAAAATCGATGAACTGGGTCTCGCTGAGAACACCATCATCATGTATTCCAGCGATAACGGCGCGGAGTGCTTTTCCTGGCCGGACGGTGGTAGTACCCCGTTTCGCAACGAGAAAAACTCGAACTGGGAAGGTGGCTACCGCGTGCCGACCGTCATCAAATGGCCGGGCGTCATCAAGCCTGGAACGATTCACAATGAAATCTTCTCCCACGAGGACATGCTCCCTACGCTGCTTGCGGCTGCAGGCGAGTCGGACGTGAAGGAGAAGCTCCTGAAAGGTCACAAAGCCGATGGCAAGGACTTCAAGGTTCACCTCGACGGTTATAACATGATGCCCTTCCTGAAGGGTGAAGCGGAGGAATCACCGCGCAAGGAGTTCTTCTACTGGACCGATGATGGTGGTCTCGCCAATCTTCGCTACAATCGCTGGAAACTGGTATTCATGGAACAGCGGGCGCATGGCTTCGATGTCTGGCAGGAACCATTGGTCACTCTGCGTGTTCCAAAACTGTTCTGCCTTCGCACCGACCCCTACGAACGCGCCGACCACGAAGCTGAAATGTACAATGTGTGGCGTTTCGAACGCCTCTACCTCCTTCTTCCCGGAGCGGCCTACGTCGGTCAGCACCTTGCAACCTACAAGGAGTTCCCGCCGCGTCAGAAGCCAGCCAGCTTCAACTTGGATCAAATCATGAAGAGTCTTCAGGATAACTCGGGACAATAGAATATTCCAACACCTTCCGCCGTCCGCTGCAGCCGCAGCGGGCGGCGTTTCTCTTTTGTTCCAGCCTCCCCATCTGAGGCGAACATATCGGTGCTCGCAACATCCGCATCTGCACCCCGATTAAACGATTCCCTCCCAGTCGTGGGACTTTCTACCCTCACCACCATCATACCCCGCCTCTTTGCGAAGATGAATTCCTGCTCGCCTTCTGCTTCGGCCTGTTCGTAATATTCAAAATCATGGAAAAAGACTACGAGGCGGCTGTAATCTGCTCCGAGTTCGGCGGTATTTTACTGGGGTCCACCCCCACCGCGATGGCGAATATGACCGCCGTAGCCAAGCGCTATGGCGCCGCCTACAAGGCCTTTATCATCGTCCCGCTGGTCTGCGGATTCTTCGTCGAGATTGCCAATTCACTGATCATGGAAGCTTTTCTCGGATGGTTCAGCTGAATCGTAATCCTAACAATAACTAACATGAAAACTACCATCTCTCGCGCCCTTCTCGCTACTGTAATTGTTGGTGCGATGACTTTCGTCGCAGCCCCAGCAGCAGAAACTCCGCCCAAGCTCATCCTTCAGATCACGGTGGATCAACTCCGTGGTGATCTGCCGGGCCGTTACCTTCCGCAAATGGGTGAGGGCGGCTTCCGCTACCTACTGGATAACGGTGTGGTTTTTGCCAATGCACACCACGCACACGCCAACACCGAAACGATCGTCGGTCATGCAACCCTCGCCACCGGCGCCCATCCAGCGGTTCACGGTATGGTCGGTAATGTCTGGCTGGATCGCACCACCGGGCAAATGACCTACAATATCGAGGACGATCGTTATCCGCTGCTCGGCACCGGAGCCGACGTGGACAAGAAGACCGAAATCGATCCGACCCAGAAAGTTGCGAACACGGATGGGCGCTCCCCGGCCGCCATCCTTTCCTCGACCTTCAGCGACGAACTTGCGATCTACACCGCAGGCCGTTCCAAGGTCTTTGGCGTTTCGGTAAAGGACAGAGGAGCCATCTCCATGGCCGGCCACGCTGGGAAGGCCTTCTGGTTTTCGAAACAGAAGGCAGAATTCGTCACCAGCAGTTTCTATTACGAGAAATATCCGGAGTGGGTCACGGCCTTCAACGCCACCAAACCTGTCGCACGCTATGGCGACACGAATTGGGAGCTTCTCAATAAACCGGAAAGCTACCTATTCGGCGATAAGGACGACCAGGAATGGGAGACCGCCTTCGGTAGCTTCGGTCGTGTGTTTCCGCATCCCTACGGCCCTGCGGACGGCAAATACTTCACCACCCTCCTGACGCTCAGTCCGGCCGGTGACGAACTGACCCTCGACTTCGCCAAGACCCTCATCGAGAACGAGGAGATTGGTGTGGATGAGGTAACCGACTACCTGTCCGTCAGTTTCTCCTCCACCGATTATGTCGGGCATATTTTCGGGCCATCCAGCCTTGAGCAGGAAGATAATTTGCTGCGCCTTGACCGCACCATCGCGGATCTCCTTGCCTTCGTGAACCAGAAGGTGGGTTTAAAGAACACCCTCATCGTGCTCTCCGCAGATCACGGCGCCCCGGAAGCTCCGGGAAACCTGAACCAATACGGAATCGAATCCGCCTACGTGAACCCTGACGACTGGGACAAAGAAGCGGCGATTGCCGATCTCAAGAAGCGCTTCGGGATCGGCAAGGAGCTCATCACTCAATATTTTCACCCCTACGTTTATCTGAATCGTGAGATCATTGCGGAGAAGGGACTGAACCAAGCCGAGGTCGAAGAAGCGGTCGCGGAAGAACTGACGAAATTCAAGGGCGTCGCGATGGCAGTCTCCAGCACCGCGCTGATGGAAGGACGGATTTCCGAGACGGACATCACCCGCTCAATTTTGAACAACCACAATGCGAAGCGCTCCGGTGACGTGTTCGTAGTCTTTGAGCCTCACCACTTTATCAACGACTTCGATGGCCTAGAGGTCTCCTGCACCCACGGTTCTCCTTGGCGTTACGACACCTTCGTGCCGCTTGTCTTTGTCAGCCCCAGACTCAAACCTCAGCAAATCTACCGCGAAGTCCAGACCATCGACGTGGCCACCACGCTCTCCGCGATCATCGGTGCCAAGCCCCCCTCGGGTGCCAGTGGAAAAATCCTTCCCGAAGCGATCGGATCTCGTTGAAAATTTTTGAACACTTCTCACAGAAAAGCTCACACAACATGATACCCAGAGAATCCATACTCAAGATCGGCGATGCAATGAACGCTGCTATCATCGGCCAGCAAACCGTGGTCGAGCGTCTGCTTATCGCATTTCTCGCCGACGGTCACGTCCTCATGGAAGGTCTCCCCGGCGTTGCCAAGACCCGCTCGATCAAGACTCTCGGCAAACTGGTCGAGAGCGACTTCAGCCGGGTTCAGTTCACCCCGGATCTACTCCCAAGTGACGTCACTGGCTCCGAGATCTATCGCGAACAGAATGGCAGCTTCGACTTTCAGCCGGGGCCGATCTTCGGTAACCTCATCCTCGCCGATGAAATCAACCGCGCCCCGGCGAAGGTGCAGGCAGCACTGCTTGAGGCGATGGAGGAACGCCAGATCACGGTGGCAGGCAAGACACATAAGCTCCCGGATCTTTTCCTCGTCCTGGCCACGCAGAACCCGATCGAGCAGGAGGGAACCTACCCACTGCCGGAGGCGCAGATGGATCGCTTTCTTCTCTACGTGAACGTGCCATATCCTGCTGCGGAAAACGAGGGGGCCATTCTCAGGCTTGTCCGGGGCGAAAAATCAGGTACGTCCGCCGAGCCGATGCCTCCAATTTCGCAGGATGTTATTTTCGCCGCGCGCCAGGAAGTAAATGCCGTCCACGTCTCCGAATCTGCAGAGCAGTATATCGTCGATCTCGTCATCGGCACCCGCGAGCCGGAGCGCCACGGCGGGGATCTTGCGAAGTGGATCCGCCTCGGGGCCAGCCCGCGCGGAACTCTCGCCCTCGACGCCGCGGCACGCGCCCACGCCTGGCTCAACGGCCAGGACTTTGTTTCTCCCGACAATATCCGCGCCGTGGCGTCCGCCTGCCTGGCTCACCGTATTCATCTGAGCTACGAGGCGGAAGCGGCCGGCAAGACCCGCACCGAGGTTGTGGAAGAACTTCTCCGGACGGTGGTTGCGGTCTAACGAAAGGCATTTTGAACAGAAGCAAGCAAAGGCAGCAAAGCTAAGATCCCAACATATCATGAGCACTTCTCTTTCTCCGCGCTCTTCGCGTCCTTCTGTTCAAGACTCGAAGGCGCAAGTCAGCATCACGTTTGACGATCTGATCCTGTGGTGTCGGTGTAAATTGAATAGAAGGAAGAAAAGTTTGAAACAAGGCATTCAAGTCATGGGCATTGTGCTATTCTAATTTTTTTATGCATCCAAAGTTCCAACGTGCAAATGAGCTGACCCGCCGAGTGATTGGGGCGGCGATCGAAGTGCATCGGCTCAAAGGGCCGGGACTGATTGAGTCCATCTATGAGAAGTGCCTTCTGCGAGAGCTCCACTTGGAGAACATTCCAGCGAAACAACAGGTCGTCGTGCCCGTCGAATACAAAGGACTCGTCTTCGATGAACCACTGAAGCTCGACCTATTCGTGGACGATTGCCTGATTCTCGAACTCAAGGCGGTAGTTAAAGTCCTGCCGATTCACAAGGCGCAACTACTAAGCTACATGAAGTTGATGGATGTGCCGTTGGGGCTTCTCATCAACTTCCACGAACTGCGTTTGGTGGATGGCGTTCAGCGCCTGGTTCTTCCTGGTGCCGATGGTTCGGCGGAAGCAAGCAAAGGCCACAAAATATCATGACCAATTCTCTTTCTCCGCGCTCTTTGCGTCCTTCTGTTCAAAACTCGGAGGCGCAAGTCAGCACCACGTTCGACGAGTTGATCCTGTGGTTGAGTTACTGCTCCGGACGGTGGTCGCGGTCTGACAGAAGGTATTTTGAACAGAAGCAAGCAAAGGCAGCAAAGCAAAGGCCACAAAATATCATGACCAATTCTCTTTCTCCGCGCTCTTTGCGTCCTTCTGTTCAAAACTCGGAGGCGCAAGTCAGCACCACGTTCGACGAGTTGATCCTGTGGTTGAGTTACTGCTCCGGACGGTGGTCGCGGTCTGACAGAAGGTATTTTGAACAGAAGCAAGCAAAGGCAGCAAAGCAAAGGCCACAAAATATCATGA
>CAJQKQ010000035.1 GCA_905478925.1 uncultured Verrucomicrobiales bacterium
TCTCGCGGAGGAATACGCCGGACTTGGTGCAGGGATCGAGGAAGGTGACTGACTTGTCCGCCCAGAGGTTCGCGCCACCGTGGCTGGCTGCCCATGCCTCCGTGAGGGTGTCGAGCATGCGGTTGGCGAGTTCCGGCGGGGTGAAGACCTCGTCGTTGGAGAGGTTGGCGATGCAGGTGAGCACATCGGGATTGCGCCCGCGCAGGGAGAAAGAGGCTTGGTCGATCATGGTTTTCCTTCCTTTTCCATCGAGGCCAGCTCGCCCACCGACATCGGCGGGTAGGTCTTGGCGGGGGTGAAGATCTCATGCTTGCCGACGTTGGCGAAGAGTGACCCCTCCTCGCTGTAGGCAGCACTCTGGGTGAGCGAGTCGAAGCGGAAGTCCCGGCGCTGGAATTTGCCTTTCCCCAGATACCCCCACTCGGCGAAGGTGATCGCCTGGCCGTCATGGGTGCGCATCGTCAGCGCATCGCCGTGGACAAGGTTTTGCGAGAGCACATGGAAGGCCGCTAGGTAAAGATCATCCGTTGGCTGGAGATTCAGATAAGCGGCGAAGATTTCCAGCAGGTTGGCCCGGCATTCGGCGATGTTGTCCGGGAGGAGCTCGATGCCATAGATGCACATCAGCCCGAGCAGGGAAAAGTATCGTTTCTCGAAATCGGATTTCCCGTATTTCAACTCCACGGCGGCGAGCTTGCGCATGAGGATCTTGACGAGGAAGTTGCCGCTACCACATGCAGGCTCCAAAAACCGCGAGTCTATGCGCTCGGTCTCGCCTTTCACGAGATCCAGCATCGCCTCGACCATCCACTCGGGGGTGAAGACCTCCCCGTGGTCGGCGACACGCTGTTTGGATTTGGTGAGGTTCATGAGGAGATTCAGACGGAGGGTGGGACTTCAATGCGAGCGTGGGAGCTGCTTCTTGTGGTCTTCGGACATGCGTGAATGGACGCCACCGTTCTAACGGGATGGACGCCATCGGGAAGCTCAAAGTCTGGGAAATCGCAAGGGGACGTGCCGGTATTCCCGGCTTGTCCCGGTCTTCCGGGGGCTGAGGGACTTTGGAGGAGCCTTGTCCGGTTTGAGGCACGAGCAGACGGGCTGGCGGATCCAATGTCCCGATGGGGGCTGGACATGCGATGCATTAGCGAGTGAGAGCGAGCTGAGGCATGGCGTGACCAGGTGGGTGGGGTGCGGAGCTATTCAGGGGGGCGGGGGCGGCGATCCAGTAGACATAAATGGGGTCAGGCGCTTCATCGCAACAAAAGCAAAAAGCTTGGTGTTTCTGAGGGCGCGGTCCAACGCATTCATGCGTCCAAGATATTCGCTAGTTTTCGATAGAGGTTTCACTCTCTAGGTGAATGAATTTGATCACCCTTGGTAAGCCAAAGTGACTGATCCTTTGCGATCTTTGCGACCTTCTGTAAAAACCATCTCGGTTTTGAGGGTCAGGCCAGGAAAATTCAAAAGCGCTCTTTCCCTCAAATCAACAACTCCGGGGCGATGGCGAGTGCCGTTGCGGTATTGCGGATGTGGGTGGCGTTCAGGCCGCGCTCACCCCGGATGAGGCGGGAGGCGGTGGAGCGGTCGATGCCGATGAGTTCACCCCATTTGCTTGCGTTCATGCCGATGTTTTCGAGGTGGGCGGCAAGGAATTCGTGAGGTGCGAGCTTTGGTAATGCCGCCACGTTCTGATCCTCGAAATCGGCCGCGAGGGTGGCGAGAGTGTTGAGGTAGTCGGCTTGGTCCTTTGTCAGCTTATGCCCGGCCATCAGGTCTACGATTTCCGTGACGTTCTCCAGTTCGATCTCATCGTGAATCGTGCGGGGCATGAGGATAGCGCACAATGCAGCGTAGGTTTTCGGGAGTTCGGAAAACTTGGCGGGGGTGGAAGTTTTTGCGGTGCGTTTCATAGCGATTTTATCCAACGGTTCTTGCTGTATTCGGCGTGGCTGAGGATTTCTAGGATGAAGACTTTCCCAGTGTCGTAGTGAATGGCGGTGATGAGGCGGTGATGGTTCCCTGCGATGTTGAAAATGATGACGGTCTTCCCGCTGGCTACCGTTGCGGGATCGGCGTGGGGGAAGGTCTGGCGGATTTCCTGGAGGCTTCCCCACGCGCCTTTTTTCGCAACTTCATGCCACGCGGAAAGGGAAACGGCAGCATTCGGATGGAGCTTGGCGTATTCATTGAGGCGGCGGCGGGTGATGATTCGCATGAAGTGCTATCTGTTGTCAATTTGGCAACATTCGGCAGAATGTCAAGTTGCGGTGCCAGCTTTCCGAGATAAGGCTCAATCGCCCGAGCTATTGGTCACCTCGACCCTTCCGAAGCGTTTCGGGATGCCCGGGCCGCTGGCGGTGTCCCAGACCTCGACGATTTCCGCGACGGAGTTGGACTCCACGATATTCGCGGGAGTGGTGGAGAGGGTCATGCTTCCCGGGTCGCTTCCGAAGTGGCAGCGGTAGGTGAGTCCCGGCTGATCCTTGCGGCGGAGGAAGCGCAGGCGGAAGCGTTCGGTTCCGTTGTCGTCTGCCATTTCGCCCAGAGGCATCCCGAATTCCTCCAGAGTCATCGCATGCGGTATGTTGCCGGAACGTGGATCCATCATGAAGGCGAATTCGAGGAGATTGACGATCCCGTCATGGTCATAGTCGAAGCTGTCGGCGGCGTCTCCGGAGTTTGAGGCCGCGCCGAAATGGGTCATGCGCCAGTTCTGGATCGCGGGTTGCGAGCCGGAGTCGATACGGAAACGGGTGACCGGTGTGCTGCCCTCGGAACTGGCTTCGGATGCGGTGAAAGCACCGACGGCGGAGGAGTAAATCGCCTGCCACATCCCCGGCACGGCCGACTTCGCATCTGTGAACTCGGTGTCGGAGCCGTTGCCGGTGTGCCGGATTGTGATGAGGATGTCCCCGCCGGTGTAGGTGTAGGGTGTTGAGAAAATAATCTCGGAGCCGAAGGTGTTCGGCGAGGAGCCTCCCGAATAGCTGCCAGCGGCAACAGTGAGTGATCCGCTGCGTGCTGTGATCGTATCGGTGCCGAGGTTTTCGGAGAATGTGTTGCTCAGGCTTCCTGGGGCGTTGGCGGATTTCCCGATCTGGAGATTGAACTGCGACCATGTGCGGGTTGCGGCGGGCCATGTGGAGCTGCCGTCGTTGAGGCGGAATGCGATGGAGGAAATTTGGCTTCCCGGTTGGATTGCACCGAGCAGGGATGAATCGAAAACATACTGCAATGTCCGCTCGGTGTCTCGGATCGGGGTGTTGAGGGAATTTTCCTGCTCGCTGATCGCAGGCAGGACGAGGGAGTCGATGGCTGCAGAGCTATCGAGTGTCAGGGACCAGGAGCCGATGGATCCGAGATCTCCCGCCGCCGTATCGCGGACGAAGAGTTTCCATGTGCCGTTCGGTTGGACGGATGCCAGGGATGTGAGGCTTGCTAACTGGGTCGCGATTCCGCCGGGAGGCAGCGGGGCGTCGATGCTCGCAAAATCGGGCAAGTAGGTTCCGGCGGTGATCTGGGAATTTTCGGGAAGAGCGCTCGCCGCGTCATCGCTGAAAGCCACATCGATCGCTGAAATCGTATTTAGGCTACCTTTGTCCGACATGAGGGAGCACAGGCGCCCGTCCGGAGCCATCAGGAAAACTTGGAGGTCGGAAGGCCATGAGTGAGAGAAGGATTTCAGCTCCACCCGCAGGGATGTCACGGTGCCGGAAATGCCGGAGACTTCGATAGCGGAAGGATAGGGGCCGGCGTCTCCGCTGCTCGGGATGCTGATGCCCTCTGTGTTGGTGAATTCAGTGTCACCGCCGTTTCCTGCGTATGAAATCTGGTCGAGCCATGCGCGGTCTGCATTGGAATCGACCGAGCTATCCTTCGTGTAGGACCACCTAATTTCATGTGTTCCTGCCGGGATCACGACGGTCTGCTGCTGCCAGCCGGGGGTGCCGGAGATTGCACCGATGCCCGCGACTCTGTTTCCATCCAGCGTGAAGGAGAGGAAATCATAGTTCGTTTCCGAGGAGACCTGCCACCAAAAGGTGAGCGTGCCGGGCCCGATGACATCGGTGGCGACCCAGCTTTCCTGGTTGTGTGTGAGCGTGCCGCTTTCTCCGGCGTGGAGTCCGTCGTGGCTGGTTGCCGTCTGAGGCAGCCAGGTGGCCGTTCCGCCGGTCCGCCATGGCAGGGCAGGGGAATCGAGTGCTTGTGCAAGTGTCAGCTGTGTTCCGGAGACGGTGAGTGAGAGGTTACCCGCCCCGGTTCCCGCCGCGTTGGTTGCGGATAGTGTGATGTTGAACGTTCCGCTTGTGGACGGGGTGCCGGAAATGAGGCCGCTGGTGGGGTTGATGACAAGTCCCTGCGGGAGGCCGTTTGCCTGGAATGATGCCGGGCTATTGCTGGCGGTTATCTGGTAGGAAAAGGCCTGTCCGGTCACGCCCGTGGCGGTCGGAGAACTGGTGATTGCGGGTGCCTGTTGCCCGGCGGAGAAGGTGACTTCGTCGAGCCACGCGGCATCCGATGCGGAGGATACCGATACGTCCTTTCTAAAAGTCCAGCGAAGGATGTGGGTGCCGGAGCCGATGTTCACAGTGCGTTGCTGCCAGCCGCTTTCTCCGGAAATCCCAGGCGCTGTCGCTTGTTCATCGCCATCCACCGTGAAGCGGAGGTAGTCGTAGTTTTGCTCCGATGAAACTCGCCACCAGAAGCCAAGCGTCCCCGGCCCTGTGACTGTGGTTTCCACGTAGGAGGTAGCGTTGTCGGAAATGTCTCCGCTTTCCCCTGCGTCCGTCCCATCGTGGGTCGTGCTTGTCTGCGGTCGCCAAGAAGCGTCGCCAGCCGTCGTCCAGGCGAGGGAAGTCGCATCGAGTGCCTGCTCTAGCGAGAGAGTCGTGGAGTTGACGGTGAGTGTGAGGGTTGCGGTTCCGGTTCCCGCCTGGTTGGTGGCGCTCAGGGTGATGGAGGAGACTCCGGATGAAACGGGTGTGCCGGAAATCAGTCCCGTCGATGTTGATACCGAGAGACCCGCAGGCAGGCCGCTGGCGGCGAAGCCGGTGGGGCTGTTACCAGCAGTGATTTGGTAGCCGAAAGGCTGGCCTTGCGCGGCGGTTGTCGTGGTGACACTGGTGATCACGGGAGCCTGCTGGTTGGGGACGAAGACCACCTGGTCGAGCCATGCCGCATCATCTCCGTTCGCGACAGACTGATCCTTGGAAAAGCTCCAGCGCAGGATGTTCGTTCCGGCCGAGAGGTTGATACTGCGTTGCTGCCAGCCGCTTTCCCCGGAAATGCCCGGGGCGGCGGATTGCTCGGTGCCGTTGACCGTGAAGCGGAGAAAATCGTAGGTCGACTCAGACGAGACCTTCCACCAGAAATTGAGTGTGCCGGAACCTGTTATCGTGGTTTCCACCCATGATTGCTGTTGGTCCCCGATCTTGCCGCTGGCTGCCGCGTCCGTGCCATCGTGGTTGATGGTGTCCTGGCCATCCCATGCCGCATTGCCGCCTGTGGTCCATGACATGCCGGAGGTGTCCAGGGCGGAGGCCAATGATATTGATTGGGCGACGGTGATCGTGAGCGTCAGGCTGCCGGTTCCCGCCGCGTTGGTTGCACCGAGGGATACGGGGAAAGAGCCTGGCGTAGAGCTTGTGCCGGAAATTAGACCCGAGGATGTATTCAGGCTGATGCCGGCCGGAAGTCCGGATGCGGAAAAGGATGTGGGGGAGTTTGTCGCGGTGATCTGGTAGCTGAAGGTCGACCCCGGTGCTACGCTGGCGGTTGCGGCGCTGGTGATGACGGGCGCGCCTCCTGCGCCGTTGAGCGTGAAGTTCATGTTCGTGCCGGACGCGCTGATGTTTGTGATGGAATTTCCACTCGATGCGACAACCCCGCCCTTGTAGGAGTTCGTTCCCGGTGTGGTCAGGGATGTGAGCGACGATGCGCCCCCTGCGTGAAACACATCCCCTCCGTCTCCGCGGTTGCGGTTCCGTTCGAGATCGTAGAGTCCGTCGGCTTGCAGCAGTGCGACTTTGTAATGTCTGCCGTTGGCGGGCCATCCGGATTGCTGGGGATGTCCTTCTTCGGTGTTTCCGGATTTCGATTCATCGATGTGCCAAATGGCGAGGCCTCCTTGGGGCATAATGCTCTCCATGCCGTATGGCTGGCGGTTTTCGATCAGCAGGTATTCGCCACTAGGGAAGCCGGCGGAAATCTTTTTTACCGTAGGGCTTGTTGCCACTCGCGGCAGTGTGTTCACACCGGCCGTGGCCTCGGTCGGCGTCACCCATCCGAGCTGAATCTTGCACCATGCGGAGAGGTGCGGCGGGTATCGCTGGCTGTTGTCGAAGCCCCATGAGTTCGCCATCAGGCACCAGGATGCGATACCCCGGCTGCTGTTGTCGGTGTCGTAGAGATCGGGCAGGCCGAAGAAATGGCCGGTCTCGTGGGCGATCACGCCGATCCGGGCAATACCTGTTCCGCTGGTGCTCCAGAGTGCAGCCTCAGAGTGGTAATCGAAGACCTTCACCTTGTTGCCGGTGCCGTTGTTGTCCGCACTGGTCCAGTTTCCCCCGGGTAGCTGGAAGAGCGCCTAGCGATGGGACCAAATCCAGTTTCCGCCGCCGCCTCCGGTCTCCGCTGCGTAACCGGAATGGATGATATCGATCGAATCGACGTAGCCGTCGTTGTCGTTGTCGTTGTCGAAATCTCCGAAGTCGACGAGCGCGTCGGCACGATCTAGCGCATCCCGGACCATGCCCTGCGAGTTTTTGGGAAAGCTTCCCCGCAGTCCGTCCTTCCCGTCGGCGTAGTAGGCCTCGGGGTTCGGCAGTGTCACCCAGGCGATCACGGTGCTCTGCAAGTCCATCGTTCCATAGGAAACCTCGGTGAAGTAATCCCTCACGCTCCCGGTCGGCGCGATCGTCGGGTGACCTCCCGCCTGGTTGAACAGCGTGTCGAAATCCTCTCTCGTTCGTGTGTGGGAGGTGGTTGTGTGATCGGAAAATTTGCAGAGGATGACGAGGTTTTTCACCGTTCCTGAAGGTTGTATATCGAACGGCACAATGCCGTTGGCGGCATCGTCGGGAACAGGTAGGGCGATCCCCCTGGCCGTTCCGAAATCCTGAGCTTGGGGGGTGTTGCGGATCATTCCCGGTTCCAGACCCAGCTTTGCCGGATCCGCCTTGCCGACGAGCAGAGAAGTGGGGCCGGGCACGCCTTCGTCATCTAGGTTCGCATAGACATACCTCTTCAGGTCATCCCGCAGGACGCTGTAGCCGTTCTTATCCTCAAACCAGTTCCCGGCTTCGTTGCCATGGATCGTCAGGCGGATATGTGTGCCGTCGGGTTGCTTGAGGTCGATCGGGAAAGGCGAGGCGGTCATCGCAGCGCAGCGCATCGTCAGCAGGAAAACGAAGGTGAAGGCGAGCAGTGAGGATTTGCGTCTCATGTTTGGGTCCGTTTTAAGAGTCTGCGCCTTGGGCGGCAAGGTGCCCGGAAGTCGCTTCTAACTATATGCAAAGCTAGCTCGAATGCGAATGACGGATCAAACACCAACTCGGATTTTCTCCCGGAATCTCCTCATAGCGGATTTTTTTGTCATGATGATGAATAATGCCAGGGGCGTTGGGGTCGAAGCTTGCGTAACCAAAATTACAAAAAGCTATGAAAAAACTAATCACTGCAATTGCCATCGGCGCTTTCACATTCGCCGCAACCGCCGTCCAATCCGAAGCCCGTCCGCACGGAGGCCACGGCTACAATCCATCCTCCAGCTCGGTCTATGTGAGTGGCTACCGCCACGGTCGTCCGGTCTACACGCAGAAATATTTTGTCGGTTATGACCGCTGCGGCACACCGAGGTATGCATACCGCACCGTTTCGGCGCCGAGACGGGGCTATTCGCAGCACGGCAACAGCCACTCACGCTATTCGAGGAATTACGGAAACCGCAGCAACAGTCGCTATGCCAGCCGTAGCTACGGTAGCCGCCGTAGTTACGGTTCGAGGGTGAGCTCCCGCTACTGCCGCTGAGAAAATCTGATGTGAATTTGTGTCTGGGAAGGCTCCCCGGGGTGAAAGCTCCGGGGGGTGTGATTTTTATCGGTGTATTCGCCTGAGGCAGCCCAAGCCATTCAATCATGGTAGGGCTGATCCGGCTCGGTCGGCTCTGATCAAAAATGGAAGCGCCGTATCTAAGTAAAGGGAGTGAAGCCACGGCAAGACACGGCATTTTCCCCGGGATCTCACTGCCGTGTGGGTGAGGCGGGCGGCTAGATTTTTAAAGTGGGCTGACCTAGCCGGATCAGCCCTACCGTGTGAGAAACACCGATAAAAATCACACCCAAGCTCCGGGGAGCCTTTTCCGTTTTCAGAGCGGACGTGCGTAGGTGTCGCAGCGGTTGTTCCAGCCCTCGCGCCAGCGGGATTCACCGCGTTCCGGGGGTGAGTTGGAAATGCGGCGGGAAAGGGCGCGTTTCGCGGAAGCGGCGAACTCGGCCGCCGCCGCCGGGCCGGAGGAGACGTTTTTCATGCCTCCGAGCACCTGCATGAGGCCCCAGCCCCGGGCATTGTATCTTTCGGAGAGCTTGGTGCCGTCGCCCTTGAAGTTCACGTAGTCGACGAGGGCGTAGGTGCCCTGTGGTGTGGTGGAAACTTTCTGATAGTTCGACTTGATTATTGCACGCTCGGAGGCGGGTGCCGCGGCGAGGATGTTCGGCAGCGCGGCGCGGGAGCGCATGATGATGAAATCGGTTTGCAGGCCGACGCTAGAGGCGAGCCAGTTGCGTAGGCCGGTCATTTCAGCCGATCCCGTTTTCGATAGGAACTCGGCGCGTGAATTCCACGGGGCGTTCGGGAGCTGCGCGATGGCAGGGGGGCTGACGCCTTTGCTTTTGGCAAAGGAAATGAACTCGGGCCAGCTCTCCTTGAAGCGCCCGTTGAAGCCAGCGGGATACCAGATGAAATGGCCGATGCCGAGCGAGGGGAATTCCTCGCCGACGTTCCATACGGTGAGGCCGGCGATGGTGCCACCGGATTCGTTTTGCCATATTTTCCTGCCGATGGCGGATTTCTGTGCTGCGGTGAGATTTGTAGCGGCCACGTTCCCTCCGGATCCGGGAGGGTTGCCGGGCGAGCAGGCAGTGAGGAGGGCGGCGAGTCCGATTGCGAGGCGTAATGGCTGCATGGCTCGATCATAGCTGCGCAGCCTGCGACTTCAACAAGAGAAGGCGGTGTAGTTGCCTCGTCTACGAATGCGTTGGTGGAGTGGTTGCCGGTGCTGGGGTGTCGGCCTCTTCCGGAAACGTGAAACGTCTCTCGATGTCATCGAGGACGGATTTCGTGTGCAACATCAGGGGGTGCAAGGGGACTGCGTGGGAGCGGTTCTCGGCGCGATCCCATACCGAGGAATCCGTTGGCAGGATGACGAGATCCATGGGTGTGCGGTAGGATTGTGATTTGAAGGTCGAGCTGCAACATATGGCATCTAAATCTGATAGTTAAGGATTTTCTCAAGAAATGATTTTGGAGTCCTGAAACCGCACACTTTTTTCGGCCGATTATTGATGAGGTTACGCG
>CAJQKQ010000036.1 GCA_905478925.1 uncultured Verrucomicrobiales bacterium
CGCGGCGAACACCTCCGAGCGCAACGCAGACCCGAGGCCAGTGAAGTGGCAGTTTACAACTGCCGACGCACGCATCAAACTACACAAGCTTTACCCGACTATTTAGATCTGTTCGACCACTAGTGCCACGTCGCGAAAATACCAAGACAGATGATGCGTGAAGGAGATGCCGGAAATGAGCACGAGCGCCTCGCGGCGGGAGGATTTTCCAGAGCTGTCTCACAGCGACAGGTCAGAATGGCACGACCACGAACTCTGTAGGGACTCCGCAAGCGCGACGGTTGGAGGGGAAGCGGGGCGTTCCATTTGGCTTCTTGATGTGCTGGGGAGCTTCACTGCGCAGCGTCATTAACCTGTCCCTCTGAAACGTCAGTTCCGGAGAGAATGGATTTGTCGTCGACGTGGGCGACAACATCTTTAGCACGGACGACCTGAGCATTGATCGCTTCAACAGCCCGGCAATTGTCCTCGACCCCGCCACTTCCTCCGGAAGCAAATCCGCCCTTTTCCTCATCCGCAATACAGAGTTATCTGCGCCATGAGCATTCAGCGACAGGACACAAAGCAACGCATGAGCCGCATCGTCATCCACAACGACACGGTTTACCTATGCGGCCAGGTCGGCAAAGACGCGACCAAAGGCATCGCCGAACAAACCGCCACGATGCTTGAGAAAGTGGATGAGCTTCTGCTTCAGGCAGGTTCAGACCGTGAGCATATGCTATCGGCCACCGTTTACGTAAGGGACATGAAGGATTTCGCAGCTATGAACGAAGTATGGGACGCCTGGCTGCCAGAAGGACATGCCCCAGCGCGAGCCTGCGTCGAGGCACGCATGGCACGGGCTGAACTCCTGGTGGAGATCTCCGTGGTCGCTGCCGTGAAGAGATAGCCCATTCGCGGCACTTCGTCAGCGGATCACCTTCAAGATCGTTGCCCAACAGGCTGAACCCGCTGTCGCTCTTGTCACGGAGGGGCGTGTCTCCAGACCGCCCGCACAACCCCAGCTCTATTCTTATCCGGCGCTCAGAGAGACGCCGCTCCTTGGGATCACTCCGAGGGGGTGACGGAGACTTCGATGCCTTTGCTGGTGGGGATGTTGCGGGTGCCGGCGGATGACAAGCCAAATTCAGGACAACAAAAAAGGGAGCCTTTCGGCTCCCTAAGTCCTTCAGAGAGAAGGATGGTGGGCAGGGCTGGATTCGAACCAGCGTACACTTACGTGAGCAGATTTACAGTCTGCCGCCTTTAACCACTCGACCACCTACCCATAGGCGCTTTCGCGGGGCGGGATATTTGTTTTTTTAGCGGGGTTCTGACAAGCAAAAAGAGGGCGTAGGGAGGATTTTTCTCATTGAGCGGAAGAGTCGTCCTAATTTCTCCTTCGCCTGGCCCGGAAATCCAGCTTTCCTCTCGGCAAATGCAAACCCTGTTGATCGCTCTCGGCTCGCTTGTCGCCTACATCATCGCCTACAACACCTACGGGCGCTGGCTCTCGCGGAAAATATTCAAGCTCGATCCTGCCAACAAGGCGCCTTCCATTGAGATGGAGGACGGAAACGATTATGTTCCGACCTCCAAGGGTGTGGTCTTTGGCCACCATTTTACCTCGATCGCGGGAACCGGTCCCATTGTCGGTCCGGCGCTGGCGGTAATCTGGGGCTGGCTCCCTGCCCTGCTTTGGGTGCTGTTCGGCTCCATCTTCATCGGTGCGGTGCACGACTTCGGAGCGCTGGTAGTTTCGATGCGGAACAAGGGTCAGACGGTCGGCGATATCTCCGGGCGGGTGCTTGCGCCGCGTGCGCGAATTCTTTTCCTCTCCATCCTGTTCATGGCACTGACCATCGTGCTGGCGATCTTCGGGCTCGTCATCGCGGCGGTGTTTAAAATGTTTCCCTCCTCGATTTTTCCCTGCCTTGTGCAGATCCCCATTGCGGTCGGCATCGGAGTGTGGATCCACCGCAAGGGCTACAAGCTCCTCATTCCCTCCCTGATCGCGCTCGGGATCATGTATCTGAGTGTTGCCTACGGCGATTGGGGATTCCTGCATGTTTTTAACTCCACCCTGGCTTCCTGGCCGGTCATCGCATGGGTGGTGGTGCTGCTTGTCTATTCTTACGCGGCTTCGGTGCTGCCGGTTTGGGTCCTCCTGCAACCGCGCGATTACATCAATTCCCTGCAACTCCTCTCCGCCCTCGGGTTGGTCGTGGTCGGGCTGGTGGTTGCGGGGATCTTCGGTTTCGGCAGCGGGGCGGAAAAGCATGCTCTGGAAATTGTCGCTCCGGTGGCCCGGCTCGGCGATCAGGCACCGGCGGGAGCGCCATGGATCTTCCCCTTCCTTTTCATCACCATCGCCTGCGGGGCGATCTCCGGCTTCCATTGCCTGGTCTCCTCCGGCACCTCTTCGAAGCAGCTGAAATGCGAAACCCAGGCGCAGTTCGTCGGCTACGGCTCGATGCTGACTGAGGGCTTTCTGGCGGTGCTCGTGATCCTCGCCTGCGTTGCGGGCATCGGTCTCGGCGTCCCGGAAATGATCGATGGGAAAGCCACCGGCGAAACCCTCTTCGGCGAGGCCGCCTACGAATCCCGCTACGCCACCTGGAAGACTTCAGGCGGGCTCGCCGCAACCGTTGGAGCCTTCGTCTCCGGTTCCGGGAATTTCATTCAGGCACTCGGCCTCGGTGCGGCCTTCGCCACCGCGCTGATGGGGGTCTTCGTCGCATCCTTCGCCGCGACAACCCTCGATACCGCCTGCCGCCTGCAGCGCTACGTCACCCAGGAACTCGGTGCCGCCATCGGCATCAAGCCGCTCACCAACAAGCACGGCGCCACCATCTTCGCCATCGTCATCGCGGGAGCGATCGCCGCTATGCCCGCGCCCGGAGCCGCCTACGCCACCGAAAACCTCGGCAAGGGCGGACTCATACTCTGGCCGCTCTTCGGTGCGACCAACCAACTCCTCGCAGGCCTCGCATTTCTTGTTATCCTGTTCTGGATGTGGCGGCGCAACCTCCCCATCTGGTTCGTCGCCGTTCCGGCGGTCTTCATGCTCATCCTCCCCGCTATCGCCATGGTCTCTCAAGTCTTCATCGGCGATGCCGCATGGCTCACCGGGGAAAATCCCAACTACCTCCTCGCCGCCATCGGCCTCACCACTCTCGCCCTCGAGGTATGGATACTCGTCGAGGCCGCCGCCGCATGGCCGAAGGCAAAAGGGATTCTGGAGCAGCCAGCGTGAAATGAAATCCAGGATATTCCAGAGTAGAGACGGCAGCCCCTCCTTGGCTTGCGCCGGCTGGCACCTGCAACATCCGTAGGATTCCCGGATTCCTCCCTCGCGTGGCTTCCTAAAGGGACTTTTGAGAAGCGGTCAAACAGAGGGGTGATCCGCCGCTACTTCTCCAACGCCTCCGCCCGTGAGATGAGCGCATTGGCGGCGGCCACGTTTCTTTCTTCCGAGATCCAGATATCAGCGAGGGCACGCATGGCGGCGGCGGTTTCTTTTTTTGCGTCTTTCGGGAAGTTGCGGATCGCGTTGCGGAGGCGTTCTTCGGCAGCTTTGATCTGGCCTTGGGCGACGAGTTCCTTGGCGGATCCGAGCAGGAAGGCGGGATCCATTTCGGCGGGATTGGCGAGCATGGCCTCGGCCTCGCGGAAGAGGCGGGCGGCATCGTCCTTGGACTCCGGATCGAGGGAGCTGGCGATGGCGAGTTTCATCATGAGCTTGGCGTCGTCCTCATGGTCGAAGACCGCCTTTTCTAGCAGCAGCCGCGCGGCGCGGAATTCGTCGTCGGCGATGAGCTCATCGGCGAGCTCTACGAACTCATCGGGGGTGCCGCTACGGATCTTGAGAATCTCGGCGGCATGTCCCCTCGCCTCTTTTTGCATATCTTTCTGGCGGTAGATTTTTGCAAGAGATTGGTGGGCGAGGGCTTTGCCGGGATGGACATCGAGAACCCCTTTGAGGATGGCAATACCCTCGTCGTCGCGATCCGCGGAGAGCAGGAGGATGCCGAGGCGTATTCTGAGATCGAGCGAGGAGGGGGCGGCCGTCGCGTGGTTCCGCAGGATGAAAATGGCTTCCTTAAGATCCCCCATTTCGCGGAAATGATCGCTGGCGGAGCGAGCCGTAGAGGCCCATTCGGGATGCTGCTCCGTTGCGTCCGAGAGGCATTTTTCGATGCGTGCCTGGGCTTCATCGTCGCGGCTGTCGTAGAGGCTCTTGGTGGTGGCAACGTAGTAGCGGATCGCCTCGGGTGTGTCCGGGTTGAGCTGCTCGAGGAGCTCGCGGGCGCTGTCGTCCTTCCCTTTGTCACGGGCAAAGCGGATCAGGCGCTCGATGGGAAGATAATCGCCGGGTGTGGCTTCGAGGACTTTCAGGTAGGCTTCCTCCTGCTTCCGCTCAGCAATCGAATCTCCTCTCCCGATGCGCCCGAGGAAATCACCGTATTCGATCTGCAGCATCGGCTCGTCGGGACGAGCATCGATCACATCCTGATAGATCTCGAACGCGGCGGCACGATCTCCCTCTGTCAGCATTTTCTCCGCCATCATCCGGACGAGGGGCATCGCCGTCGGATCTGCCTCGAAGGCTTTCCCGAAGTAGCCGTCGGCAAGTTCGGCGTTGCCACGGATTTTCTCCAGGGTGCCGTATGAAAAATCCAGCAGGCTCCCGGCGTTCAAACCGGATACCGTTGCCATGCCGATACAGAACGCGATGCGCATGAACCTTCCTACACCCGCAATCCCCTGATGAAAAGCCATCTTGGCGCCGCCCTTTTCATGATCCTCTGCGCCGCCGCCCCTGCTGTGCCTGCTCATCCACGGCTTCTTGTTACAAATACGGATTGGGAGAAACTGCCGGAATGAATGGAGAGTGAGCCCGCCACCCGCCGATTACGACGCTACGAACAAAGGCGTAACGCGGATCTCTCTCGACACCGTCGCAGGAAAAGAGGGCAAAGTGACGATCAAGGCGGTTTTCCAGGGTGACAATTGAGCCTCACCTCTTGCGGTATTCTCTTGGAGAAAACCCGGTGGATTTCTTGAACTGGCGGGTGAAATAGTTACTGTCGTTGAAACCGATATCGAAGGCGATCTCAGTGATCGGCTTGTCGGTGTTGCGCAGCAGCATGCAGGCGCGGTTGATCCGTTGGCCGAGCATCCATGCCAGTGGTGAGTTACCGGTGGCAGACCGGAAGACCCGAAGAAAACTTCGCGGGGACATGTTCGCAATACTGGCCAGTTCCTCCAGATTTACCTCGTTGTGAATATTCCGCTCCAGGTGAGAGAGTGCCTCACCAACACGCAGCAGGGCTTTCCCATCCGGCGACGGGTTGCTGCCGTAGAAACGCGAGAGCTGGCCGATCAACTGCATGAACGTCGCGTTCGCCATGAATCCGAAACCGGGTTCCCTAGCCTCCAGTTCGCCATGCAACTGATCCACCAACTCAAGAGCCTGCACCAACTCGCGGCTGTTGAGATGCATTCTTCCTCTGGTCGGCTGCCGTGTTTTCCTCGATGGCTCCAAGGTGAAAAGCGCATGGTACCCGGCCACAGAAGCCAAATCGAGCAAACGCATCTTCAGTTGTCCCGGCTGGTAGAGAATATTGACCAGTCGAAGATTCTCCAGATCACGGTATTCGTGCTCACGGTCGGCATTGATTACGAATACGTCCCCTGCCGTTAGTTCCCAAGATTCCTGCCCGCTGACATGCAGGCACGTCCCTCCCATCACGATGACAAGTTCGGCGAATTCATGGGCATGCGGCTCGAATGCACCCTGCGGTTCCCTGCGTACGACGCTGATTGGAAAACCGTCTGGATGGAACCAGTCTTCGACTTTGAGCACTCGTTTCATTGGCGGGATCGTGCTTATTTTTGGCGGAAGTGTGGAGGTTATTATCAAATTTCCAGCCTAGTGTTCTGAAAAACCTTAATCTGACGGATGGGCGAAGGCGATTTTCCCAAGAGCAAGGCGCAAGGAGGGAGTCAATCGAGATTCACGACTCGACGCGCAACGCAGCTATTGGGAAAAAGCGTCGAGCTTTCTAACCCTCCGCGACCATCGGAAGCCATTTTCTCAAGACCTTAAAAATCCCCATCCGTCAGATTAAAGTTTTCAGGGCACGAGCATCGCAATCACTCCAATCGAATAAACCCACAACCATGGCCAGAAAATCCAAGAGCATCGCCCAGTCCTATTCCCAAGCCCAAGCCCGCTATGCAGAGATCGGTGTCGATACCGAAGCGGCGATGCAAAGGCTTTCCGCTATCCCGATTTCCCTCCACTGCTGGCAGGGCGACGATGTCGGTGGTTTCGAAAACACCGGTGAAGGCCTTAGCGGCGGCATCGCAGTCACCGGAAATTATCCCGGCAAGGCGAACACTCCTGACGAGCTTCGTGCCGACCTCGACAAGGCGCTCTCGCTAATCCCCGGCAAGCACCGCCTCAACTTGCACGCTTTCTACGGAGAGTTCGGCGGCAAGAAGGTGGCTCGCAACGAGATCCGCCCCGAGCATTTCCAGAACTGGCTCGCCTGGGCGAAAGCCAACGGAATGGGTATGGATTTTAACCCCACCTGCTTCGCACACCCGAAGTCAGCCGACGGCTTCACCCTCTCTCACCCAAAAAAAGCGATCCGTGATTTCTGGATCGAGCACTGCATCGCCTCTCGTGAAATCGCTGCGGTGATTGGCAAAACTCTCGGCTCCCCCGCTGTCACAAATGTCTGGATCCCTGACGGCTACAAGGACACCCCGGTGGATCGCGTCTCTCCCCGCAAACGCCTCGAGGCTTCACTCGACAAGGTTTTCGAGAAAAAGCTCAATCCGAAGCACATGCTCGATGCCGTCGAGTGCAAGCTGTTCGGAATTGGCAGCGAGAGCTACGTGGTCGGCTCACATGAGTTCTACATGGGCTACGCGGTGAAGAACCAGAAGCTGCTTTGCCTCGATGCCGGCCATTTCCATCCCACCGAAGGCATCGCCGACAAGCTGGGAACAATGCTCCTGTATGTCCCGGAAATCCTCCTTCATGTCAGTCGCGGCGTCCGCTGGGACAGCGACCACGTGGTCACACTCGACGACGCACTACAATCCATCTCTGCCGAGCTGGTTCGCAACAACCTGCTATCCCGCACACACATCGGCCTCGATTTCTTTGACGCCAGCATCAACCGCATCGCTGCGTGGACGATCGGCACCCGCAACACACTCAAGTCACTGCTCATGGCGCTGCTCGAACCGGCGGCGCTCAAGGAGGCCGAAAAGGCCGGGGATCTCACTACCCGACTCGCGCTCATGGAGGAGCTGAAATCCCTCCCCTGGGGCGCTGTCTGGGATCGCTACTGCGAAAGCCAGGATGTCCCTGTAGGCATGGATTGGATGAAGGAGGCGAAACAATACGAATCCGAAGTCCTTTCGAAGCGCTGATAAAACATTTTTCAGAAACCCAACCCAGAAGCCACATGTCAAACGAACACGAACACGAACACGCCGTCAACGAATACGAGAACGAACCGGTGCCGGACAAGGCTCTCAAGGGACCAGGCTCTTTCTGGGGCATGTATGCCGGGGAGCATACTGCGGGAACCGAGTTCATGATCGGCCCACTGTTCGTTGCCTACGGTGTGGGCGCGAGCGACCTGATTTTCGGCCTCCTTTTGGGAAACCTTGCGGCGGTCCTAACATGGCGCTACCTCACCACCCCAATCTCGATGCGGTTGCGCGTCACGCTCTACCACAAGCTCGAGAAAATCTGCGGGCGCCAGCTCGTCTCGCTCTACAACATTTCCAACGGCCTGCTGTTCTGTTTCCTTGCCGGGGCGATGGTCACGGTTTCCGCCACCGCCGTCGGCGTGCCTTTCCCGGACGTGAAAATGCCCACCTTCTCCGACACGATGCCCACGGGCATGGCCTGGAGCGTGGTGGTCATCGTCATCGGCGCGGCTATGACTGCTGTTGCGATGCGCGGCTACGCCTTCGTCGCGAAGGTGGCAAACTTCGCCGCACCGTGGATGTTCCTGATCTTCGTCGCCTGCGCCCTTGTCACCCTGCCGAAACTCGAATCCACCGAACTCTCAAGGATCTGGACCGGCGTTCCGCAGGAAGGGAAAATGAAGATCGGCTTCTGGGGTGTTTTCTTCTTCGCGTGGTTCTGCAACGCTGCGATGCACCTCGGCATGAGCGATATGTCCGTACTCCGCTATGCGAAAAAGGCGTCATGCGGATGGGCACCTGCAGCAGGCATGTATCTCGGGCACTGCATTGCATGGATCAGCGCCTCACTCCTCTTCGCCCACCAGCTCCAGAAATTCGGAGACAACGCCAGCGTCGCGCCCGGCCCAATGGTCTACGACGCTGTCGGCTGGGCTGGTCTCATCTGCGTGGTCATTGCCGGCTGGACGACCGCGAATCCCACAATTTATCGTGCGGGTCTTGCCTTCCAGGGCGTGCTGCCCGGCATGAGCCGCAACACCGCCACCTTGATCGCGGGTATCATCTGTACCGTGGCGGGCTTGTTCCCAGCCTTCGCGATGAAGCTCCTCGATTTCGTCGGCATATACGGAATGGTGCTCGCACCGGTCGGCGCGTTCATTGCTGTGGATGTGTTCCTCTCGAAAAAATTTGGGATCACCGCGGACCCGGCGGCAACGCGGAAGATGAGATTCAATCCCGCCGCGTTCTTGGCGTGGGTCGTGCCGGCGGCCATCGGCTTCTGGGCGGTCAAGCACTTCAACATGCCGCTGCCCACTTACGCGACACTTCCCGTCTGGATCGGCAGCGGTGTGCTCTACCTAGTTCTTTCCAAAGTGATGCATCCCGCCGCCCGCGCGTAAAAAACGACAATCAAACACCATGAAAAAAATCCTCTTAGCCCTCAGTGCCGCCGCCCTACTGCTCACCGTCGTCCCGCCGCTGCTCACCGCCGCAGGCAAGCTTGATGCAGCCACGATGAAACACCTGTTGCTCGCGGCCACGATCCTGTGGTTCGCCGTCTGGCCCGCCGCGATTCGCGGCAAGGTCTCGTGACGGGTCGCCTCCGGGCGGTCGTAGCCAGAACAACAAGCCTCATTGCTCGCAACGCCACCGCGTCCCTCACCCTGGCCATCGCCTCAGGTGACATTCCGAAAAGCATCGGTTCGGGAACCCACTCGTTCAGCGGGAAATAGGCAGCCTCCGGATCACACGATGCCCTGCCGGAGCGCCTTGGAAACGGCCTCTGTCTGGGTGCGGACATGCAGCTTCCGATAAACGGAGCGAAGGTGCATATCCACCGTGTGCGCTGAGATCGAAAGCTCGTCGGCGATCTCCTTTTTCGAGTATCCTTTCACCAGCGATTTCAGCACATCCTCCTCGCGGCCTGTCAGCGGATCGGTCTTCTCATCGGGACCATGCTTGGAGAATCCAGTGAGGATCATCGTGGCGATCGCGCTGCTCAGTGCCGACGCGCCATGGATGACGTCGTGGAGTCCGTCGAGGATCTCATCGGGATCCGCCGTTTTCAGAAGGTAGCCCGACGCGCCGTTGCAGATGGCACGGTAAACCCGTTCGCGATCGTCGAAGGCGGAGAGAATGAGAACCTTGAGGTCGGGGAGTTTCTTCCTGACCCTGACGAGCACTTCCAGGCCGTCCATCCTCGGAAGACCAAGATCAAGCAGAAGGACATCTGGATAGTCCGACGTGTAGTCGAGCTTCTCAAAAAATTCATCGGGAGTCGAAAAATGGTATGTGCATTCGAGATCATCCTCACCATCGATCAAGCGCCGGATCTGCTTTGCGAAAATCTGGTGATCCTCGAGAATCCAGATCTTGGATATGGTTTTTTTTTCGCTCATTTGATGGCTGGTGCTGCGATCAGGAGGGATCGCTTGACGGTCAGTAGAACCCGAGTTCCCTTGCCGGGTTCGGATTGCATTGCCAGATCACCCTCCAACACCCGCGCCCTTTCGTCCAGCTTCCATACCGGTTTTGTGATCTGCTTGCCGTCTTTTACGATTTCCGGGAGCCCTTGGCCGTTATCGATCACTTCGAGCGCGAGCTTATCCCCCTCATCCCAGAGCCGGATCGAGACAGCTGTTGCCTGCGAGTGCTTGAGGATATTGTGAACCGCCTCCTTGTAGAAAAGGAACAGGTGGCGCTTCGCATCGAGGGAGAGCTTCGACGCCGCCTTGTTGGAATCGCACTCGATGGAATAATCCACTTCCCTGAGAAGCCTTGATGCAGTCTCACGCATGCGGTGCACGAGATCACCGATCGAATCCTGTTTCCTTTCAAGCAGCCAGACAATGTCACGCATGGCCAGCGAACTCTCGCGAGCGATACTTTCCACTTCGCTGAGATCTTCGCCAACCGCTTCGGGTCCGTGCAGCCTCACCAGATCCTTTTTAGCCGTCCGTGCGATGAGTGAAATACTGCCGAGGTTACTGCCGATGTCATCGTGAAGGTCGGATGCAATTCTCTTCCGGAGATGATCGATCTGATTCTTTGAGATGAGGCGCCTGCGCTCGACGATGAAAACAGGTATCAGGAATGTCAGGCCGAACATCATCGCCGAGCCCCAGGTTGCATTGAGTTCGCTTTCTGCAGCCATCTGCGTATGCATCGGCCGTAATGCCTTAATCTCTCTTTCCACCCGCCACCTGTCGTGCAGCTGATTGAGCCACGAACCCACGGGAATGATCTCACGCTCAGTGGCGTAACCGTCGGTGAGGTAATCCACGTCAGCGGACTCCTCGCCGAAGATCCTATTCACCGTCATACCTTGCGTGATGTTGCGCTGATCCGACCATATCTGGATCTCCGAAAGACCAAAAAACGCCCTGTTACCGACCATACTAGCCTCAAGCCCGTTGATCCTGATTTGCTTTGCGGAGACGCCGCCGAGATTGAGAACCAGCGGAACATCGTGCGATACTCCTTTGAACGGATACTCCCAGCTGCAAATTGTCCTAAAATCGCTGGCACCCTCCTCAAGGATCTGCACCTCTAGAGTTTCCGGCATAATGCTGGCTTCAGGCATCCCCCGAATCTCGAAGGGGAATAGGATCAGCAGATCCAGCTTTTCCGTCTTTCCGAAATCAATGCCCCATTCGATCCGTTCATTCTGCGAGAGAGCCTCGAAATCTTCAATCCCCCTGTCCGTATCGATCCAATTGCCGCCCTCCCAGCCACCCAGAGGCATTCTCCCGTCCGTGAGCGCCTCGGGATACCAGAGGTCTTTCACCCTGACGGCTCCAACGGCGGAAACACTGGAACCGAAGGAAACAGGGAAACCGTCGGAAATAACCACCAGTTCCGACAATCCGAAGATCTCGCTATGCCCCCTGATCTGCCCTAACTTCACGGTAATCCGGATATATCTAGCGACGGCAGACTGGCCGGAAAACTTGACCGGCTTGCCCCCGGTCTCGGGAAAGATACCTTCCCCGGTGTCATAAAGTATCTGGCGTTCGGAGAAATCCTCCAACCTCGAGAACTCTATGCTGAACCTCTTGGGAAACAGGCTTCCTCCTTTGGAGAAGTCCCCTTGCAATGGGACGAGGAAAAGCGAATCGATAGGGAAGTCCCTGCCAAGATCGACAGTCAGTGAGGGCTGCGGATCCTTGGGCTCGAAGCGTGCTCCCCTGGCACCAATTCCGAACTTCAGGGGATTCTGGTTGTGTGCGACCAGAGACATTAACTGCTGGTTCAGAAACTCCACCCGACCTTCCATCTTGACCAGATTCGGATTGAATAACCTCGCCACCTTACCGATTGGGTTCGCCATGGAAGGAGCAGCCACAGAGATCCCTCCGCAAACCAAAGCGGAAAATACACCAAAGACCAGTAGGCTCGAAGCCTGACGTCTAAGCAATAGCAAGGGACTGCTGATCACGCCGCAGAAAATAACAAACTTTTTAAAACTATCAAGGGGAATTAAGTAAAAATTAAGGATTCTCCACAGAATTGTTGGGATTCCCTTAGGTTTTCCGAGTGAATCATTTGTAAAATTTTCACTGCAACCAACTCCCTTAATTTTATTCTTGCTAAATATCTGTTGCTGCGCACTAATGGCAGCTCGATCAGATTAAGAAATGGTTTGGTCGCTCTTTGTTTGGTCTGTGACGCCAGGATCGGAGGAATTGCTTTAAGAAAATTGGCGTCAGAATAGAACAAATGGATATTTATGTGGGCAACCTGCCCTACACAGCAACAGAAGAAGACGTCTCCGGACTCTTCGCCGAATATGGCCCCGTCGAACGGGTCAAAATCATCACTGACCGTGACACCGGACAATCCAAGGGATTTGCCTTCGTGACACTCGGTGACCAAAGCCAACTCAATGCAGCCATCGAGGCTCTCAACGAGCAGGATTACCAAGGCCGCGCACTTCGCGTGAACGCCTCCGAACCCCGTGAAGCACGTCCAAGCGGCGGTGGTGGATACGGCGGCGGCGGCGGCGGCGGTGGTGGATACGGCGGCGGCGGCGGTGGAAACCGCGGCGGCGGCGGTGGCGGCGGCTACAAAGGCGGCGGTGGAAACCGTGGCGGTGGCGGCGGTGGTCGCGACGGCGGTCGCTGGTAAGCGTCCTCTCCCGCAAGTTCACTTTTGAACTTCTCACTCGCCCGGTTCCCTTCTTGGGATCCGGGCGTTTTATTATCTAAACTGCCGCTGCTCTTCGCGGTAAGCGTATCCCGCGATCTCCATCTTGCGGACAAGCCCGTCGCGAGGCAATCCGTGTGTCTTCGCAAGATCCACCAGTGACTCCGCGTTATTGCGAAGCTCCGTATTGAGCAAGCCCACCAGCAGGTGGGGATCCATGGTTTCCCAATTTGTAAGATCCATGCCGCTATACTGACTCGCCGCCGCCAGCAGGCAAGTCACTGTTCACGATCGTTTTCCCGCAGGACCAGCATATGTCGAAATTCCCGGGATTGATCTCGCTGCAGGCGGGGCATTCGATCTCAAGATCGGCACCCTTTGAATTTTCGGTAATCTGGTGCCGAATAATTTCCATTGCACGCGGGTAGTCTGTGTCGTCCACGACACACAGCGCCGGAAAAAACTCAGGGATAGGAATCTCGGTGAGCCCAGACATGGTTAGGTGCTTATTCCTTACAATCGTTGCAATGCCCTCGGCCTCGATGACGGATTGAAAATAGCCGACCTTTGTATAGTCCTGTTCACGGAAGAGTTCCTTCATGCCCGAGGACAATGCACAGGTTTCTCCGTCCACGCCATCTCCGATCATTCTCCCGTTCCCCAACCACGGTTTTGCCGTTGGCTTTCCAAGCCCAAGCGACCAGCCTTTCCATGTGCCGGGAGCCAGCCAGCAAAAAAGAATCATGAACCTGTCACTTGCGGTGGCAGTTGTTCTGCTGGCCGGGAAAACATTCGCTTCTGTGGTGACAGGTTCCTCGGCGATTTACTCGGATGCCGCAGAGTCGGTGGTGCATGTTTTCGCCGTCGCGTTCGCGGGCTGGGCTCTCAGGCTTTCTCTCAAGCCTGCCGACGACACCCATCATTTCGGCCACGACAAGATTGCCTATATATCCTCGGGCTTCGAAGGTGCCATGATTTCCGCCGCTGCGGTGCTAATCCTCTATGAAGCAGGTAAACAATTTGTATACGGCGTTGCGCTCGCAAATCTCGGTATCGGTCTCTGGATTACTTCCGCCGCCGCCGCGCTCAACCTCGCGCTCGGACTTTCCTTGGTGAGAATCGCGCGGAGTACCGGTTCCTCGCTCATCCGCGCCAACGGCATCCATGTGCTTACCGATGTCTGCTCGAGCATTGCGGTCATCACCGCACTCATCCTGGTCAAGCTAACCGGTTGGCTGTGGTGGGATCCCATCTGTGCAATTCTTGCCGCAATCAACATCCTGCGGATCGGCCTCAGTCTCATCCGCGATAGTCTTGGAGGTCTACTCGACGAAGCCGATCCCGCCATCGAACAACAGGCGAAGGATGTCCTTGATCGGGAAACGACCGCCCGGGAACTGGCATACCACAATTTCCGCCACCGCCACTCTGGGCGTGCCCATTGGGTCGAGTTCCATCTGGTTTTCCCAGATGCGATGAGCGTCGGCAGGGCTCATGAGGAGGCAACACAGATCGAAGCTGCCGTGGCGCAAATCATCGCGCCGGAGGGGAGAGTCATCACCCACCTCGAACCCCGATCCTCGGAACAGCGGATCGAACCCTGGGAAAAGCCTTAGCCTTACGTCTAGGAGATCATGATCCGATAAGCCCAGAAGAGCATGAGGACAGTGGCCGCCGTGAGCAGCAGCAGCATTGCGAGGCTCTGCCGCTGAGTGCGGAGGACGTTCTCGATCTGGCCCCTACTCAAGTTTCTTTCAAACCGGTTGATCTGCTGGCGTTCCTCGATCTCCGCCATCGGCGGCATTGTGGATTCACGGTCACGTCTTTCCCTTTCCAAGCGGGCGGGCAGTTTCACTACCTCCTTGTGCGCTTCTTCAAGTCGCTTGCCCCTCTCGCGGAGAGCGGTAAGTTCCAGATCCTCCTCAAACAAATTCGTCTGTTTCATCTTAGCCATGGTTTTATCTGATTAGGTAAACAACAAGCGCCAGGACACCCAGTGCGATGATAGGCAGGTTGAACGCGAGTCCGCTGACGAACTGGGTGCGGAATTCCGAAACTCCGTTTTGAGCCTTGATTCTGCGGCGCCCGCCCTTGGAAGGCCTGCCGAAAATACCACCGGCGCGACTGCCCTCAAAATAGGCCGCCGCCTGGTCGTATTCATCCTCTGCCTGGTCGGTCACAATCGTCGCCTTGTCGAGTTTTGCGTGAAGGTTGTCTTTCGTCCATTTCTCCGGATCGTGCTTCTGGATTTTGTCGAGGTGCTCGGAGAAACATGAGCGGCACTGCTCCAATTGATCTGTCTCCTCGCGCATCTCGAAGAGCTCCCTGTCAATCAGGGTGATCGCTGACGAAAGTTTCTCGGTGAGTTCGACCTGCTGGGAAAGGAACTCGCGCTTGCGGCTGGTAAGCTCCTCCAACACGTGTTTCTTCCTCTCAAGTTCCTCACGCTCCTGCTGGATGCGCTCCAACTCTAGCTGCGCACTGCGGATCTTGTCATCGTAATCGTCCTGGCGTCCTCCGCGCCTCGGCATATCTAGCTGGCTTGAGCGCACGTTGATTGGGTGGGTATGTTTGTTGGATACAGGCATAAACGTAAAAATATTTCATATTTCCTAACCATTTCCGCATCCTTATGCCAGCTAAATATTCATGAAATATGGAGTATTGTGTCCTCTCGACAGCCACCACACCGCACCCAATACCCGTATTTTGCGCACCAAAGCGTTTTCCAGCTTGTAAGGGTGCCGCTCCGATTGTCGTATGCTGCGTAATGAAAAACACGATTCTCGCCATCATGTCGGCAGCGGCCACCATAGCCTGCGCCGCCGAAGTCCCTAAGGTTCTACCGATCGGATCCGATCTCCCTTCCTTTTCCCTACCGGGCACCGATGGAAAAATGCACACGGAAAAGGATTACGCAGCAGCCAAAGTCCTCTGCATCATTTTTACCTGCAACCATTGCCCCGACTCCGTGGCAGCCGCCGCCCGTACTGAGAAAATCCACAAGGATTACAAGGACAAGGGGATCGCCATCGTTGCGGTCAATGCGAACAACCCAGCCAGCCTGCGTCCGGACGAACTTGGCTACTCGCCCTACGGAGACTCATTCGAGGAGATGCAACCTTTCGCCGATAGCTACGGCTGGAGTTTCCCCTATCTCTACGACGGCGAGACACAGGCCTTTGCGACGGCATGCGGCGCTCAGTCCACACCCCACATCTTCGTCTTCGATAAGGAACGTAAGCTCCGCTACACCGGACGAATGGACGACGCAGGACGGTCCAAGGAACCCGTCGAGAAATCTTACGTCCGCGACGCCTTCGACGCGCTCCTTGCCGGCAAGCAAATCGCGGAGCCAGTGACACGCTCCTTCGGCTGCTCTACGAAATGGCTCTTCAAGGGCAACAGCGTTGCCAAGGAACAGAAAGCCTGGGAAACCAAACCAGTAACACTCGACGACCTCGACGAAGCGCTTGCCAAGACCCTTCGCGAGAACAAATCAGGGAATGTCCGCGTCATCAATTTCTGGTCCACCACCTGCGGCCCCTGCGTTGCCGAGTTCCCCATGCTCGTGGAAACATACCGCCGTTTCCAGAACCGCAACGTCGACTTTATCTCTATCTCCATGGATCCCGCAGAGGACAAAGCCAAGGTCAAGAAATTCCTCGAATCACGCCAAGCCGCCCTCTCGATACGCACCAAGCCTTCGATGAAGAAGGAAGGTCGCACCTCCAATAATTACATCTGGACCGGCGCCAACCCGGACAAGCTCGCCGAGGCGATTGCCCCGAAATGGACCGGAGCCCTGCCCCTCACGGTCATCATCTCGCCCACCGGTGATATTCTCTGGACCGAGGATGGCGA
Source organism: uncultured Verrucomicrobiales bacterium (assembly GCA_905478925.1). GTDB lineage: Bacteria > Verrucomicrobiota > Verrucomicrobiia > Verrucomicrobiales > Akkermansiaceae > Luteolibacter. Next base: position 16,450 of record CAJQKQ010000036.1, read on the forward strand.
GGTCGATGCCGTCGAGCTCCGCACCGAGATACTCAAAGGACTGGATTGACCCTGCCGTATAGCGGTTTCCGGGTTTTCGAAAATCCTACGCGATCCCGTAATATCCGGATCAGAAAACCATGTCATGATGACCTTGTCGTCCGAGCATGATTATTTCCCCCATCGTGCTCAGAAGCAGTCTCGAATTCTCAAGCGAAAGGCGGAGCCGACCCACGGCTCCGCCTTTCGCATTCCGGTTGCATTGGGCGGGAGTTTCTCGCTATCCGTGCTATCTGCTTCATAAAGGATTCCTTACGGAAAATGGAAATCATCACCCACCCAGACCATGAAAAAATGCCCGTATTGCGTTGAGGAAATCCAGGATGAGGCGGTCAAGTGCAAGCACTGCGGCGAGTTCCTCGACGAGTCCAAGCGCCCCGCGTACTACGCCCCTCCCCCGCTGCCCGCAGCAAACAGCCTGCCTTGGTATTTCCGGACTGTTACGATCGTAATCGTAATCCTGAGTTTCCCACCACTCGCACTTCCACAGATCATTTGGCATCCGAAGATGCCTATGGTTTGGAAAATCGTCAGTTGCTTCGCCATCCTGCTTATCAGCTGGGGCGTCTGGATACTTACCGTCCGTTCCATCGCAGCATTCAACGAGGCGCTAGAAGTGATCCGAGAATTGCAGATGTAAGTTCCGTCTTCACTTGCCGATTCATCATTTCAGTCGATCATTCGACCCATGACGTCGCGGCTGTTGTTCACCTGGCTGGCTCTGATCCTTGCACTCCCGGGCCAGTCCTACTCACCCGTCTCCGAGAAGCCTCCACAGATCACCCGCGAGTTCCGCGCCGCATGGGTGGCTTCGGTTTACAATATCGACTGGCCTTCCTCTTCCGGCCTCAGCGCGACGGCACAGAAAGCCGAGGCTCGGGCGATTCTTGATAAGCTCGTCTCACTGAAGATGAACGCCGCTATTCTGCAGGTCAGGCCGCATGCGGATGCCCTTTACTCATCGAAGCTCGAACCTTGGTCGCCATGGCTCACGGGAACGATGGGGAAATCCCCGGGTTACGATCCTCTCGCCTATTGGATCAAACAGGGTCACGCCCGCGGCATCGAGATTCATGCCTGGTTCAACCCCTTCCGCGCCCTCGCGAACACCTCCCATTCCTGTTCCAAAAGCCACATCAGCCGCACCAGGCCGGATCTCATCAAGCGCTACGGAACGATGCTCTGGTGCGATCCTTCCCATCCGGAGACCGGCGCCAACGCACTCGCCGCGATCCTCGATGTAGTGAACCGCTACGATATCGATGGCGTCCACCTCGACGATTATTTTTACCCCTACCCCACCGCTGGTCTCAAGTTCCCGGACGGAAAATCCTCCGCCCAGCGCCGTGCCGTAGTCGATTCCTTTGTGAGCCGGCTCTACTCCTCCGTGAAAAAACAAAAGCCCTGGGTCCGCGTCGGCATCAGCCCCTTCGGTATCTGGCGACCGGGCGTGCCATCCGGGATCGAGGCCAGCGTTGACTCCTACGAGGATCTCGCCGGGGACTCCAGGAAATGGCTAAAAAACGGCTGGATCGACTATCTCGCACCCCAGCTCTACTGGCGCATTTCACCCCGCAAACAGAGCTTTTCCGCCCTCCTCGAATGGTGGCGCGACCAAGGAACCCGTCCGGTCTGGCCCGGCATTGCGACGACTCGTATCAAATCCCCGGAGGATCCCGGCCGCCCGGCATCTGAAATCATCAATCAGATCGGACTCACCCGCAAGATCGGCAAGAACTGGGTCGGCCACATTCACTGGAGCGCGAAAGGACTCATGAAAAACCAGGGAGGTATCAGCACCGCGCTCGCGAAAAGCTACACCCAGCCCGTGGCCGTTCCGCCCATGCCCTGGATCAGCAAGGCCATCCCGGATCAAGCCCAGGTAGGAGCCACCACCTCCGGATCGGACACACGCATCCGCTGGACTGTACCCCCCAGTGCTTCGAAGGTCGCTGTCCAGGCACGCTACGGCAAGAACTGGCGCACCGTTGCGATCGTCCCCGCCGGTGCGGGATCGATCTCAATACCCAAGGCCGATGTCATCGCAGTCTCCACATTGAACCGCTATGGCAATTCATCGGCTCAGCTAGTCCTCGGCCTCAGGTGATTCGTCATCGATATGCCCGAACGCCATGACAATGGTTTCCGCATGAAATACCTGCTTTTCCTGCTGCTTGCCGTCCCTGTTTCGGCCGAAGAAATCAACTCTCTCCGCCGCGACGAGGAAAAGGCTGGCTGGAAGCTTTTCTTCAACGGTCGCGACATGGCAATTTCCGAAGCATGAAGATCCTCGAAGTTGTCTCGAAATAGGGAGAGCGAACAAAAATCCGGACATATCCCGGATATTTTTGAACATTCCCCACCCCTGAGGGTCTGAATAAGCTGAAGGCCGAGCGTAAGCTCGTGTTTTCATGTAAGGGTGAACAGCAGTTGTCAGCCTCAAAGTGCCTTATGGTGTGTTGAAGTTGTTCAGCTTGGCCGTCGGGGTGGGTGCCCCGGCGGTCTTTTTTGCCCTCATTTCCTATTTCTAAACCTGTTAGCGTGTTCGGATGAAAATGCATACTAGGTGTATATTTACGTTGTTTTCCATCCCGGCATCTCATTTCATCCACGCCCGCCCAGTATCCGCCTATGATTGAAACAAAAATAGACCTCTCCAACTTCCTGGGCAAATGCACCGAAACGAGAGGACAGAGGGTCTGTGCGATCGATACCGAGGCCGACAGTCTTCACCGCCACAAGGAATCCCTCTGCCTTATCCAGTTCACTGCGGGGAGTGATTGCGTCCTCATCGACCCGCTCGCCATCGACGATCTTTCCCCTCTCAGCGAATACCTCAGGGATGCCACGGTCTGGATGCACGGAGCCGACTACGACATGACCATGCTCAAGCGGGAGTTCGGCGAATTACCTGCCACCGTTTACGATACTCAGATCGGCGCGCGCCTGCTCGGGGTTGCAAAATTCGGCCTCGGAAACCTGGTCGAGCACTACTTCGATGTCGTCCTTTTAAAATCCTCCCAGAAGGCGGACTGGGGCAAGCGTCCTCTGTCGGAAAAGATGATCGACTACGCCCTTAACGATGTGCGCTATCTCCTCGAAATGGGCGATATTATCGTCGCACAGCTCAAGGAAAAAGGTCGCTACGACTGGTTCATCCAAAGCTGCGAAAGCGCGCGGGAGAAAGTCGCGGAGCGGGATGACTCGAAAATTGACCAATGGCGCATCTCCGGCTCCGGCAAACTCGATTGCTACGGACTCGCCTGCCTGCGTGCACTCTGGAACTGGCGCGACAAGGAGGCGGAGCAATGGGATCGACCTTCGTTCATGGTCGCCACCAACCGCAATCTCATCGAATGGAGCCTGCTCCTGGCTGACAATAAGAGCATCGATCTCCCGCACCACTTCCGCGGAGACAGGGTCAAGCGCTGCAAGGAAACTCTTTCGGAACTCAAGCAACTCCCGGAATCGGAGTGGCCTGAGCGAATCATTACGAAGCGCCGCAAGCGTGACCGCGAGTTCGATCGCCGTGTCGATGAGATGATCGCCCGCCGCAACGGCATCGCCGGCGAACTGGGCATCGATGGCTCATTGATCGCTTCGCGCAGCGTGATCGAAGCGCTCTCCGCAAACGAGGCACAGCCTTCCGAGTTGCTGATGAAATGGCAGCGGGAACTTCTCGAACTCTGAATTTTCCTTCGGTTTTCCGTGTTGGACGATCGCCGTCCGATGACCAATCCTCTCACCATGTCTGCCGACACCCAAACAAAGTTCTTTGAAGGCGCGGATCAGTTCGATCTCCGCGATGGTTCATCGCTGCCCGGCATCACCATCGCCTACGAGACCTGGGGTGAACTTAACGCCGACGGATCAAACGCAGTCCTGCTTTTCCACGCCCTCTCCGGCTCCCATCACGCCGCAGGCCACAACCCCGTCATCCCCGGCACCGGAGACCTCTGGCAGCCCGAACTTCACGAGGGATGGTGGGAAAACACAATCGGATCCGGCAAGGCGATCGACACCGACCAACTCTTCGTCATCTGCCCGAACTACCTCGGTGGATGCTACGGATCCACCGGCCCCGCCTCCGTGAACCCCGAAACCGGACGCCCCTGGGGCGCCTCCTTCCCCTCGATCTGCGCGGCGGATCAGGTGAATGCCGCCGCACTGCTGCTCGACTCCCTCGGTATAAACAAACTCCACGCCCTTGTCGGCCCGTCCGTCGGCGGTCTCATCGCCCTAACCTTTGCTACTCGCCTGCCAAAGCGCGTCCGCACGGTCATCGATATCGCCGCCGGCTTCAGCACCACAGTCCTCAACAAGCTCATCCTCTTCGAGCAGATCCTTGCCATTGAGAACGACTCGAATTTCAACGGCGGCGACTACTACGATGCCAAGCCGCCCTTCTACGGCCTCGCGCTCGCCCGGATGATTTCCCACAAGACCTTCGTCCACCTCGATTCCTTTGAGAACCGTGCCCGCCAGGACGTAATCCAGCCCGACGACGTCCTCGCCTGGTACCGCGTCCAGGATCAGTTCCAGAGCTACATGCTCCATCAGGGCAAAAAATTTGTTCGCCGCTTCGATGCGAATACCTACCTCCGCATCATCGATCTCTGGTCCCGCTTTGACGCCCTCTCCGAAGGCGACGCGAAAACACCGGAAGACCTCTTCGCACCATGCCGCGAGGCAGGGCAAAAGTGGCTGGTCTTCTCAATCGACTCGGATTTCTGCTTCTACCCGGAGGAGCAGGCAGAACTCGTCCGCCACCTTGAGGCGACAGGCGTCAGCGTCATGCACATCACCGTGCACTCCGACAAAGGGCACGATTCCTTCCTGCTGGAGCCGGAACTCTACACTCCACACATCTCCTGGGCCCTGAAATGAAGGCCTCCCGCATTTGCCTTTTCGTCGCCGCTTTGGTGATCATCGGTCTCGGCGTATTTGGTACGGTTCGTTTGGAAAAAGATGCGGGTATGGGCTTCCTCCTCGGCTCACTGACCCTCGGCGGCGGTTTTCTCATCTGCGGCCTCTTCAGCCTGAATATGCAATGGCACGGGATTCTGGGCGGAGGTGTCCTCGCGCTTCTCGGATTTGGTCGAGGAATCCTCAACACCCCCGATTTCGTGGAATTCGTTTCTGGCAGCCGAGCACGCGGCATTGCACCTGCCCTTGAGATCGCCGTCGCCCTCGTCTGCGTATCCGTCCTCCTCCGCGTCTACCGGGCATGGTCGCTGGAGCGCATCCGCCTGTCCCGCGAAGCTCCCTGAACTCTACCCCTCCGCCGCATTCTGCTGGCGGGCGATATCGTTCAGTGTCAACCAGCCGAGCAGTTTACCCGGCTCCGTCTGACTGACCACAGGCACCTGCTGGAAATCTCTCACGATCATCCGGTTCGCCGCGTCACGAATCGAGGTGTCGGCGTTTACCGAAAGGATCTCCTGATCGCCGATGATCTCCGCAACTGATTCCTTCAGAATATTCTCCAAGAGCTCCTTCAGCGTGACCACACCGGCCAGCAATCCCCCGTCATCGACGACAGGATAGGCATGGTATCTGCGGTTTTCCCCATCGATGCGCTTGAGCACCTCCAATGGTTTTTCGGAAAGCCTCACCGTGAACACCTCATGCGTCATGATCGATTGTACGGGCAGTTTTCGGTAATCCTGCGCCCCGCGGTAGGCGGGCAGCTTCCGCAGCGTCACACCGTCCTGCAGCAGCAGCGCATTGTAGATGCTCACCGGTTGCAGGCGCTTCGCAATCTGCCAAGCAATCATATTTCCCGCCATCAACGGCAGGATCAGCGAGTAGTTCCCGGTCATCTCAAAAATGATAATCAGCGAGGTAAACGGACACCGCACCACCGCCGCGAACATTGCCCCCATCCCCAGAAGCACACATCCACCGATGACTTTTGCATCCGTAGGGAAAGCCGGGATCCATGGGAAAATATGCTGGAAATCCGCAAGCCCCACACCGATCAGCCCGCCCAGCATTCCACCGAGGAATAGCGTTGGTGAGAACAGCCCTCCGGATCCACCGGACGCATAGTTGATCACCACTGCGAGGAATTTCAGTATCAGAAGTGTCGCGATGATCCCCACCGTTAGCTTGTCCTCGAAGGCCGCTTCAAGGCTCTGGTAGCCGATGCTGAATACGGAGTTCTGCTCCTCACCGAGATGTCCGGTGAAGTAAAACGCCGCCAGCCCTAGGAGGCCGCACGAAAGCCCGCCCGCCGCCGGATTGATCCAGGTTGGCAGCCCCTTGCGTCCCTTAAACCAGCCTCGGAGGTTCAGCGTGCTTCTCACGAACAGGTGTCCGATCAGCCCCGCAGTCAGTCCCAGCGGCAGTGCCACCAGCATCCATGCGGACGTCTTGTAGTCCTCGGAAATTTTCGCCGTCAGCACCGGATCTTCCCCCAGGATCGTCCGCGATACCGCCGCCGCGATCACCACCGCGATCACCATCCCACCGATCGCCTTCATCGAGAAATTATCCAGTAACTCCTCGAATACGAAAGTCAGCGCCGAGAGTGGCGCATTGAACGCCGCAGCGATCCCCGCCGCCATGCCCACCGGCAGCATCGATTGCACCCGCGCCGGATCGTTGAACGCCCAGCGTCCGATCCGTGAGGAGATCGCCGCGCTCACGTGTACCGTCGGCCCTTCCCGCCCGAGGCTGTTGCCGAGACCCACATAAAGTGTTCCCAGAACGAAACGAAGTATCCCCGACCTGCCGGATACCTTTCCGCCCTTATTGTAGTAGGCCGCCTTGGTCTGTGGAATCCCGCTTCCCGCCGCATCCGGGGCGTAATATTTCACCGCCAGCCCGACCAACAGTCCGGCAAAGGTTGGCGCCGCCACCATGACAACACAGAACCATAATGGATCCTTTTCTGAGGCGAACTCCCACAGCCAGTCGAAGAGATGATGAATCGAAAGGTGGAATGCCACCGCGGAAAGTCCGCACAGGAATCCCGAAAGGACGCAGAGGGCGAGGAAGCGTTGGTTATCGCTCAGTCGCGCCCGCATCCAGTCGGGCAGTGTTCTCTTCATCCAATGACTCATCCGGCGCGCTTGCGGTAACACGCACCCTCCCGCTTGGCTAGCATCGCTTTGCCTTTCCTGTTCATCGAGTTTGACCTCTCGCCCATCCCATGCACCCTTGCTCGCATGTTCCGCCATTTGATCTGCACTTGCGCCGCCATAGCCCTCCTCGTCACACCCGCATTCACTCAGGAATCGGACAAGACTCCCGCCTCCTCCATCGATCCCCAGATCTCCACCGAAGTCCTATCCCTATCCCTCGATCCCCTCACCGAGGAGGAGTTGGAACAAGAGGTGGTCGCATGGATGGCCGCCCTCAAGAACGTCGCCACACGCATTGCCGACGATGAAATCAGGCTCATCAACGGCGAAGGCGATGCGGACGCAATCAACGCCGATGTCGACTTACTCAGCGAACGCAAAGCCGCTCTTGTTAACCGCATCGAGATCGTCCTCGATGCCTACGAGCTCAAGGGAGGCGACTCCACGAAGGATAGAAAATACATCGTAGCCGTCCGCGGCATCAAGGCTGCGGAGATCGATATCGGAACGCGCGTCCATGCATTCAAGGCTTGGCTGAAGTCGAAGGAGGGCGGCGTAAATCTCCTATTCCACACCATCAAGTTCCTCGCGATTCTGGCCTTATTCCGGCTGCTCTCCGCCTTCGCCGGAAAGCTCATCCACCGCGCCACCGCAAAGCAGAGGCACCTCTCCGGATTGCTCAAGGCCTTCATCAACAAGATGGCACACCGCGTCATCCTCGCCATCGGCCTGGTCGTCGCCCTCGGCTCCATCGGGGTAAATGTCGGCGCCGCGCTCGCCCTCATCGGCGGTGGTGCATTCATCCTCGCCTTCGCCCTTCAGGACACCCTCAGCAATTTCGCCGCCGGACTCATGCTGCTAGTCTACCGCCCCTTCGATGTCGGTAATGCAGTCGAGATCGGCGGCATCAAGGGCAAGGTCAATAGCGTCAGCATGGTCTCCACCACCATCCTCACCTTCGACAACCAGAAAGTCCTCGTCCCCAACAAGAAGGTCTGGGGCGATACCATCACCAACATCACCGGCATGGACACCCGCCGCGTCGATATGCTCTTCGGCATCGGCTACGGCGATGACATCGAGAAAGCCCAGCGAATCATCACCCGTGTGGTCGCCGAACATCCCATGATTCTAGCTGACCCTGTCCCCAATATCGGCGTCCACGAGCTAGCCGATTCCTCCGTCAACATCCGTTGCTGGCCATGGTCCGCCACCGTCGACTTCCTCACCGTCCGCACCGAGGTCACGAAACGCGTGAAGGAGGAATTCGACGCCGCAGGCATCTCCATCCCCTTCCCCCAAACGGATGTTCACCTCCACACCGTCGCCTTGAACGAGAAAACGGAAAACGCCTAAGCTCCCCCGGCGAAGCCCCTGGACTGCGGCAGCGTGCTACCGCTTTCCCAATGCCGTCCGGCTCTCAGCATGGCTGCATGGTCGAGAGCTACAGAAAAATACAAAAGTGTGTGAACCTCTTCATTTCATCGCAGACGTATTGGAGTATAAAACCTCTGCCAAAGATCGCCGCGGAAACGTCAATTGCCCGACACCCCCTAACCTTTCCCGAACACCACCCCTCCGTCCTTGATCTCCCCCTCGATGATATCTCCATCGGAGAATTTTCCCTCTAGGATATCAAGGCTGAGGGGGTCGAGCAGCAAGTGCTGAATGGCGCGCTTGAGCGGTCGGGCACCATAGACAGGATCGTAGCCCTGGTTGCCGACGTATTCCTTCACCTCCCCCGTGAGCGCAAGGCCAAGCCCCTGCTTGGCGAGACGTTTCCTGACGCGGTCGAGTTGTAACTCCACGATGGTGGTGAGGTCCTCGCGGTTGAGGCGGTTGAAAATGACGGTCTCGTCGATGCGGTTGAGGAACTCCGGCCGGAAGTGTCCGCGCAGCGCCTCCATAACGGCGGCCTCGCGCTGCTCCACGTTGTCATCGCCGAGTATGTGCTGAGAGCCGATGTTCGAGGTCATGATGAGCACGCTGTTACGAAAATCGACTGTGCGACCCTGCCCATCGGTGATCCGTCCGTCGTCGAGAACTTGAAGGAGGACATTGAAGACATCCGGATGGGCTTTCTCAACTTCATCGAAGAGCACCACAGAATACGGCTTGCGCCGGACGTGCTCGGAGAGCTGCCCGCCCTCGTCGTATCCAACGTATCCCGGCGGCGCACCGATGAGGCGGGAGACACTGTGCTTCTCCATGTATTCCGACATGTCGATGCGGACCATCGCGCCTTCGTCATCGAAGAGGAATTCGGCGAGTGCCTTGGAAAGCTCTGTTTTCCCGACGCCCGTGGGGCCGAGGAAAAGGAAGGAGCCGATGGGGCGGTTCTCATCCTGCAAGCCGGCACGGGCGCGGCGCACGGCATTCGCCACGGCGGTGATCGCTTTCTTCTGGCCGACCACTCGGTCGCCGAGCCGAGCCTCCATGGAGACAAGCTTCTGCTTCTCCCCTTCCTGCAAGCGGCTGACCGGAATGCCCGTCCATGAGGAAACCACGCGGGAAATATCCTCCTCGGTCACTTCCTCCTTGAGCATCGCGCCGTTCTGCTGGAGATGGGCAAGCCCCTCCTCCGCCTCTTCCAACGCCTTCTGCGCATCCGGCAAATCCCCGTAGGTGATCTGCGAGGCGCGGGTCAGGTCGCCGATCCGCTGTGCCTTCTCGATATCCGTTTTCAGGGAATCGATCTCCTCCTGGGCGATGCGCACCTGATCAATGATCTCCTTCTCGTTGCGCCACTGCGCCATCATTCCGGAGGATTCCTCCTTGAGATTCGCCTGCTCCTCTTTGACCTTTTCCAAGCGCGCTTCGGAAGCCTTATCGGTCTCCTTCTCCAGCGCCTTCTTCTCCATCTCAAGCTGCATGATCTGCCGTTCCAGCACGTCGATCTCCGTGGGCATGGAGTCGAGCTCGATCTTCAAACGGGACGATGCCTCGTCGATCAGATCCACCGCCTTGTCCGGCAGGAAACGGTCGGAGATGTAGCGATCGGAAAGCACAGCCGCGGCAACAATGGCACCGTCCTGGATACGAACGCCGTGATGGACTTCGTAGCGTTCCTTGAGCCCACGCAAGATGGCGACAGTATCCTCCACTGAAGGCTCGCCAACCGTCACCGGCTGGAAGCGCCGCTCTAGGGCTGCGTCCTTCTCGATGTATTTCCGATACTCATCAAGGGTGGTCGCGCCGATGGCATGGAGCTCGCCGCGCGCCAGCTGGGGCTTGAGCATATTCGAGGCGTCCGCAGCACCCTCCGCCGCACCCGCGCCGACGATGGTGTGCAGCTCGTCGATGAAGAGGATGATTTTTCCCTCCGCCTCAGTGACCTCTTTCAAAAATGCTTTTAACCTTTCCTCAAACTCGCCCCGGAATTTTGCGCCCGCCAGCATGGAGCCGATATCCATGGAGATAACCATCTTGTCCTTCATCGAGTCCGGCACGTCCCCGGAAACGATGCGCCGCGCCAGCCCCTCAACGATAGCTGTCTTGCCGACGCCTGGCTCGCCGATAAGGACCGGATTGTTCTTCGTGCGCCGTGAAAGCACCTGCATCACCCGGCGGATTTCGTGATCTCGCCCGATCACCGGATCGATCTTCCCGGCACGGGCGCGGGCGGTGAGGTCGGTGCCATATTTCTCCAGCGTCTGGTATTTCCCCTCCGGATCGGCGTCGGTGACTTTCTGCGAACCGCGGATCTCTTTAACTGCGGCCTCGGCTTTCCCTTCATCCAGCCCCGCATCCTTGAGCAGCTTCCCCGCAGGCGAATCTCCTTCCAGGGAACCGAGCAGGAAATGCTCCACCGAGAGGAAATCGTCTCCCATCTTCTCGCGGATGCCATCCGCCGCGTCGAGCGTCGCCCGCAGCCCGGCACTGATCTGCGGCTGCGTCGAGGCGCCCTGCACGCTGACCTCCTTGGCAAGCGCGGCAGCCGTAGCAGCCTTCAGCATCGGGGTATCCACGCCCGCCTTCTGCAAAACCGGCACCGCGATCCCGCCCTCCTGCTGGAGCAAGGCCAGCAACACATGCGCGCTCTTGAGTTCGGGATGCGAGGATTTCGAAGCCAGCCCCTGTGCGGACTGAAGAGCTTCCTGAAGTTTCTGCGTAAGTTTATCGAGAGCCATGGTCGTTGCAAAATGGATTAGAAAGGACATAAGCCCTAACAGCCCCTGCCTCCTCTCACTCTATCCGAAAACCATGCCACCGCAAGTCCACTTGGGGCGCGTATCCTTGCAAAGGAAGCGCAGGGATTTGCAAGAGTCGGAGAGGCGTCTCTCTGAGCGCCTGCACTGACCCAGCCTCCGGCGGTCGGAGACACGCCGTTCCGAGCTGACTCAGGAAACCAAGAACTTATGCTGCTCGGCGGATTCAGGATTGGTCTCGCCGGGCGCCACTTCCTCCGTTGTTTCCGAAAGTAACTCGTCGCGGAATTTCGCGATGATCGCCTCGACGGGCCATGAGGATGCCTCGCCGAAGGCGCAGATCGTGCGGCCGTCGATCTGGTAGGCGACGCTCTCCAAGGTCTCGATATCTTTCGGTGTGGCTTTCCCTTCCACAAGGCGGTCGGAAATCTTTTTCATCCATGTCGAACCCTCGCGGCACGGCGTGCACTGGCCGCAGGATTCGTGGGCGTAGAAGGCGTTGAGGTTGTTCAGCACCCACGACATTCTCCGCGTGTCGTCGAGGACTATGACACCGCCGGAACCGGCCATGGAGCCGCAGGCTGCCAGGGAGTCGAAATCCAACGGGATGTCCCAAAATGCGAGTTCTCGCTCTGTACCATCGGGATTCTTGAGTTTAAAAACCTCGTCGGATTTGAGTATCTTGGAGGAGGATCCGCCGGGGATGACTGCCTTGATCTCGCGGCCATCCTTCGGACCGCCGCACATGTCGTAGAGCAGTTGACGCATCGTCACCTTGCCGACCTCGACCTCGAAGTAGCCGGGGTTCTTCACATCGCCGGATACACAGAGGATGCGGGTGCCGGTATTGCGGGTCACGCCGAGCTTTGCGTATTCCTCGCCGCCCATGCGAACAATGTGCTTCACATGGCAGAGCGACTCGACGTTGTTGACAATAGTCGGGCACATGTAGAGGCCAAGCGCCGCTGGAAAATACGGCGGCTTGATGCGCGGGTAAGGGCGTTTCCCTTCGAGCGATTCAATCAGGCCGGTTTCCTCGCCGCAGATGTAGGCACCCGCGCCGCGGTGGACGTAGATTTCCAGATCGAAGCCGGAACCAAGGACGTTGTCGCCCAGGAAATTCTTTTCCCGGGCTTCCTCAATGGCCTTTTCTACGAGGAGGGCTGCCTCAGGAAATTCCTCACGAAGGTAGATGTAAGCCTTGTGCGCACCGGTGGCGAAGCAGGAGATGACCATGCCCTCGATGAGTTGGTGCGGATCCTGATGGAGGATGTAGCGATCCTTGAAAGTCCCGGGCTCTGACTCATCGCCGTTGCAGATGAGATAGACGGGCTTGGTGTTGTTCGGTGGAATGAAAGTCCATTTCATTCCGGTCGGAAAACCGGCTCCTCCCCTGCCCCGCAGGCCGGATTTCTTCACCTCGGCGGTGATGTCCTTGGGAGCCATCGCGATAGCCTTTTTCAAATCCTCGTAGCCGCCATCGGCGATGTAGGTCTCGATGGACGGATCCCAACCCACGCGGTCGACATTCTTGAAAATGAGCCGGTGCTCGAGTTCATGGGGCTGTTTCGTATAGGAAATCATAAGCGGCGCCGGGAATATGGAGGTTTCGGCACGGATCGCCAATGGCATTCTCCAAGTTTGTGAATTTTTTCACAAGGCTCAGCCCCGTTCTGGGGACGCCTTGATGAAACTCGCAACTTCCTCGGCGAGAAACGTTAACCTTCCAGACTGCGGGACAGGCTCAGGAGGAGGGAATAGTCCCGCGGAAAAAACGCTTGGATCCCAGTTCGGACATCGATCCGGTCCATGAGTCGACCACACCGGGATCGAGATCCGGTATCGCCATGAAATTCATCAATCCAGTAGGATCCGACATCTGGATCTCCTCGAAATCACCGAGAATCCAACTGAGGGTCACATTTCCGGTTCCCTGATCATACATTATCCAAAAGGGCGGTGCCGGGGGTGGATCGGTGGGCAACGTCATGGGTTCGAAGAAGGTCGATACCACATAGCCAGTGCGGTCATTGCTGCCAACATCTGGATCCAGAGGTGTCGGAACGCCGACAAATACAGTGAAAACGATCTGAGAAAATGTTCCGCTGAACTGGATGGAACCCGCAGCTTCCTTTCCGAAAAGCGTAAAATTATCGCCCGATGCCACCGAGGCGTTCGAACTCAGCGTGGTCGTGGTGAAATGGAGATTGCTTGTACTGGCGCGAACCGCGAATTCATCGGTGAATGTAATCGTCGACCTGTTCTCTACATCCGTGAAGGAAATGATTGGATCGGTGATCATCGCTCCGAAATCCAAGGTGATCGTCGTCGTCTCGCCCTGCTGAGTCTCAATATTGATATAGTCACCATCGAAATGCGGGTCGAACGGATTGGCTGTTCCTAACGGCGGGGTGAGGGCTTGCCAGGGGAAGCTGTCATCCACAACGGAAGCGGTTCCGCTTCCATCTGCTGGTTTCACCATACCCCCCGACTGGCTGATCCCGAGAGAAATACCGAGGGAGGAACCTGTGGTGTTGTTCTTCCAGACCCCGGTCGCACCTGATGTTCCATTCAATACGGTGAAATCGCTGACATACAGATCCAGATCCGCTTGCAGTGGTAAGGCCAGTCCGACAAAAAAGACTGGTAAAATCATAATTGGACTCGTTTTCATGGCTTTATTATTTTTAATGAATTTCCCTTATAAGTATTTCATCTATCTCGATCAAGACAAAACTTAATATTATCCCGAGATTTTTCCGCATACAATCCGACAGTCAGCCGAAGTTTCACCGGTCTCGGTCCCTACTGAAAAAACAGCCGCTATTTTTGTAGTCCTGCGAACCCCATTCTAGAACACCACCTCGAACGTATCATGGATCACCATCGTTCCGTCCCCGTTGGGAAGCAGCGGCAATCTCCGGATGCAGATACGGGATTTCGCTTTCACCTGCCGCGAGCGCCCGACGGATCTCGGTGGAGGACGCGGGATGCTCGCCGTTGACAGCATGGAGCCGGTATCCTGGGCGTTCCTCGACCTTTTCCCCGTTGCGGGCAAGAACGATGAACGAGGCAAGCTCTGCGATGATTTCGGGATCTTTCCATGTCGGCAGCGCCGTCCATTGGTCACCGCCCATGATCCAGAACCATTCGGTTCCGGGATATTCCGCCGCAAGCGCCTGAATCGTCCTGCAGGAGAAAGACGGGCCTTCCGCATCCAACTCAAATTTCTCGATCCGTCCCCACGGCAAATTCGCGAGAGCCAGTTCCAGCCATTTCACCCGTTCCACCCCGGGCGTCGGCGGATTATCCGTCTTGTGCGGGGAAATTCGACACGGCAAAAACCAAATCTCATCCAGCGAAGCGACCTTCCTGGCAAGATCCGCCAGATGGATGTGTCCATCATGTACAGGATCAAAAGAGCCGCCGAAGATTCCGATCCGTTTCATGGGCGCAAGCCTACTCCGCGACCTTAGGGATCGTCATCAGAAATTTCGTTTCCTGGCCGGGAACCGAGCTCACGGTAATGGTTCCATGGTGTGCTTCAATTGCACGCTTCACGATCGAGAGTCCCAGACCCGTTCCTTTAATCTGAAGCTGAGAGTGATGCTTCTCAACCCTGTAAAAGCGGCGGAATATATAAGGAAGATCAGCGCTCGGTATTCCTACACCGTTGTCTATCACTGATATATGAATATTTTCACAAGTTTCTTCGGAATTCACCTCAATCCGAAGATCCTTGTGTGGATTCTGTTTCAGGGCGTTTTCAACAAGGTTGAACAGAACCTGAGTCCAATAGAACCTGTCTCCCTGTAGGCTGGCTTTCTCGTCATGGAGATTCACCACGACGATGGCCTTCTGGCTCTGAATGACGGACTCGAGACGCTCCAGGACATCCTTTACGCAGGATCGCAATCTAAAAGGCTCGATCTTGATCGCTGACGCCTCCCCCGACTCAAGGCGGGAAATCACGAGCATATCCTCGACGATTCGTGAAATCCGATCGGTGTGCTTTTTCATCACGGAAAGGAACCGACGAGCCATTTCCGGCTCATCGATCATCTCGTCGTCCAGCAGGTTCTCCAGATAGCCGTTGATGATGGCCAGTGGCGTGCGGAGTTCGTGTGAGGCGTTCGCCACGAAGTCCTTGCGGATCTGATCGAGCTGGTGCTCGGATGTGACATCGCGGATCACGATCCGGGTGTTGGGAGTGCCATCAGGGACATCCGAAAGCTGTGCGGCATCGATGATCCAAGCGTTGTTACCGCGGGTTTCGAGATCGCCGAGCGGAGATGTCTGCTGCGGTAGCACAACGCGGGACTGCACGGGCTCCCCGGTTTCAAGACAGCGCAACAGCGCCTCGGCAAGCCGAGGATCGAGGAACGCCTCACGAACCGGCCTACCGGCGAGTGCGCGCCCACGGAACAGATCCTCGGCCGCTGAGTTCGCGAAGACGATATTTGCATCGGAATCGACGATAAGAAACGCATCGCCAAGTGCATCCAGCAGTCGATTTCGTTCATCCCTGGCATGCTTGATATCGAGCTCAAGACGGAGTCTCCCTGCCTTTACCTGCGATTCAAATTCCTTCCTTGAACGCTTGAGCCGGATTATCTGGACGATAAGTGCGACGAACGTGACGAACGCCGCAAAGATGGCAAAATGATTTATCATGTAACGGGACTCACCACGCAATAGCCCACCCCGCGGACAGTTTCAATCAAAGCCCCATGCGAGCCGAGCTTTTGCCGGAGCCGTTTCATGTGGGTGTCGAGCGTCCGGCTGTGCACCTCGTCGTTGTATCCCCAGACCACTCGGAGCAGAGCATTGCGGTCCTGGGGCTTGCCTGATCGTTCGCAGAGATAGAGCAGCAGCTTGAACTCGGTTGCCGTCAGATCCAGCGGTTCGTTTTCCAGATAGAACTGAACCGCGTTCTTATCGAAACGGAAGGGGCCAAACTCGTATTCGACCGCTCCGGGAGGGGCCGCGGCACGCTTCAAGATCGCATTCACCCGGAGAACCAGTTCCTTGGGGCTAAAAGGCTTTGTCAGGTAGTCGTCGGCACCTGCCTCAAGCCCCTGAATTCGGTCTTCCGTCTGCGCGCGCGCCGTAAGCATAATCACTGGAATCCGAGAAGTACGTGCATCCCTGCGAATCTCACGAAAAACCGAGTAGCCGTCCCTGCCCGGAAGCATCAGATCAAGTACCACGAGGTCAGGCCTTTCGCGGATCGCAACCGCGGCACCTGCGATCCCATCGTGCGCCTTCAAGACCTCATAACCCGCCCTCTGGAGATTGAACATGATCAGATCCGCAATATCCACCTCGTCTTCGACGATCAAAACTCTCTGCATAGGAAAGTGAGCTAACTCGTCTGTCGTCATACCTGGAATGGGAGAATTGTGACGATTTAGTCACAGCATGTCTTTATCAACATAGCTGCCTGGCTTCGTCGTTCTTGCCACACCGATCTTTACACCCGCCTCAAGCGATGTGTTCACACCAGTCCTTACGCCATCTCCGATCATCACGCCGAGTTTCTCGCGTCCCGTGTCGACCGATTGTCCTCGGATCATAGAGGTGTGGAGCCTGCCGTCATGGCGATGATTTTCCGTCTTCGTGCCCGCCCCCAGCGTCACATGCGAACCAACGATTGAGTCGCCGACATAGCAGTGTCGCGAAATGTAGGTGTTCGGGTAAATTATAGAGTTTTTCACCTCCGTGCCATGCCCGATGTAGCAGTTCGCGCCGATGCTGGTCGCACCACGAACCAAGGCATTCGGTCCGATCTGGGTTCCTGCTCCAATCACGACAGGTCCCTCGATCACCGTCCCGGGATGGATCCGTGCACCATGGCCGAGGCGCACCCATCCGGTGATGGTGGCCATAGGGCTCACCTCGCCGTTGATCGAGCTCTCATCCATCAGCGCAACGACCTCCTCATTCATCCGCAGCAGATCCCAAGGATAGACGATAGGAAAGCAGCCGGCCTCGGTTCGCAACTCCTCCTCGCACTCCTCGGGCTCATCAAAACCTTTCCATGCAAGCACCACTCCGTCGGAATCGCAGAGCCGCGCTGACTTGGTGTTTCGCCCAAGCATGAGCAGCGCTCCGAGATCAATCCAGGTATCGATCGGAATTCGGAGCGTCCTTGCTCCGGCGTCGGCAGGCTCAACCAGCTGCATTCCGGCGCGGGTGAGCTCCGCGGAAAGCAGGTCAACCATTGGCACGTTGGCGATCAGGCAGGCTCCCAGCTCACGGTTTGCGGTGATCGGAGCACAAAGCACCGAGTTTCTCGGGGGCAAAAGGGTCGCTTGCATAGATTAGTTATCATTCAAGCAGTTGACTCGGCCATACACACGCAATATTTTCAGAACACTGGCATTTTTAATGCACGCGCTTTCCCACGACGAAACAACGGAATCGTGATCGTCAACCCAACTTGCCGTTGTGCCTTTGGAGGTTAGGCTTCCCACATGCACTGCACTCGGAGACTTTCCCCGAGTGCGGGGAAACGAAGACATGCCCACAAAGGCGGCAAACTGTCCTCGTTCCAGCGAGCCTGCGCTCCGCCCTGGCGTGGAGGAATCTGGATACGGCTGAAACGAACGCCACCAGGAAGACACTCGCCCATAGCACGGCGGCGACAAAATCATTCAGGCTCAGTTCCATTCTTCTTCCGGTTGATGATTTCCACCCGCAGCCCCAGCCATCGGTCGCCGGTGCCTTCCTTGAAACGAACCCCCTGCAGCCAAGTCTCCATCGCAGCCTGCCCGGCATCAGCCCCTCCACCAAGTGAGATCGATTCTCGCACCGTTCCGTTCTCCCGCAAATTCACCGTGAACCTCCAGGAGGCGGGCACGGCATTCTCGTTCAAAGGCATCTCGAAAGCCGGCAATTTTTCCGGCATCCATTTCAAGGCTCCGGAATCATATGGGAACAGGATGGGAGTTTGCCTCATTTCTCCGACCTCCGGCGGATCCGCACGCCGGGTTGCATCTCTTCTGGAGGGAAAAACCCTCATGCCTTTTGCTGCGAGTTCTTGCTGCGAATAACCCTTGTCATCCCCTAGTGGTCGGAGCTGCACACGATAGTCGTTCCAGCCCATCAGCCCATCCATGCTCCCTAGCGAGAGCTGGTTGCCATATTCTCCCAGTTCCAAGCGCCCCGGAAACGGGCCGTTCTCCTCCGCTTTGAGCATCCATGAACGACCCGATTCGTCATCCCGAAAGCGAAGGACGGATGCACTCTCACCGCGGCCACCGAAATCGACAGAAAAACCGATCTCAAACAATCCTAGAAAAATCGTAAAAACAATCGTAACAATCACAAAAGAAATGACTTTATATCGCAGTGACGCCTCCTGTTTTCGCCAATTGAAGATGAGCTCGTCCCGTGTCATTCTTGGCTAGGATTCAGTTCCTGTAGATCGTCTTCTCTGGTCTCCGCCCGACCCACCAGTGCCATCTCGAAACTTGCCCCTAGAATCATCTCGCTAACAAGTCTCTCCATTCCTACGGATGTTCCAATGTCCGTTTTAAGTAAAATGATAGCACGCGCTAAATCATCATCCAACTTGAGAGCAGAGAGACGCTCCGGAAGCTCATCCAACGTGATCGACTCCCTCCCAAGGTAGAGACTTGCCTTCCGCCCCCCCGGCCCGACGGTCACAACAATCGATTTCGGATAGCGCTGCATTTGGAACCGGGAAGTCGGAACCTCAATCGTGATTCCGCTCTGGCTTAAAAACATCGGGCTCAGCAGCAGGAGTATCGTAACGAGCATGAATAGATCAAAGAACGGCAGCGCATGAAGAAATCCAGGCCTTTCCTCCAGTGTTGTCTCCAGCTTCATTTCTCCTCTGGACTCGTAGGTTTGCTTCTTCCCTGATTGCGCTTCTTCCCATGTGACACCTCGCCACGAAATGGAGCGAACTCATCTTCCTCTCTCGCATCAGCGATCATATGGACGATTTCGATGCCGGCACGCTCGATCCTGCTGACAAGGCGCTTGGAACGCCCCAGGAAGTAGAGATAAAAAATGTACATCGGCACGGCAACGGTCAGCCCCATTACGGATGTGATCAAAGCCGTCAAAACCCCCGCCGTAAGCTCGCCGGGACTGGAAATACCCCCTTGCTCGCTTACCCGTTGGAACGCGTCCACCATGCCGAGCATCGTCCCCAGCATGCCGATCAGGGGTGCCAGCAGCGCAACAGAAAGGATTGCCCGGATGTTTTTCTCGATCCGTGGCACCTCCAGTTGCCCTGTCTCACGGACCACATCGTTGAGATCACGCCGATCAAGGTAGTACCTGAGCAATGCCGCGTGAGCTACCCTTCCTACCGGCCCCGGCGCCCGTGCCGCCTCGTGCAAGGCCTCTGCAAAAGAGCGCCTTTTCACGTGCAGTCCGAGACCGACCAGCAGGGCGCTGACATTGATCCTCGCCCGATGGAAAAAGAACATGCGCTCCACGATGCAAACCGATCCAAAGAAACCCAGTAAGAAAAGAACCCAGACAAGCGGTCCGCCTTTCTCAACCAGTCCCGACACCTCCCACGAAGCCAATATCATCTTGCCACAGGCTAGGCATCAGGTGCCGGAGCTAGCAATCCCGAAAATGCGGGAGTGCACGTTCCTTTCAGCCTGCCTTGCGGAGCTTCTCCAAAAACTCGCAAAGCATACGGATCCGATCCCCCACCGAATTGGTCTCCAATAGTTCCTGCCTGAGATCGGCGTCTTGGACGAATTGCTGGGCGACAAGGTCCGCCATGAGGCCAGCTTCGCCAGCCTGACCGAGCATAGCCATCACACTGGATTGGACATCATCAGGCAGTTCGAATATCGCGTCCTCCACGCAACCGCCGAGAGTCTTCATCGCCGCCTCGCCGACCTTCGCCCCGAGTTCATCCGATATCACCGGCTCGATCTGAGCATACGGATAAGGCTTTTCTTCGAGCTACTCGCAGAATCTGACACGGATCACCCCGTGGAGCAGGAGCTGCGAAGTACCATCCTCCCCTTCCCTCGAAGCCCGCACCAAGCCCGCCGTTCCGACCGTAGAAATCTCGTCCTCACCGCCTTCGTTTTCACGGATCCGGCCGACTGCGAACACACATTCCCCGGCGAGCGCCTCATCCAGCATGGTGCGGTAACGTTCCTCGAAAATGTAGAGAGGCAGTCCTCCATGAGGAAACAGCGTGCAATCGGGAAGCAACATCACACCACATTTTTTCGGGAGGGTCAGGCCAGTCATCTGTCGGAACCTTGCACCGTGGCCACCGTCCTGCAACGCCAACTTTCACGGTATGCTTGTCATGCTTCATTATCTCGCGTTGCATCATTCCATGCTTCCTCGGATGCCGATTTTCCTTCCGTTTGCCGCGTTCATCGCGCTTTCCGCCTGCCGCCCGGCTCCAGCCATCCCCATCCCGGGGAAACCCGAGCCAGCCACCGCACCCGTCATCGCACCCTCCCCATCGGAACCGTCTCCATCGGCCCCGGCTTTCCGCATACTGCCGACCGCCCGCGCCGTCATCTCGAGAAAAACAGTCTCAGGCATCAAATTCGAAGGCGTTTCCTTCGATTCGCGAAGCCACCAATTGCTTGTTGTCGACCAAGCGAAAGGACCGGGCAGCGAGTTCGCAACGTCCGCTGACGCGGCACGGAAAAATCGCGCCCTACTCGCCATCAACGCCGGCTTTTTCACCCCGGAAGGAAAACCCCTCGGGCTCGTCGTCTCGAACGGGAAATCCGCAGGAGCATGGAATTCGGCCTCATCTCTGGGCAACGGCATTTACAGGGAATCTTCCGCAGGCGCGGCTTCGATTTCCCGGCGTGGCTCACGCTCCGTCACATCGGACGCCAAGCAACTACTCCAGGCGGGGCCACTCCTTTTAGAAAATGGAAACAGGATCAGCGAATTGAACAACAGCAAGACCGCCCTGCGCTCCATCCTCCTCACCGACGGCGGCACGCGCTGGTGGATAGGGAAAACATCGCCCTGCACCCTCGCCGCCCTCGGCTCCGCCCTCGCATCCGGCTCGCCGGCTGCATGGAAGGCTCAAAACGCCTTGAATCTCGATGGAGGGCGCTCCACTGACCTTTTTATCTCCTCCTCCATTCCCGGCGGCCCGGTCAACCGCAGGGGCTTCCTGAATCGGCCGGTGCGGAATTTCCTAATTCTGAAACGTCGCTAAGGTGGCTGTGATTGACGGCATATGTTACCATTCCGTCACAAAACATGTTCTCGACAAACCGCATGAGATTTCGGAGAGTTCCTTTAGTTTCCCCCCTAACCCCCAACCAAACCAGCATGTTGAAATTCATCATTACTGGGCTCATCGCCTCCCTGTTCCTAGTGTCCTGCGGCACCATGGATGCCGTGAAATCTACGACCGCCAGCGCCACCAAAAGCGTCAGGCAGTTCTCACTTTCCGATCTCCGTCTCGCGAAGATCGATGTCGTCGAGGTTCGCGAAAAAGATCTCAAGGAAATGCCGTCAGGCAAGGATCGGGCACTCGCTTTCGACCGCGAGCGGAAACGCTCCTTCTGGTCGTTCCTAGGAGGCGACTTCAAGGAGCCTTCCCTCCCTGCCATAGACGACGGAGAAATCGACGGATCACTGCTCCCGCCAAAACCCCTCTGAGGGCAGAAGCTTCCTCTCAGGCAATCTCCATCCTTGCCCATCACCCACTTTTCTCCGAAAACAACCGGAGATGAAAATACTCGTTGTAGGAAAAGGCGGTCGCGAACACGCCTTGATCCACACCCTCTCACTTTCCCCGGCAAAACCGCAGATCTTTTCCTTCCCCGGAAGCGATGCGATTTTCAGTATCGCCAAACCCACGGACGCCACCGATCTCCCCTCGCTCATCTCATGGATGAAGGGAAACGGGATCGATCTCTGCATCGCCGGCGAGGAATCCTACCTCGTCACCGGCGAGGGACTTGCAAACCTCTGCGAGGCCAACGGCATCCCCTGCTGGGGGCCGCCCAAGGAGTCCGCCCAACTTGAGGCTAGCAAGGAATTCGCGAAAGATTTCCTGCTCCGCAACGACATCCCGACAGCAAATGCGACCGCTTGTGATTCCCTCGAATCCTCACTCGAAGCCATCGCCGGGCAATATCCAACCGTACTCAAGTTCGACGGACTCGCCGCAGGCAAGGGCGTCGCGGTCTGCCCGGATGAGAATTCCGCCCTCGATTTCCTCAACGAGGTTTTCACCGAAAAACGCTTTGGCGAAGGGCGACTGCTCGTGGAGGAATGTCTTATCGGCCCGGAAGTATCCATCTTCGCTGCAGTCGTCGACGACCAATACCTCATCCTCACCCCCGCTCGTGATTACAAACGACTCGGCAACGGCGACCAAGGACCGAACACCGGCGGGATGGGCGCGGTCGCCTCTCGCAAACTGATTTCACAGGAACTCCTCGATACAATCGACGAATCCATTGTCGCACCGACGGTGGCGGCTCTCCGCTCTGAGAATTTGCCCTACCGCGGCTTCCTCTACTTCGGCCTCATGCTGACACCGGACGGACCGAAAATAATCGAATACAACTGCCGCTTCGGCGATCCCGAATGCCAGGCAGTCATGCCGCTCCTGCTGGGTGACCTCGCATCCTTCTGCCTCGAAGGTGCGAAAGGGAAACTCGCCAAGGATCTCATCTCCTTCTCCGACGACTGGTCTGTCTGCGTCATCCTCGCATCACACGGATACCCGGAAAGCTCGCGCTCGGGGGATATCATCTCCGGATCGGACAAGACCGGACAAACGGTTTTCCACTCCGGCACCAAATCGGTGGACGGCGAGTGGCAGACCAACGGCGGGCGTGTCATCGCCTGCGTCGCACGAGGGCATGACCGGATCAGTGCCGTAAACGCCGCGCACGCCGCAGCAGACCAGATCTCCTTCCCAGGGCTTCAGCGCCGAACGGACATCGGCATCCTCCATTTCCCGGAAGCAAAATCCCATGCCCCGGAAAGCATTCGCCTCACTCTCTCTCCCGATGACATCGCGGCCGGTATGGAAAAGCTCGCGGAGTCAATCCGACTCGCAAACCCGGAGAAACGAATCGCTCTTGTCGGGATCCGCTCACGCGGAGACGAGGTCGCCGAACGCCTGCTCACCCATCTCTCATCCGACGATCGCGAACTTCAATTCGGAGTCCTCGATATCTCCCTCTACCGCGACGATTTCGAGCACCTCCACTCGAACCCGAAACTCCAGGAAAGCGATATCCCGTTTCCAGTAGACGCTGCGCACATCATCCTCGTCGATGACGTTCTTTTTACCGGTCGCACGATCCGCGCCGCTCTCGACGCTCTTTCCGACTACGGCCGACCCGCCAAGGTGGAACTCGCCGTCCTGATCGACCGCGGACACAGGGAGCTCCCCATAGGTGCGAATTATGTGGGGATTTCCCTCGAAACCGATCGCCTCGACCACGTTCACGTCTTGCTCGAAGGGACGGACGGCGAGGATCTCGTCCGTGTCGTCTCCCCTCCCAAAGTATGATCCCCGAGAAGAAAAAGACCCCAGAGGAAATTGCCGCTCTCCGCGAAGGTCTCGGCATTCCTGGTGCTGCCGTCGAAGCCGCCCAAAAGCCGGAACCCTCGCCAACGCCCGGATCCGATCCAGGGCCCCCGGCTTCCCCAGATCCGACGCCGGATGCGCAGGGCGACTCACCTCAATCCGATGAACCGATCATCCACCTCGATGTCCCCTTAATTCCCGTAACTTCACCAGCGCAGCAATCTCACACCCTCCGCAAGCACGAAACCCCGCTCGCCCCGGCTCCCCCAGCCACCCACAAAACCGACCTTCCCACGCACCGCCACGACCCCCGCGACATCGCCCAGATCCGCAAGCGCGAAGCCTTGGCTAAACTCCAGCACCCGGGTATGGATCCAGCGATACACCTGCGCAAGCAGACGGCTCATCCCGCGCTTTACATCCCTGGCTATCTGCTGGCGATCGCAGCCGGTGCTGTCGCCTACCAGCGCGTCCATCACATCACCCCCATCGTTCTGCTCGCCCTCGCCCTCGCGATTACGCTATACATATTCATTCGCAAGCCGCGCTCACGCCATCACGCCGCACTCATTTTTATCCTAATTTTCCTCACTGCCGCATTCGGAGGAATCCACTACGCACCCCTATTCAAACATGGCTCGTAAAGACCTGCTCGACATCGCATCGCTGGATCGCGGAGAAATCGACCTCCTCCTAGATCAAGCGACCCCTTTCAAGGAACTCTTCACCCGTTCGGTGAAAAAAGTTCCAGCACTAAAAGGGAAATCCGTGCTCACCCTGTTCTATGAGCCCTCAACAAGAACCCATTCCTCGTTCGAGGTCGCAGCAAAGCGGCTTTCCGCCGATGTAACGAACTTCGATGTTCGCCACTCCTCGATCACCAAGGGCGAGTCAGTCAAGGAAACCGTGGAGACCCTGCAGGCGATGCGAACCGACTACATCATCGTCCGCCATTCCCGCTCCGGTCTTCCTGCCGCAATCGCCGCCCAAACCAATGCATCCGTGATCAACGCCGGCGACGGTGCCCATGCACATCCCACCCAGGCGCTGCTCGACGCCTTCACGATCAAGGAGAAATTCCCCGACCCAACCGGAAAGAAAGTCCTAATCATCGGCGACATACTCCACTCCCGCGTCGCGCGCTCCACTTCCTGCATCCTCAAAAAACTCGGCGTCGAGGTCGCGTTCCTCGGCCCCGGCTCCCTGCTTCCAAAGAACGGCCCCGAGAATATCCTCCGCTTCACCGACTACCAGGAAGCGATGAAATGGAACCCGGACATCGTCTACCTTCTGCGCGTCCAGATGGAGCGCCAGGACGCTCCGTTTTTCCCTTCCGTCCGTGAATACCACAAACTCTACGGCATCACCGACACACGCCTCGACGAAATCCGCAAAAACGGCCTCTACATCATGCACCCGGGACCTGTGAACCGTGGGGTGGAGCTGTGTGACGCGGTGATGGACTACGAACGCTCACTGATTAACGACCAGGTCGAAAACGGCATAGCTGCACGAATGGCAGTGCTCTACTACCTCAAGCCAAGTAACTCGGATCGATAGGTTCGATCAACCTGAAATCCGCAGTTGAATGCTGCTGTAGGCAGCGTGTAATCCCAAACACAAGTCCGGCTCAATGCCCCTCCACGAGCTTTGCGGCTCGGCGGCGGTGAAAAATTCGATTCGGACGGCTGATTCCGGGATCAGAACGGGATATCGTCCTCTTCCTCGAAATCACCTGCAGGGCCGGCGGAACCGCCTTGGCTGCCTGCTCCTCCAGAGCTTTCGTTGCTGGACGCCGGTCTCGAACCGCCTCCGCCGCCCTTCCCATCGGGAAGGAACTGGAGGTTGTCTGCGACAACCTTGAGCTTGCTCCGCTTCTTGCCGGTCTCCTTGTCGTCCCAGGTATCCATCTGGAGACGGCCTTCGACGAAAACGCCTCTGCCTTTGCTCAGATATTTGTGGGCGTTCTCGGCACTGTTGCCCCAGACGGTGACATCGACGAAGGTGACCTCTTCTTTCCATCCACCGTTGCCGTCCTGAACTCTGCGGTTTAAGGCAAGTCCGAGATCGGTGACAGCAGAGCCCTTGGGCGTGTGCCGCAATTCTGGATCGCGGGTCAGGTTTCCTAGGAGCATCACTTTGTTTAGACTGGCCATGGCTGGGAGATCAGGTTGTGTTGGGAACGGGAGGTGCCGCCGAATCGGCGGCGAGAGCGACGGATCAGGCGACCCGGTTGAACTGGTTAAGATAAACCGAATTGTTCAGCGAAAGCTTGGCTCTGATCCGGGAAATGCATTCCGGTTCGCCGCTAAGCGTGTAGGTGACGTAATGTGCACCTTCGATTTTACGCGGTGCGTGGGCGAAATCCTTGCGCCCCATGTTGTCGATATTCTCGACTTTGGCACCCTCGGACTCGATGTCCTTGGAAATTGCGGTGACCAGGTCATCCATGCTGCCTTCCTGGTTCTTCGTTGTCAGGACAATCAGACCTTCGTATTTGCGGCTCATCTTCTTTTTTCGGGGTTGGTTTGTTACGTGGTGTATTAAAACGGTTGGAAGCCAAGGCTATGCCTTGGGAGCGCGAAACTTGAACCGCTTCGAGTGCGGTGGCAAGCATGTTTTCAAGGGTTTCCCTTTCGTCAGGAGCGAATTTCCCAAGTACATGCCCGGTCATGCCTCCGCCGCTCTTTACGGCGCCGATCCCCATCTTCAAACGAGGAAAATCCTCTCCTCCAAGATGCTCGATGATGGACCGGATTCCGTTGTGCCCCCCTGCCGAGCCCTTCTCCCGAAAGCGCAGATGACCCAGCGGCAGCGCGACATCGTCATATACCGCAATCATCCTTTCCGTCTCCCATTTGAAAAATGACATCAGTTGCCGGATCGAGCGACCGCTGAGGTTCATAAATGTCTGCGGCTTCATCAGGATCGTACCATCGCTCAGCTTCGCCATGTGCGCCTGAAACCTAGGCTCGGATTTAAACGCCACTCCCTCCACCGCCGCGATCCTGTCCAGCAGCATGAACCCCACGTTGTGGCGAGTGCCTTCATACTGCCTGCCCGGATTCCCGAGTCCCACGATCACCGAAATACTCATAGCCTCAGGTTTCTAAACCTTCTCCGCTTGCCTGCACAGTTTGAAAAACCGTCGGGAAACAAAAAACGCCCGGCGTAGGTTACACCGGACGTTCTCTTGAAGAATTTTCAGAGTGAAGTTACTCGGCTGCCGCAGCAGGAGTTTCTTCCTCTTTCTGCGAGGTGGCAGGAACTTCACCGGCCTCAACAGCCTCATCGGATCCGCTCGACTCCTCGGAAACGAGTGCCGCAGGCTTGCCGATGTGCGCCACGACGACATCTTCGTCCGCTGTCGCCTTGACACCCTCGGGCAGATCAAGGTCGCTGATGTGCAGGGAATCTCCATCGTCGAGATGGGAGATGTCCTTCTCGAAGAATTCCGGAAGATCCTTGGGGAAGCAGACGATCTCGATCGTGTGCGCATATTGCTCCAATATGCCGCCCGCCTTAATACCAATGGACTCACCGACGAGGTTCACTGGAATATTTGCAGTGATCTCAGTCTTGTCGTTGACGGCGAGGAAATCAGCGTGCAGCGCGTGGCCGGTCAGAGGATCGTGCTGGATGGTCTTCAGGAAGACCGAACGGGCGCCTTCGCCTTCCACATCGAGGTTGATCAGGATGCTGTCGGAAGAGCTGTTCGCAAGAAGCTCGGAGAATGTCTTCGCATCGACCTTGAGGTTCACGTTCTCGACTCCGCGGCCGTAAATCACGGACGGGAGCCAGCCTTCGCGGCGCATTTGCTTGAGTTTTCCTGAGCCGCTACGGAGGCGGGGAGCCGCTTTGAGTGTTGTTTTCTTGGACATTTCTAAAATCGGTTATGGTGGATCTTCGGATCCGCAGGAGAGCTTTTCTCCCCGTGCGGGGCGCGTTCTTTAAACAGCAAATCGTGTATTGTCAAAAATTTGTTTACGCTTTCAAACAAATACACAGCCAATTCTCGACCTTCCGCACCCGCTCCGGCAAAATCGCCTCCGTGCATATCGTCATTTCCCCGGATAAATTCAAAGGCTCGCTCACCGGCGCACAGGCCGCCTGTTGCATACGTGACGGCTTTTCCAGGGTTTTCCCGGAAGCCACCTTCGAACTCCTACCCCTCGCCGACGGCGGCGAAGGAATCCTCGACGCCTTCCGCGATGCCCTCACCGGCTCCATGCGTGAAACCACCGTCCGCGATGCCTACGGCCGCGAAGTAAGCGCAAGCTGGCTGATGACTGGAACATCAGCAAAAACTGCCATCATCGAGTCCTCACAGGCAAACGGCCTCTGGCGTGTCTCCCCAGACGAAAGGGATCTCTCCCGTGCCTCCAACTATGGCGTCGGCCAGCTCATTCTCGCCGCGGCTTCAGAAGGTGCAGAGAAAATCATCATCGGCATCGGCGGCAGCGCGACCAATGACGCCGGCCTCGGCATGGCCGCAGCGCTTGGCTACCGCTTCCTCGCTTCGGATGGCACCGAGATCGATCCCATCCCCGCAAACCTCCGCTCCATCCACAGCATCTCTCCACCGCAAAAGTTGGCTCTCCCGCCCATCACCGTCGCCTGCGATGTGGAGAACCCCCTGCTCGGCCCGCGCGGTGCCACCCGAGTCTACGGCCCACAGAAAGGCCTCCGCCCGCAACAAGCCGAATCCGCCGAGGCAGCCCACGCACACCTCTCGGAAATCGCCGAAAGACATTTTCATACCAGTTTCGCCGATGTCCCCGGAGCCGGCGCGGCGGGTGGGCTCGGCTTCGGCCTCATGACATTCTGCAACGCATCCCTGGAATCCGGCTTCGACTGCATCGCAGGAATCCTCGGAGCCGAGCAAGCCATCTCCAAGGCCTCCATCGTCATCACCGGCGAGGGCTCCCTCGACCACCAGACCATGGAAGGAAAAACCCCTTACGGAGTCTCAAAACTCGCTAGGAAACACAACATCCCCGTATATGCGTTGGCAGGCCGCCTGGCCGATGAGGTGATCCTCCACCGCCACTTCGATGGCATCGCATCCATCGTCAACTCTCCCATGACTCTCGACGAGGCAATCGCGGACGCCCCGCAGCTTCTTGAAAAAGCGGCTACCCGCCTCGCCCACACGTTGAAAAATTCGAAACTCTAAATTCTAAACCCCAAGGAGGGGCTGCATTCTGATGCCCAACAACCCCAGCCATTTTCCAACACACCGGGCAGCAAAATGCAGCCCCTCCTTGTCCTCCCCCAATCCCACAAGCGGCGCTCACCACCACGGTCTCACTCGTGATGCTGGAACCAAAGCAGGACTAGCAACCCCAGCCCAATGCCCCACAGCAGCCAGCTGTTGTAGATGAAATACGGATAGACCATCAGCACCAAGCCGATCGCCACCGGCTTCCACCGATCTGCCGTAGCGCCACGAACCCCAGCCGATCGTCCCGAAAATGAAGCCGGCTAAAATATTGTATGGGCTGAACATACAGGAAAACCAAATCATACCGCATCAAGTCCCAAGATCAATCCACAAATCCGCTTGCCAAAACCAGTCGCCGCCACGCATCCTGCCGCCCCGCGAAAGCGCGCTTAGCTCAGTGGTAGAGCACATCCTTCACACGGATGGGGTCGCAGGTTCAATCCCTGCAGCGCGCACCATTTCCTTTGGAATGGCATTGATCGAGCTACTAAGCAGGCTACGCGATCTCGACTTTCATTCCCTTCATCGCGCCGGATTTACAGAAATCGGCTCCTTTTGAGTCGGTGATGAATAGGTCGATCTCGGAGGGTTTCGCAAAAAAGTGATCGGTCGTGCGTCCGAGTTTGGTGTGATCCAGTATCGCACATTTCCAGTTGGCATGTGCGATGATTGTGGCTTTCAGGCGAGCTTCCTCGGCGCTGGGCTCACCGATCCCGCGGGTTTCATGGTATCCTCCGCCGGAGAAAAAGAAGCGGTCGATTCTGAGCGCTCGGATACCCATTTCCGTAAGCATGCCCCGGAAGCGGCGACCCTTGGCTTCGTAGGTTCCGCCGAGCAGGACAAGCTCGATATCGCTCCTGATGGAGAGCTTCTCGACAACGGAGTGGGCGTAGGTGACCACCCGCAGGCTTTTGCCCGAGGGCAGGTGCCGGGCGAACTCCAAGGCGGTAGAACTTGCATCGAGCACAATCGTCTCGTTGTCCTCCACATGCTTGGCGGCGTGTTTCGCGATCGAGGTTTTTTCATCGGCCTGCCTGACCTCCCGGTCGCTCTGCGACAATTCGTCGATCATGATTGAGACATCCGCAGCCCCCCCGTGTGTCCGGCGCAACAAGCCCTGCCTTGAAAGCGTGTCCAGATCCCGACGCACGGTTTCCTCCGTGACCTTGAGGATTGCCGCCAGTTCCTGTGTCCTGACTGCGCGCTCCTGCTTTGCCCTTTCGAGAATTCTCCTCTGTCTTTCGATCGCTAGCATCTTTCTTTTTTTGGTTTTTTCTTGCTCTCTATTTTATTCGAATCCATCACTCGCATCATTAACCCTACACCAAACGACCCAATGCCAAATTTTAAACACGTAACCTATTCCTGGGATGATTCCCATGCCGCCAGTCTTGATGCTGTTGATCGACTTGTCTATCGCTCAAATATTCTCGGCGCGGATCAGCGCATTACCAACACCGGTGGTGGAAATACCTCATCGAAAATCATGGAAACGGATCCGCTGACAGGACAGCAGACCGAAGTCCTCTGGGTCAAAGGCTCCGGCGGCGACCTCCGCACCTCGAAACGTGAGAATTTCTCATCCCTCTACCAGGACAAGCTGATCGGCTTGCAAAGTGTCTATGCTGCGAAATCAAGCAACGGCCTCAAAACCGCAGCGGAAGACGAGATGGTGGGCATGTATTTCCACACCACTTTCAACCTCAACCCCCGCCCTTCTTCGATCGACACCCCGCTCCACAGCTTCCTCACAGGAAAACACGTGGATCACATGCACCCGAACGCGATCATCGCCATCGCCGCTTCGAAAAACTGCGAGGCGCTGACCAAGGAGATCTTCGAAGGGGAAATGGAATACGTGCCGTGGATGCGCCCGGGCTTCGAACTCGGTCTCGCAATGCAGGAGATCGAAAAGGCCAAGCCCACCACCCAGGCGATCATGATGGGCCAGCATGGCTTCATTTCATGGGACGACGATGACAAGAAGTGCTACGAACTCACTCTCCGCCTGATCGACAAGGCAGCTCAATACATCCAAGACAAATATGAGGCCAAGGGCGGCGACGCGAAAGTCTTCGGCGGGCAGAAACACCAGACCCTACCCGAAGAGGAGCGCCGTGCGACACTCGCCGGAATCCTGCCATGGCTGCGCGGCCAGGTCTCCCAACAGAAGCGTTTCATCGGCACGATACAGGACGACGAAAAGATCCTCCGTTTCGTGAACTCAGTCGACGCCCCGCGCCTCGCCGAGCTCGGAACCTCTTGCCCGGATCATTTCCTCCGCACCAAGATAAAGCCGCTCTACATCGCATGGGATCCACAGCAGGAAGATCTCGCCGCACTGAAAGAGAAGCTCGCGGCAGGCCTCCTCGAATACCGCGAGGACTACGCGAAATACTACGCGACCTGCAGACACGAAAACTCCCCCGCCATGCGCGACCCAAACCCGACCGTGGTTCTTATCCCGGGTCTTGGCATGATTGCATGGGGCAAGGACAAGTCCGAATCCCGCGTCACGGCCGAGTTCTACAACTGCGCGGTCGAGGTGATGCGCGGTGCTGAAGCCATCGATACCTACATTTCCCTTCCCCAGCAGGAAGCCTTCGACATCGAATACTGGCTGCTTGAGGAAGCGAAGCTGAAGCGCATGCCGGCCGAGAAAGAACTCGCCCGCCAGATCGTCATCGTCGTCGGTTCAGGCTCAGGCATCGGCAAGGAAACCGCGCATCGCCTCGTCAAGGAAGGCGCGCACATCGTCTGCGTCGATATGAACCTTGATGCAGCCCAAAGCACAGCCAAGGAAATCACCGATAAATATGGCCTCGGAATCGGCGTCGCCGGCTCCGGTATCTCGAACTGCGGCCCAGCCATCGCACTGCAGGGCAATATCACTGACCGTGCAGGCATCCGTGTGATGCTCGACCAGGTCGCCCTCGCATACGGCGGTTTCGACCACATCTGCATTACCGCAGGTATCTTCGTCCCAGCCGACACCACCGGCCACATCCCGGATGAAAAATGGGGTCTCACATTTGCCATCAACGTGAGCGGTTCCTACTTCGTCGCCGACGAGGCATACAAGACATGGAAGGAGCAAGGCCTCCAAGGCAACCTCGTCCTCACCACCTCGGCGAACGCCGCTGTGGCGAAAAAGGGCTCCCTCGCTTACGATACCTCGAAAGCCGCCGCAAACCACCTTGTCCGCGAACTCGCCATCGAGCTTTCCCCGCTCATCCGCGTCAACGGCGTCGCCCCGGCGACGGTCGTTTCGGGTTCCGCAATGTTCCCGCGCGAACGTGTCATCGGCTCGCTTGCGAAGTACGACATCCCCTTCACCGAGGATGAGGAAACGGAATCGCTCGTCAACAAGCTCGCACAGTTCTACGCCAACCGGACGCTCACCAAATCCCCGATCACCCCGGCGGATCAGGCGGAGGCATATTTCCTCCTCGTCACCAAGCGCCTGAGCAAGACCACCGGCCAAGTGATCACCGTCGACGGCGGCTTGCACGAGGCCTTCCTCCGCTAGTGTTCTGAAAATCCCCATCCGTCAGATTAAAGTTTTTCAGAACGCTAGGCTCTTCGCCCGCACATTCCCAAGCCGGCGGTTCCCACCATGGGGGGCGCCGGTTTTTTTCGTAATCCGAAAACGCGAAGCTAAGTTCGCTTTCAGCCGATATTCTACAGTTAGAATTGAATTGGGTGGTGTGGATTCCTCATCAGGAAAGGCTCAAACACAACCCCAGCTCTGCGTCCCTCTGCGACCTTTGCGACTCTGCGCTAGATTTTTCTATACGAATGCGATGTGAACCGATTTCCAGGGGAGGACTCGCGCAAAGCCGCAATGACTTGGACGATGTTTGAATACGGACAATGGAAGCAACAGAGACGACCACTCCTCTTTTTCACAATTCTCTATGCGCGGCAGTATATCGTCCATTGCAGCGGTCAATCGACGAAAGTATCCCCGCAACAACGGGGTGCACGCACTCGACATCGCCCGCGGGCACTCGGAGTCGATTCACCAACCCGAACCAGTTACACTGGCGCCCAGAAGAGCACGACGCTCTGCCACCCCGGCAACATTTCCTGCCGGGATCGATACAAAGCCGTCTGCCACCTCAGTGCCTTAATCCGTTGTGAACGGTGATGCCGGAAGACCTTCCTTATTGTAGAAATTGATCCCGACCGGGTTCGACTCGTAGCCGAAGCGGACGTGCTGGGGAGACTTTACCTCGTCGTGCCAGACCACGACTGTCTCGCCGTCGATCTTGGCCTTGGCCCAGTGCCACTTGCCGGCCTTGTCCTGGATCGAAAAGCGAGCCAACTCGGCAGCTTTGGTTTCTTTCACCGGATCGAGACCTTTCTTCTCGCCCGTCATGAGACCGGAGCCGACATGCTCGAAGGAGACACGAATCTTCGAGCCTTCCTTCTTCATGCCCTTGTAGAGTGGACCGGAGGACACCACGTCCTTGTTGTAATCCTTCGCGAGTGCCAGGAGTGCTAACCGTTTGCCGACGTCTTGCTTGTTTTTGGGATGGATGTCCTTGGCGTTGCCGATGTCGATGATAACAGCCATGCCAGTCTTGGGCAGACGCAAGGCACGGCGCTGTCCTTCCCGGACCGGTCCCCAGCCACCGCCCTCGGGCTTGTCATCCGGTTTTTGGAAGTTCGCGAGCTGGACCCAGTAGAAGGAGAGATCGTCGTTCTCGAAAACAGAGCGCCAGCCCTTCACGAGAGCTTCTTTGAGATAGTCGTAGCGCAGGCCGTCACTGGCGTTTGATTCGCCCTGATACCAGATCGCCCCACGCACACTGAGCGGAGTGAGAGCATGCACCATTCCGTTGTAGATTTGCACCGCGCCTCCCTTTGGCTTACCTGCCTCGCCACCTTCTTTGCGTGCTTTCGAGATCGCTTCGAGGTTCTCGACGTAGTCCTTTAGATCGGGGACGGCCTTGAATCCGACTGGCGGAGTCCACGGCTCGATGCGTGTCCCACCCCAGTTTGTCCCAACCAGTCCGATGGGCACGTTAAGTTCCTTTTGCAATTCACGTCCAAAGAAGTAGCCAGCCGCGCTGAAGCCCGGGATGGTTTCCGGCGAGCAGATTTGCCATTGGCCGCGGGCCTCGTTTTGCGGATCAGGGTTGGCGACGTGGCCGGGAACGTTGAAGAGGCGAATCTGCGGGTGATCCGCGGCTGCGATCTCCTCCGTCTTATTCAGCGAGCGGTTCACGGGCCACTCCATGTTCGACTGACCGGAGCAGATCCAGACTTCGCCGAGGAGGATGTCCTTGAGCTCGATCGTATTCTTGCCCTTCACGGTCATGGTGTGGGCTTTGCCATCTGCGGAGAGGGCCGGGAGGTCAACTCGCCATGACCCTTCTTTGGCCGCGGTGGTTTTGGCGCTCTTGCCACCGAACGAGACGGTGACGGCTTCTCCCGCATCGGCCGTTCCCCATACCCGGATCGGCGCCTTCTGTTGAAGGACCATATGGTCTCCAAATACCTTCGAGACGATGACGTCGGCGAGAGTGAACGAGGTGGTGGAAAGCGTGGCCGCGAGGAACGCGGCGGCTGAGAGAGGGCGTTTTAGAGTCATAAGATGAATGCAGTTTCAGGATTGAAGATGAGATCCCCCACCGAGTCGAGGCGGGAAGATACACTGATTACTCTTCCGGACGCCGATCTCTTTCACTCTGCCCCCGGAATCTTGATTCCTTTGCTTCTTATTTTCCTAAATGTACCCCTCCTTGTTGACCCGACATTGCAGGAGCAGGTGATCGTTTGCGGCATCACTTCTTCTTCCCCCGGCTTTGCGCAAAGATCCACTCATGCAGCTCCTTGCTTGCGAGAGCTTGCCCGACCACGCCGTGATCACCATCGGGGTATTCGGTGTATTTTACTTCGGCTCGCGCTTTCTTCAAGGCCTCGACCATTCTCTGGCTCTGACTCACAGGGACGGTAGGATCTTTGGCACCATGGAAGACCCAGACCGGGACCTTCTTGAAATTGGATGCGGAAGCCGGGTTTCCCCCACCCGCTATCGGGACTCCCGCCGCAAAGAGCTTTGGCTCATCCGAGAGAATATGGAAAGTCCCGTATCCCCCCATCGAGTATCCCGCCAAATAGATCCGGTCTTCGTCGATCGGGAGGTTCTTCAAAAGCTCCTGCACAATCTCAACAACGCCATTTGCCTTCTCGCCATTCCAGCCCAATTGATCGGGATTCTGGGGTGCGACGATAAAACAGGGGCGCTTTTTGAAATTTTCATCGCTCGAAAAAACATTCGCCATCCAAGGATGATTTGGAGTCATGACATTACCTCCCCTTCCATGAAGCCAGACGACGAGTGGGTAACCGGCGTCCTTGGAGCGCTTCATCTTCCGTTCCCCAAAGAGCCGATACTTCAAGCCATGACCCTCTGTCCGAGCCCACTCCCCTTTCAAGAGCTTTGCAAATTCATCCGAAGCTTCCTCGCTTTCGCCAGTAATTTTCTCTTCCTCGTTCTCAAGTTCCTTGGCCTTGACCCATTCCCGATCGGCCTCCGACAATGTCGCGAGATCGATAGTAAAGACACGCCGGTCCCTCGTTCGCCGAATGGTCACCTTTCCATCCGCTGACTTCACATAGTCTGCCTTGATCGTCTTACCATCTTTCGATTTCGTCCAATCACGGGCCTCCCCGAAAACCAATACGCAGAGACCTATCCAAACCAAGAAGATCATTTTCATTCCCGCACAATGCCTTTCTTTCAAGGTGAGGCAACCTTCTAATGGCAAACTCGCCACCAAAGTAATCACGAAACATAGCACCACTTGAACGTCCCGAACTTGCAACACCGCGTTGCTCGTTCAGAGAAAAACACCACACCACAGCCATTCATGACTGCCGGAGTTGTGCTGACTGCTGATCGCCTCCTGAGGGAACGGCCTCATTCACGACCCACTCGAAACCATTAAGATCAGTGTCGAAATTCACCGTGTAATTCGCATTTGATCTGGAATTCCAGGTCAATAACATCCCTCCCAGTAATCCGGGCAAAAAAAAGCGGTCCGACTGATCATCACTCCCAGGAAAAACCCTAACCTGGGAGGCATCTCAGTCGAACCGCCTTGTCTTGCGACAGTTCCTAATACTGCGCCGGGCGTATCTCTCTTTCATCACTCTTTCAAAATTCTTTAGTCCGAGGAGCTACCTGTTAAACCAAATGGTGAAAGCAGGTGTGAGTTCTAGCTGACACAGGACCAAACCACGGTGTGGGCGGGAGAGATTACGGCTCCCGGGAAACCCTGCTATCCCTGAAGCAGGGATCTCCATCTTGTGTCCTGCCACGTTATCTGTGTTGAGTTTGCCGGGTCGTCCCCTTGCATTTCCCCGGACTTTGAGCTTTCCGATGGCGTCCTTGCCGTTAGAACAGTGGCGTCCTTCCACGTATGTCCGAAGACCACAAGAAGCAACTCCAAACCCAGCTCTGGAATATCGCCAACACCCTGAGGGGGAAAATGGGGGCGGATGAGTTCCGGGACTACATCCTCGGCTTCATCTTCTACAAGTATCTCTCCGAGCGGATGCACCTCTTCGCGGACGACATCCTGAAGCACGACGGCATCCGGTTCGGTCCCATCGACGAGACCTGCATCACCTCCCAATATTTGTTCCACCATCACCACTTGTCAGTCAGATTCGGATCAAACTTATTTTTCAATTTCGCTAACCGTAATCGATAAAAATATGTGGCTCGCGATATTGGTATTGGTATTAGTGGTGTGTGGGCTGGGGTTCGTCGCGGTTTCAGTAGACTATTGGTTCAAGGCTAAAAGGCACCGAGCGAGTCGAATATGGAAGGAGATAGCAACAATCGAAGCAACCGTAGCTGAATTGAACCACTCAGTAGCCCAGCTAGGGGAAAACTTAC
Source organism: uncultured Verrucomicrobiales bacterium (assembly GCA_905478925.1). Lineage (GTDB taxonomy): Bacteria > Verrucomicrobiota > Verrucomicrobiia > Verrucomicrobiales > Akkermansiaceae > Luteolibacter. The sequence goes on from CAJQKQ010000036.1 coordinate 53,402, forward strand.
ACAGGTCGGTAAAGACACATGTTGGCCCCCTTGTCGATCAACATCTCGCTGGCCAATCAATAGCTCGACTGAAGGATCACATGCAAAGGGTGCCCATCAAGTATTTGTCGGAGGCAGGAATTTCTTCGCTCCTAGACTTACAGCGTCAATCGCCTCAAAGCATATTGGCAATCAGGGGTGTCGGGGCAGGAACCGCTAATGAGATATTCAGATCATTGAAGCAGATACTGGTCGAGATTCATGACGGAGAGTTGGATTTTTTCCCGTCGCAACCGTTCCATAAATCGAGCTCCTTGGATTTGGCGAACTCTACCTACGCCTACGTTGTCGAAAGGAAGCGTATGGATTCCGCCATTGATGATCTTAGGATGCCTCTCGATCGTCACAGGCCTGAAATCCAAGACGCCAGGTTTGCGGCTAAACCATGGGGGTGGATGAAAACCCTCTCAAAGGGATCGACCGCCAAACTGAACAAGACACTTAAAACTCTCGAAGATGCAGAGCATGAGATTTCTCCTCGATGCGTGCTTGCGAGGCAGTTGGCTCATAACTTCAAAGCGACGGGAGGCCTGCCTCCGACAAGAGAATCATTGGATGACCACTTTGCTTCCAATCAGGATGATTATTTGAGTCTATTCTCTCACCTTCTCCCGCAGAATCAGCCGATTGCGATGCCCACCTATGAAATGGTTCACGATGAGCCGCCGATCAAGGTAGCCCCGGTTCGTTCGATGCACGATATTGTCACCTCTACACGCCCACCCCAAGTGAGGAGACTTCAATGGGCTCCTAGCGGTGAGGTCATCAAGCTCTGTGATCGGATGATCGCGGGTAATATTTACACCACGGACGTTCCACTAGGATGGGATGGAGAACCCTCTGCCATCTGCAAGCGCCTGTCTGTGGATTCCAATCAACGAGTGGACGAAGACCTTCCCTACTACCCTAATTATGAGTCACTCAGTCCCGGGCAGCGAGGATTCTATCTGGATTGGCTGGCTGGAGGACGCCGGATGTCCAATCCCGATCAACTTCCGACCGGATACCTATTCCTATTCTTTTACGGCATCGAGAGGCGGGTCATCGTGGAGGGCGACCGGGATTCATCACTGTGGAATAAAGTTTTCGACCTACTTCAAATTTATGGAATGACGCGGAGGAGCCGGTCCATACCAAGTTATTTCGGAGATTTCCTTCACTTCGTTTCCTATTCATGGGGAGCTGAAGACTATTCATTGAGATTGCCGGCTCTTCTAGAAATGCAGGGCGAGCGCCTCAGTGAAACTGCCCTAGGCCTTGCATTGGCACATCACTTTCTAAAGAACCAACCGATTGACTGGAAGTTAGGACACCTCGTGGCCATGGGGCTTGAGGATTCGCGCCGAAGCGTTGTGATCAAGCGAACTGGAAATGCCTTCCGTGAGATGTTTATGACCCGGTTTCAGGAGTCGTATCCACAAGGAATGCCGCTGAAGGCTTCAAAAAGAGGCCGGGCGGTTCGCTATCAAGCAGGTAACGCAAGCCTATCCCCAGGTTATGGAAGCAGCAGCTCTCAAACAGGCAGTCCGTTTGTCATCCAGGTGCCGGGAGTATTGGGTATCAGAAGTCAATTTAGGCCGTTAGCGGAAATCTGGAATCGATGTATCGAAGATTTATCCGGATATTCTCGAGCAGTTGGAAAGATCAACAAAGAGAATGGTGCCTCGAGTCAGGATCTACTTAGGGCACACCTTGCCCTGCCCCACGAAATTCGCAAAGGTAAGCCTCATCCATTGGAAATCCCCTACCGGGATGCGCTTGACGGCTGCACAGAAGAAGACGGGCTGATCTTCGCCCCGGTTGCAATTCTCGCCAGTATGAGCGGAATTGAGGAACGCCAGAACTTGACCCAAAAGCAAAGCGAAAATGTCGCATTACTGGTTGAGAGCTTTGGTGACAGTCTGGCACCTCATCCGGCTATCCTGAATCTACCGCTTGCTTGGGATCAGGAGGTGGCCATCTTACCCAACCCTGCGGGAGGCGAGCCTTCGACATCCCTCGGAGGTCTGCTACGTTTGCTATATCTTGCGATCCTGGTGGCCTCTGCGGACGGGGTGATCGACGACGATGAACTTGAAGTTTTTCACAGCTCTAGTGGGATAGAAGACGATTTTGGGAAGGCGCAGGCCAAAGCTACCCAGGCGGTGCTGGTTCGGGACACGAACGTCGCGAGCAAGCGGCTTCAGAACATCGCCAAGTCGGTGCATGCCTCCGAACGGATGACGGTGTTCAAGTTGATGGTTCACATCGCTTGTTGCGACGAGGTGCTTTCCAGTGACGAGAACCGTATGCTGCGGAGGATAGCCAAGGCTCTAAAACTCGGTTCGGACGCATTGGACGATGTCATGTCCGAGGATGCGGCCTTCCAGACGGTAACGGTCGTGCACGGCAGGAAAATATTGAGGGGGGAGACGATTCCGAAACCCTCGAAAGCACCGGCCTTCAGTCTGGATATGGAGCGGATTAGCGCGCTGACGGCAGAGACCGCCGAGGTGGTTTCCATACTGTCCCGTGCGATCGAGGATGAATCCGAGGAAGAAGACGAACCTGAGATCGTATCAGCAGAAAAGAAGCCAGCAACCAAAGCGCCGGAGTGGATGAATGACCTAGACGAAAGGTATCGCCCGGCACTCATGGAAATACTTATAAATATAGCAGGCCAGTCGTTCGTCCTGGACGAGATCGCGGGTCGTCACCACATGCTTCCGGACGATCTGATCGATGGAGTCAATGCCTGGTCGGACGAAACGTTGGGCGATTTTCTGATCGAACTCGACGACGAAGGACAAGTATCAATCATCGAAGACCTAATTCCAACCAATCAATAATTAAAAAATGAAGATCAAGCGCCGCGAACGTGACTCCATACTACAATCCCTTCAGGCAGGGTTGGTTCCCCGACAGGGACTCCACCTCATTCAGGTCGGGCGCAAGCAGGAGACGGAGGCTCTGCTGAATGATCTGGCAAGGATTCGAGACGGAGGGTCATCATTCAGGTTGGTGGTTGGACGCTTCGGCAGCGGCAAGAGCTTCTTTCTCAACCTGATTCGCCATGTGGCACTCCAGCAAAATCTAGTGGTGGTCCAAGCCGACTTCACTATGGAGCGCCGACTTCACGCCAGTGGGGGCGAAGCGCGAGCACTATACTCGGAACTGATGCGCAACATGGCAACACGTGCCAAGCCCGAGGGGGGTGCCCTCGCTTCGGTCTGCACGAAGTGGATCAGTGGGCTTCAACAGGAGATCATAGGGGCGGGGGGTGATTCAAGCGATGTTGAGTCCCGGATCATGACGGACTTGAGAGATCTTCAGGACTTTGTCGGGGGCTTTGAGTTCGCTGAAGTCCTGCGAGCCTACTATCGTGGCACGGTTAACGGCAACGAGAAGGAGAAAGCCTCCGCCTTGCGCTGGCTACGCGGGGAATACTCAACCAAAACCGAAGCCCGCCAAGACCTCGGGGTTCGACGGATTATCGACGACGAAAGCTTTTATGATAGCCTCAAACTCATGGCAGGCTTCTGCCGCAAGGCTGGATTCGACGGCATGCTGGTGCTATTCGACGAACTGGTCGTGCTCAGCCATCGACTCCCTAGCTCACGTGCTAGAGTAGCGAACTTTGAAGCGATTCTGACTATTCTAAATGATTCGGTGCAGGGGCATGCGGAGGGCATTGGCTTCCTGTTCGCCGGCACTGATGACAGCCTGGAAGACAAACGGCGCGGCCTTTTCTCTTACGAAGCCCTGCGCTCGCGGTTAGCGGAGAACCAATTGGCAACGGGTGGCCTGATAGACCTCTCGGGGCCGGTAATCCGGCTTCAGGCCCTTTCGCCCGAAGATCTTTTCGTGCTGCTTCGTAACATTTCGTTCGTTCATGCAGATGGAGAAGAGGAAAGCAGGTTGGTTCCTGATGACGGGATCGCAGCACTGCTCCACAAGGCGAATGACACCTTGGGTGCCGACTTTTTCCAGACGCCCCGCGACATTATCCGTTCGTTCGTTGGACTTTTGAATCTGATCGACCAGAATCCGAGCAAGACTTGGCAGGATATCCTCGGAATGGATGGGATACTCAAAAAACCAGACGGCCCGGCCTCTATCGAGGAAGAGATATCCCTGAATCCTGACGAAAGCCCAGATGACGACGAACTCGCAAATTTCAAGCTCTGACTTTGGAGTTATCCATCCATGAGCAAGGCTTTCAGCTACCTTCATCCAGCAATCCAGCGCGCCCTATGGGATATGCGCTGGAAGGAACTTAGGCAGCTTCAGGTTCGGGTCATAGAGTCCTTCTTTGACTCGGATCGTTCCCTGATCCTCTCCGCATCCACCGCGTCAGGAAAGACCGAGGCGGTCTTCCTTCCTGTCTTGTCTGCTATCGCGGATCAGCCAGTTGGTAGTGTCCGAGCACTGTATGTCGGTCCGCTCAAAGCCCTAATCAATGATCAATTCCTTAGGCTCGAAGAACTATGCCGACACGCTGACATCCCGGTTCATCGCTGGCATGGTGACGTCTCTCCCACTGCCAAACAAAGATTCCGGAAAGAACCCGGTGGAGTGTTGCTTACCACACCGGAGTCGCTGGAGTCAGCGTTCATTAACTACGGGACGCAAGTGCCCCGGATCTTTGGTGGTCTCGAGCACGTCGTAATCGACGAACTACATTCATTCGTTGCCGACGTTCGCGGAGCCCATCTACGCAGCCTGATAGCAAGACTCGGGCACATCACAAGTCGACCACCGCGTCAGTTCGGCCTCTCGGCAACTCTTGCCGAATTTAGTTCGGCCCGTCGGTTCCTGGTGCCCGAAGATCCGGATTCAGTTGAAGTCATCGAGGAGGAAGGTGGCTCCCGGTCGATTCGCATAGGTCTCCGGGCCTACCCGCGACCGATACCCAGGGACGAAGGGAAGAGCGATAAACAGCAACCCAAGTTGGCGGCGACCGCTGCTGAGGCACGGGATGCGTTGCTCGCCATGACGAAAGGTTCGGTGGCTGATCCTCCATATCATCCACCAGAGGCCGATGAGGATACGTCCCTTCGCAACCTAGCTTTAGACGTGGCGGCTGTATTCGGGCACCACACCAATCTAATTTTCACAAACAGTCGGGCCATGGGCGAGATGTTAGCTGACGAGACTAACCAGATTTCCGCCGAGCAGCGATGGACGCGCAATCCCTTTGTTCTGCACCACGGGTCGCTGTCGCGAGAGGTGAGGGAAGATGTCGAGGAGCGATTGAAGAGCGGAGAACCGCTGTCGGTTTTCTGCACCAGCACTCTTGAAATGGGTATCGACATCGGTGCCGTATATTCGGTCGGACAGCTAGGCCCTCCATGGAGCGTTTCATCCATAGTGCAGAGGCTAGGACGTTCCGGAAGACGCCAGGGCGAGTCAGCAGTTCTCCGCATCTACTCATTAGACCCTCCACCCGCTCCCGGGGCGTCGCTCGAAGACCTGTTGTGTCCGCAACTATTGCGCTCAGTCGCGATGATAGAGTTGATGCTTGAGAGATGGTTGGAGCCCTTCGATAACGATAGATTCAATTTCAGCACACTGATCCACCAAATTCTAAGCGTCCTCCGCCAGACCGGGGGAGCCAAAGCTGCCTACATACAGGAAAAATTAGTCACTAGGGGGGCTTATCGAGCTGTTGAAAGCTTACATTTGGGTTCAATTCTGAGAAGTCTTGCAGAGGCGGAACTCATCGAGCAAATACCCACAGGTGAATTGATCCTAGCCCCTGGAGGCGAGGCCGTGACCCACGGACGGGACTTTTATGCAGCATTCACTGGCGGCACAGACTACTCGGTTCGCCATGGCCAGGAAGATATTGGCAAACTACCTGAGGATTTAGTGCCACCTGTTGGGGAATACCTGTTACTCAACGGTCGGCGCTGGATAGTCGACGAAATCGACACTAGGGCACTGGTCGTCCAAGTCGAGCCAGCCCGTTCCCGCAAGAAACCGGTCTTCCTGGGAGCCGGCGGATCCATTCATCGTGCTATCTTCGAGAAAATGAGAGATGTTCTCGAGAGCAAAGAATCTCCGGCCTATCTGCACGAAGACGCTGCCGGACTCCTTAATGCGGTGAGGCTATTCGCGGAAAAAAACCGAATCCTCGAACTCCCTTGGCTGGAATCCGGGGCAACCTGCATCGCATTCCCTTGGACTGGAACTAAGGGTATGGATACCTTGAGGCTCTGCGCCGCTGCGGATGGCATCGAGGTCGAGGCAAAGAAGCTCATGATCACCTATCGTTGCGATTCGGAACATCTTCAACTGCATCTGAAAAGGGTAGCCGATGGAATTTTTGACCCGGTTGAATTAGCTTCCAACCTTAGCAAGCCCCACCGAGATAAGTTCGACGATTTGTTACCGCCTGATTTGCTAAACTTGTCGAATTCGGAGAGAGCAATCTCAACTGATGATGCTCGTGACGCAGTTACAGCAATGCTCCAAAGAAGAGACAACCCCTGACAAGCCCTCGCCGCTCCCGTCTTCCACATTACAGAGTAGCAGGTCATTGACGATGTATGGCTCCAAATAGACTGCTATCGGCCGAGGGATTGCAGGCAGTGGAAGTATCAAGGAGTCCGCAGGCCCAATGAATCGCAGATGCTCGGAAGTGTTCACCCCCACCCTATCCCTAAAAGGAGAAAGGCGCTAAGTCGTTTAAACTTAGCGCCTTTCATTGGTTGCGGGAGCAGGATTTGAACCTACGATCTTCAGGTTATGAGCCTGACGAGATACCTGACTTCTCCATCCCGCGTTTGGATTGCCCGCCTTCCGGTGGGACGGCGAAACTATTCCACAAATTCGATTTTGATCAAGGGAAAATTTTGCCAATCCTTACGATTTTTGCTCTGATGCGGCGGTCGAATGAAAGTAGCACGCCCAGCAAGGATAATTCTCGAATCGGATGAGTGGCAAGGCATCGCAGCCTGCCACCTCGAATCGGCGCGAACTTATACGGATGCCCCCCGTCACAGGCGCGACCGCGGGGAGCGCCATCCGGTAGAGGATTTCCTTTTCGAATACTATCCCTACTCCTTCGCGCTACTGGAACACTGGCACCCGGGTTTGGGTGTGTCGCTGCGTTTCAATTGCCGGGAAGACCTGCCGCTGCAATTTACTGGCAAACGCTATCGCTCCGATAACGATCTCTGTTTCCTCGATCCCGAAATGCTCACGGAAAAGGAACGCGACCGCCTCAGTTGGATCGCCAACCTACTCAGGGCAACGCAGTCCCATGCGCCGAACTTCGCCTGCCACGGCCTCCACGAGTGGGCGATGGTCTACCGCGCGGAGGAAATTCGCCACTCCTCGCTCGCACCGCTGCGTATACCTCAAGAGCAGATCGACGCCTTGATTGAGTCCCGCCCCATCGCCTGCACTCACCACGACGCATTTCGCTTTTTCGCAAAGCAGGCGCGCCCGTTGAACCGTCTTCAACCGACCATTGATACGCGCCACGAGAACGAACAGCCGGGCTGCGTCCACGCAAATATGGATCTCTACAAATGGGCGGCAAAATCCATGCCTTGGATCGGCTCCGATCTGCTGCTGGAAACGTTCCGACTCGCTGCGGAATTGCGTGATCTCGATATGCGCGCCAGCCCCTACGACCTTTCGCGCTGGGGAGTGGAGCCGGTGAAAATCGAAACCGCAGAGGGTCGTAGCGAATATGAGGCGGAGCAACGCCGCCTCGCCGCCATCGCGACCGAGCTCAGGGATAGGCTCATCCGGGCAATCGAAAACATTTTTGGCAGCTAGACAGCCGCGCATAGAGAATTGTAAAAAAGAGGAGTGGTCGTCTCTGTTGCTTCCATTGTCCGTATTCAAATATCGTCCAAGTCATTCAATCATGGTAGGGCTGATCCGGCTCGGTCGGCCCTGATCAAAAAACGCAAGCTCCGTATCTCAGGAAAGGGAGTGAAGCCACGGCAAGATAGGTCATTTCCCCCGGGATCTCACTTTCGTGTGGGTGAGCGGGCCGCTAGATTTTTAAAGTGGGCTGACCGAGCCGGATCAGCCCTACCGTATTCAAACATCGTCCAAGCCTTTGCGGCTTTGCGGCTTTGCGCGAGTCCTTCCCTGGAAATCGGTTCTTCCAAAATTACAAAGCCTGACGCGCACTAGACTGATTGCCAGCCCAGCTTTTGACGGAGAGCCGCGTAGAAGGACTTCCCTTCGAGACGCAGTAGGCTGAACGTCCGATCAGATTTTTTCACGCTGACCCGGTCTCCGGGATCGATGCGGGTGGTGTCGCGGCCGTCGACAGTGAACAGCATCGGCCCGTCATCGGCACGCTCCGGGGATATCTCGATTTCCGAATCATCGGAAAGCACCAGCGATCTCTGGCTCAAGCTGTGCGGGCAAATCGGGGTGACAACCATCACCGAGGATTGCGGGGCGATGAGCGGGCCGCCTGCGGAAAGCGAATAGGCAGTGGAACCGGTGGGTGTCGCCACAATCAGGCCGTCGGCTCGGTAGCGGTTGAGCCATTCACCGTTGACCATCGCCTTGAGTGTCACGAGCCGCCCGGTCTCGCCCCGAGCCATCGCTACCTCGTTGAGTGCGTGATATACCACGGTCGATCCATCGGAACGAGTAACCGTCGCCTCCAGCAAGGCTCTCGGGCAGATCGAATACCGCCCTTCAACCACCGCATTTGCGAAAAGATCGATATCCGTATCCATGCAGCTTGTGAGGAAGCCGAGGTTGCCGATGTTGATGCCGGCAACCGGCTTTTCGAATTTCCCGAAACGAGAAACAGCATGCATCATCGTCCCGTCACCACCGAGCACAGCGGCCAGATCAACCTGCCCCGCGAACTCCGCCGCAGGTACACCGCCCTCTTCCCCGACCATCTCCGCAGTCCTGCTGTCCAGTATACATTCGCAGCCGCGCGTCTTCAGCGCCGTCCGCAAGGCCAGCATTGTTTTTAGGCCCTCGGGCTTCTGCGGGTTGAGCAATATCCCTACTTTCAATTCCAAGCACCCTGCTAGATATTTCACCTCATGACAAGCAAGGAAGCGGTTCTGTGGAAATTTACTACTTCCCTATCATCTCCTTCACCTTTGGAACGATATCCGAGAGCTCTTCCACGACCACGAACTCCCCGTTGTGGCACCATTCACGAAGCAGTTTGATCAGGGGTGACCAAAACCGGGTTCCACTTTCATCGAGTCTGTCAAAGACGATCACCGGCTTGCCCTCCATGCCTTTATTTCGCTGATGCTTGAAGATCATCAGCGCCAGCATCTCCTGCACAGTTCCCGCTCCGCCTGGGAAAATGACAAACGCATCCGAGCGCTCGATCATGATCTCCATCCGAGTGTAGATATCCGGCTTCAGCCAAAAGCTGGAGAGTCCGTCAGGAAGCCCTTCCAGCTCGATGATGTGGGGCACGTTCGATCCACCGGTCCAACCGCCCGCCTCAACCGAGCCGCGGACAACCGCGCCCATGATCCCGGAACTGCCCGCACCGGAGACACATCCGAGCCGGTTTTCAGCAAGGGTTTTGCCAAGCTCGTAACCGTCCTGCAGATAATCTTTATTCTCAATCGATGCGGAGCAGAAAACGCAAACATTGCCCACGTGCCCTTCCGGCAAGGGAGTCTCGAAGGACGGCGCAGCGACATTACCCGTCCGTTCCCGTCCGACATCAGGAAGTCCTTCCACGCGCGCGTTTTCCAAGAGTTCAAGGACATGATCGATGTTATCAGCACGGAGCATATAGTCCCTGGGATTCTGTTTCACGGTTCCCAACTCTTTCAGGTGCTCCAGCAAGCCGTAAAGTGGCGACCACGAACGATCCGAATCCAGCAGGACCGTCGGGTTGTTCTCCAGGTTCTTGTCCCGCGTCTGATAGCCGACGAATATCGAAACCGCCTTGAATAGGTCTTCGAGCGTCGCACCCGGCGTGAACACGAAAGCATCCGCCTCAACGATTTTTCCTTCGATGTTGGAGAGGGATATTCGCTGGTCACCGTTGGAATTGTAGATGTCCCAACCCTTACTGAAGAGCTGGTAAAGAAGCCACGCTCTGGTTTCCCTGTTCGGATCCTTTTCCCCTGTAACCGTTCCCGCTATTCTTACCTTTGGCATGTGTATTTTTCGTCGTTGTTTCCCGTGCTGACAGCTCGTGTTTCGCTGGACGGCAGGGTGATTGGAAAGCACATTCTCTGCCATGGATGCATTTCTTCAAGCCGCAGTTGAAGAGGCCATGCAAGGTCTGCGCGAAGGTGGAATCCCGATCGGGAGCGTGATCGTCCACGACGGTGAAATCATCGGCCGTGGCCACAACAGGCGCATTCAGAAAGGCAGCACGGTCTTGCACGGGGAAATGGACGCACTCGAGAATGCGGGACGCCTGCCCCCATCCATCTACCGTGAGTGCACCCTCTACACCACACTCTCACCCTGCCCGATGTGCAGCGGCGCGATCCTGCTCTATAAAATCCCTCGCGTCATTATCGGCGAAAATCGCACTTTTCTCGGAGCGGAGGATCATCTCAAGGCCAAGGGCGTGGAACTCACCCTCGCCAACGATCCGTCCTGCATATCGATGATGGAGCAATTCATCGCCGCGAATCCCAGTCTCTGGAACGAGGACATCGGCGAGGTCTGAAATCAATGGTTGCCCTGAGCCGGTTTCCCGACGATCCGTTCCCTATGATCACCAATGTCCTCGGGACTCCTCTCGCCTCTTGCTGCACCGATCCCGTAACCGGCTTCTTTCGTGACGGCTACTGCAGGACAGGCGGAGGCGACCACGGCCTGCACACTGTCTGCACAAAGGTCACGGGCAATTTCCTCGAATTCTCAAAAGCCGCCGGTAACGACCTTTCCACGCCACGCCCGGAATACGGATTCGCCGGACTCAAAGACGGCGACCAATGGTGCCTGTGCGTAACCCGGTGGGTTGAGGCACTCAATGAGGGGAAAGCCCCTCCCATCATATTGGAAGCCTGCCACCTTTCCGTCCTGGAATTCGTGGATCTCTCCGTCCTCAAGCTTCACCAGGCCTGAATTCGAGAAAAGGGAAAGCCGCCGGGGAGTCCCTTCCCCGGCGGCCTTATATAAAAGTCGTCGTACCGTCACCCACACCCATGAGATCAGATCGACAACTGCTGTTACACCCTTACATGAAACCGACAGAGTCGGTATACAAGGGAGATAGACCATCAAGGAACCGAAATGTTCAAAACTTCTGAAACTTTTTTTCGAAACCCCTTACATTATTTCAAAGTTCACTTCTTCCCAGGCTTCCTCTTTCTCTTTTTCTTGCTGGCGTTCGGGTCGTAGTTTGGATTCGGGGTCAGCATCTGGGCATCGACTGATTTCCTCCAAGCCACCAGTTGCTTGAACAACTCCGCTGCCTTTTCCGGATTTTCCTTGGATAGATCTTTTGTCTCGTTCGGATCCGATTTCAGGTCGAACAGCTCCATATTGCCGTTCTCAAAAAACTCGATCAGTTTCCAATCACCATGCCGGATCGCTCCGTAGGGCTTGGTGCGATGGTAGTGCGGGTAGTGCCAGTAGATGCTTTCACGAGGGAGTGTCGCCTTCGGATCTTTAAGGAGATTGACGATGCTGATCCCGTCTTTGTGCTGTTCCGGGCGCAGATCCAGTTTTGCGAGATCGAGAATCGTGGGGTAGAAATCCGTTCCGGTCACAGGAACATCACAGGTCGTACCGGAAGGGATACTGCCCTTCCATTTCGCGATCAACGGCTCCCGCACCGCCCCCTCATGGGAGAAGCCCTTGTTTTCGCGCAGCCCACCCGTTGTCTTGTCGTGGTCGCCGCCGTTGTCTCCAGTCAGGATAACCACCGTGTCATCGGCGATGCCCAACTCCTCCAGTTTCGCCATCACGCGACCCACGCTGATATCGAGGCTCTCGATCATCCCAGCTCTACGTGGCTCAAGGAACTCGTTCTTCGTATTTTTGAACGTCTCCGCCTTCTTCTTGTATTTCTCCACCAGCTCCGGGGGCGCCATCAGCGGGCCATGCACCGTGTAGTAGGAAAAATAGAGCAGGAACGGCTCGTCGCGCTTGGTCTTGTCCAGAAAATCGACCGCTGCATCGGTCAGCTTGTCCGTAAGATAGTCGCCGGGCTTGCCGTCATCGAGGTTCGGCATCCCGAACGGTGAGAAATATTTCCCCGGCCCTTTGGGCTGACCCCACTCCCTGCCGCCTACGTTGATGTCGAAGCCATGCTTGGTCGGGAAATGCTCGGCCATATCCGGCTGGCCGTTCGGCATCAGATGCCATTTCCCGAAGAAAGCGGTTGAGTATCCGGCCTCTTTGAGCGCCTCCGGCAGGAGCACCCGTTGATGGTCGATCTTCATCTTCCAATCAGGGATCGCCAGTTTGGCCTTGGGTTTGTTGTGCCCCGCAATCCAATCCGTCAAATGCAGCCTCGCCGGATAGCAGCCGGTGAGGATCGCGGCTCGGCTGGGAGAGCACACCGTGCAGGCGGCGTAGGCATTCGTGAAAAGCATGCCTTCGGTTGCGAGTTTGTCGATGTTCGGCGTCTCGTAGAATTCTGCGCCGTAACAGCCGAAGTCCCCCCACCCCAAGTCATCCACAAGCAGGAATACGATATTCGGCTGTTGAGGCGCTGCAGAAAGGAAGCCGGCCGCAAACAGCCACAGCAGTGGAATGGTTTTTTTTATCATAAAGTCTTACTACTGCCCGCATCGGCCATATCCTTACAGGCACGAATCCGCCCCCTCGCATTGTGGTTTGCCACCTCCCCCGATTTTCTGCCAAGGTTCCGACCGTCGAAATCGTTATCCATTGCAATGAAAGCCCTACTGCTCCCTCAGACCTCAGTCCTGCTCCTCCGCAGGCGGGCCGGTCTCGAAGCGCATCACCTCCTCGACGAACGTCAGCGGAATCGAACCGGTCTCGCCGTTCCGGTTTTTCGCTAGCACAAGCTCAGCCTTACCTTCCAGCGCAGCGCGCTCTTCCTCGTTTTCGGCGTAGTATTTGTTTCGGTAGAGCAGCCCGACAAGGTCGGCGTCCTGCTCGATGGATCCCGATTCACGGAGGTCGGACATCCGCGGCACTCCGAGCGATTTCCCGGTTCGACCCTCCGGCCCCCGGTTGAGCTGGGCGAGGATGAGGATGGGAATGTTCAGCTCCTTGGCCAGCGCCTTGATGCCTCCGGAAATTTCCGCGATCTCCCGCTCCCGCGAGTTCTCCGCCTGCTTGGTGCGGGACTTCATCAACTGGAGGTAATCGATCGCGATGAATTCGATGTTCTCGTCGCGCTTCTTGCGGCGAGCCTTGGCGCGCAGTTCGTTGATGGAAATGCCCGCCGTATCATCGATGAAAAGCTTGGAATCGACGATCTGCATCGAGGCATTGCGCACCCGTTCCAGCTCCTGTTTCTTCGGGCTGTAGCCGCGGGAAAGCTGTGAGACGGCGAACTTCGCCCGCGCGAAAAGCAAACGTTGGACAAGCTGGGCTGAGCTCATTTCGCAGGAAAAAACCATGCACGGCTTACCTTGATCCAGGCAGACGTTTTCTACGATATTCATCATGAATGAGGTTTTTCCCATCGATGGCCGCGCCGCGATGACGAACATTTCCCCCGCTTTGAGACCACCGGATTTCCGATCCAGCTCCTCGAAGCCGGTGCTGAGCCCCGCCGAAAGTTTTTCCTTCGAGAGCAGCATCTGGAAGTTCCGCATCACCTCCTCCACCGTCTGCTTCATCGTCTGCGCCTGCGTCGTCTCCGCGCTCTCACGGATGGACAGGATGTTCTGCTCCACGCTATCCAACAGCTCTGGCACCTCGTCGGGAGCCTCGTAAGCCATCGCCACCGCCTCGTTTGAGCTGCGGATGATCGCCCGCAGCGTGAACTTGTCCTTCACGTGCGATAGGTGATGGCGGAAATGCCCCGGGCTCGGCGCGTAGGTGTAGAGTTCCGTCAGGTAACCCGGCCCGCCGACCCGTTCCAGTAAGCCCTTGTCGAGCAACCGCTGCACCAACGAGACCAGTTCCACTTCATTCCCCGCCTCAAAAAGATCGATCAGAAAACCAAAAAGTGTCGAGTGGCCCGGAAGATAGAAATGCGCCGCCGTCAGCTGCTCCTCCACCGCTAGCCCGATGTATTCCTGTGGATCCTGCAGCATCGTGGAAAGCAGCGACTTCTCCGGCCCGACGGCATGTGGCAGCGCGCGAGTCACGTCGTCGGCCTCCACGTTCTCTTGGCGTTTCTGTGAAAACAGGTTGTTCGGTGCTTTTTTTAGAGTTTCGGCCATGGGAGAGGCGCACTGTGGGGGCAACGGATGCGCACTTCAATTTCCAACATGCACATCCTCAAGTTTCCTCTGGAACAACTGTGAACAACCGTCATTTTCCTTCCCTATGCGTGCACTTCTCCAACGGGTATCCTCCGCATCCGTCACCATCGCCGGGAAAACAGCCTCCTCCATCAACACGGGCTTCCTCGTCCTGCTCGGCATCACCAATGGCGACGATCTCACCGACACCGAATGGCTCTGCGGCAAGATTGCCCGCATGAGGGTCTTCGAAGACGGCGATGGGAAAATGAACCGCTCCATACTCGACAACGGCGGAGACATCCTCGTCGTCAGTCAGTTCACCCTCCACGCCTCCACGAAAAAGGGCAACCGCCCCTCTTTCCTCGATGCCGCCGCCGCCGCCGTTTCCGAGCCTCTCTACGAATCCTTCTGCGAAACCCTCTCCGCCGAACTCGGAAAGCCCGTCGCCCGCGGCATCTTCGGAGCCGATATGAAAGTCTCCCTCACCAACGACGGCCCCGTCACCATCTGGCTAGACAGTCGCAACAGGGAGTAACAGCACGCCAAGTCTTCCACTGATCACTGATCACTCGGCACTTTCAACTTCTTCCTAATACCTAGTCACCGCGCTCCGGTCATCACTCAGCTCCGGCTCGGGGATCTCCGCCCCCACATCCGCGATCTTCCCACACATCGTCTCCCATTTCCCTTCGGAGAAATCGAATGGGGCTGACATCTTTTTTCGAAACCTCGCCAGCCTCTCTTGCGCATCATCTCGCAGGCCGATCGAAACCTCCGCTATCGCCTTCGCCGCCACCTCCGCAGTCTCGGTCTTGTGGCAAATCATCGCCAGATCGTTCCCCGCCTTGATCGCAAGTTTTACATCCTCGCCGCGCCCGTATCGATCCGTGATCGCGCCCATATCCAGGTCGTCTGTCATTACCAGGTGCTTGTCGAAGCCCAGCTGATCCCGTAGCCAACCCGTCACAATCGTCCGCGAAAGCGAAGCCGGCAGCTCCGCATCCACTTTCGGAAACATCACGTGCGCCAGCATCACCGCGTCCAACTCGGGCATCAACGCGGTGTAGGGGATCACGTCCTCCGCCATTATTTCCTCCTTGGTAGCATCGCAGAAAGGCAGGTCTTCGTGGGGATCTGATTGCGCCCTCCCGCAGGCGGGGAAATGTTTCCCGCAGCCCAGCATTCCGCGCTTCCGCGTCCAGCGGTTCCAAAAACCCGCCCGGTTGATCACATCCTGCGCATCTCGACCCCAGCAACGCTGCCGCAACGCATTCTGCACCCCGGGGAAATGATCCAGATCCAGCACCGGCGCAAAGTTTAGGTTCAGTCCCAGCATCCGCAGCAGCTCCGCCGTCAGCTCCGCCGCCCTTGCGATCTGTTCTGTCTCCGGCTTCGCCGCGAAAGCAGAAGCCGATGGCAGCGCCGGGGCGATCCCCGCCGTCCGCGTAACACGCCCGCCCTCCTGATCGATCCCGAGGATAGGCTCATCCATGCAAAGCTCGCGCAGATCATCCGTCAGTTTCCGCACCTGCTGCGGGCTCTCAACATTCCTCGTAAAAAGGACGAACCCCGCAGGCTGCAGCTTCCGGAAAAGCGCCGCCTCCTCCGAAGTAAGCTCTGTCCCCTTAACCCCCAGCAGCAGTAGCGATCCGTCCATTGCCATTAGCAAACCCGATCACACGACCCACGGCAAGCCGCTAGCATGCCGGATATGGAGAAGAGGATTTAAAATCCCTCCCGCCAGCACAGTCACTCATCCTCCGGAAAGGGATTCTTCATTCCTTCTCCATATTGACTCTCTCTCCCCTTCAACAAACAAACGCAGGCAGTTTTCAAATTTTGCACCGATCCACATCTCCGTCTTGGATGCAAAATGCCTTCGGATTTAGAGTTTAAAATGTGAAGTTTGAAGTTTAGCGTCCCCGCATGCGCCTCGACGACACGTTTTCCTCCCTGAAAGAACAGAACCGTAAAGCTTTTATCGCCTATGTGGCGGCTGGTGACCCTTCCTTTGAGCTCTGCTTGGAAACGATGCACGGGCTCGTGGAGGTGGGTGCGGACATCATCGAACTGGGACTCCCCTTTTCCGATCCTCTGGCGGACGGGGTCGTCAACCAGATGGCCGCCGACCGCGCCCTGAAAGCTGGGATGACCACGGCTCGCACTCTCGATCTGATCCGTGCTTTCCGCGAGAAGAACGACACCACGCCCATCGTGCTTTTCACCTACCTGAACCCGATCTTCACCTATGGCTTCGGGAAATTCCAGAATGATGCTGTGAAAGCCGGTGCAGACGGGGTGTTACTTCTCGATCTCCCACCGGAAGAGGTAGAACTCTCCAATGAGCTTGCGGAAAACAAGAGGCTGTCACACATCCGCCTCATCGCCCCCTCCACCCCGCCTCAGCGTGTGAAGCTACTCGCTGAGAAAGCAGAGGGATTCATCTACGCACTTTCCCGCACCGGCGTGACCGGCGGCCACTTAGCTCCGGCGGAAACCATCCCGGCGCAAGTTGCGGCCATCAAGGCACACACGGACGTGCCTGTCTGTGTCGGCTTCGGGATCTCAAATCCCGAGCAAGCGGCACTCGTAGCGAAATCAGCAGATGGAATCATCGTCGGTTCGGCAATCGTGAAACAGGTTGAGCTGAACCCAGAAAACCCGGCAGAGGCCATACGGAAATTCACTCTCCCCCTCATCCAGGCGATCCGCTGAAAATTCAACTTCCAAAGGGAAGAGCAAATACTCCGGCTTGAAATTCCGACCATCGCGGCGCAAGCTGCCGCCGTTCTCCATCTTCCTTGATAGTTGGATTTTTAAATTTGAATTTTAGAACCCCATGCTTCTCCACTTCTACAAAATGAATGGCGCCGGTAACGATTTCATCGTCATCGACAACCGCGACCTCTCCATCGCCCTCGACGAGGACACCATCGCCGCTCTCTGCGACCGCCACCACGGCATCGGTGCCGACGGTCTTCTCGCCGTCGAACCGGCTGAGAAAGGCGCCGACTACAAATTCCGCTACTACAACGCCGACGGCGGCGAAGCGGATATGTGCGGCAACGGAGCGCGCTGCTTCGGCTTCTTCACCGCCCACCTTTCCGAGGAGGAGGAAATACCAACGAGCGTTTCCTTCGAGACCATCGCCGGGACTCTCACCGCAGAGCTCATCGGCGACGACGTCCGCATCGCCATGTCCGATCCGAAGGATCTGGAACTCAAAGTTCCAATCCGTATCGAAAACTTCCACGACGACCTTCATTTCGTGAACACAGGTGTCGCCCACGTCGTCAGCTTTGTGGAGGATCTGGAAAACTTGGATGTGGTCAGCCACGGACGCGCCCTCCGGGAGCACGACTACTTTGCCCCCGCCGGCACGAATGCAAATTTCGTCAAATTACTCGCACCCGATCACATCGCAATCCGCACCTACGAACGCGGCGTCGAGGATGAGACGCTCGCCTGCGGCACCGGCATGGTCGCCTGCGCCCTCATCCACAACCTACTCACCGGTGCGGAAAGCCCGGTCAAAGTCGATGTCGAGGGTGGCGACACCCTTTCCATCGGTTTCGAGAAAACCGGAGACACCTCATTCACCAACGTCACTCTCACCGGCCCCGCCGATTTCGTCTACGAGGGCGAGATTGAGATCTGAGGTAGCTGGCAACACTCTCCTGTATGAAGCCTTACTTGAAGATCGCCGAATCAACGATGCCTGACGGCACTCACTATTCGCTTCATAAACACGACGGTAAAATCTACCTCAAATACAACGGCTTCGAGTTGATGAGCACGGCACTGACCTTTTCGGAGCAGATGCTCGCCGATGTCGGTTGCCAGTCCTTGCTCGAGGGCAATCCGTCGAGGCCGGCGCACCCCAAGATCCTGATCGGTGGATTGGGTTTGGGATTTACGCTAAAGAGAACCCTCGAGCTGGTAGGCCGCCCTGCGACGGTGGATGTCGCGGAGCTGATGCCTCCATTGATCGAGTGGAACCGGACTCATTTGGTGGAATTCAACGGCCCCTTGCTGGAGGATACTCGGACAGTGATTATCCAGGGGGATCTTTTCGATATCGTCTCCAACAAGCAGCCCGGATCCTACGACGCCTTGCTTCTCGATATCGACAACACCCCGGATGATCTGATCACTGCTGGGAATTCCCGGCTCTATTCGGCCGGCTTTCTGGATAAATTACGCAACGTGATCACCCCTCAGGGCTGCATTGCCTACTGGTTGTCGGAACCGGCTCCGAAGTTTAAAAAATGCCTATTCAAAGCCGGTTTCACCGTTGAGGAGTTTGCTTCCAAGCCTCACGAAAAATCCAAACGATCGAGGCATTGCCTGCTACTCGCCCGCCGTAAGCCGGAAAAGAAGCCACGCCGGAAATCCTAAAAGCTGCGGATAGAAACCGCAGCAATCCAGACTCTCCGGCGGACTCGCCCTCCAAAAAAGGGAATGCAAACCGCCCCAGCGGCTCCTATGGTCAGAAAATACAAAACTATCACCATGCAAAGCATCCCATACCTCTGTAAAATCTCACTCTGCCTCCTCGCCGCCACACTCACTGGTTGCAGCGAACCGGCACCGGAGAAAGCCAAGCTCAAGAAGGAACTCACCGCCCTGCAATACAAGGTGGCCATTGAGAATGGCACCGAACCCCCTTTCAGGAACGATTACTGGGATAACAAAAAGCCCGGCATCTACGTCTCCGTCGTCAGCGGCGAGCCGCTTTTCAGCTCCAAGGACAAATTTAAATCCGGCACCGGTTGGCCCAGCTTCACCAAGCCCATCGTCAAGGACGCGGTAAAAGTCGGCACTGACAGCACTCACGGCATGACCCGCGACGAAGTCCGCTCCGTGAAGGTGGACACCCACCTCGGCCACGTCTTCAACGACGGCCCTGCACCCACCGGAAAGCGCTACTGCATGAACTCCGCCGCCATGAAATTCATCCCAGTAGAAAAGCTCGAAGAGAAAGGCTACGGAAAATTCCTAAAAGACTTCCAGCCAGACAAGGAATGAGTCAGCCCCCTATGCTCGTTTCGCTTCGGTCACTGGAAAGCGCTACTGCATGAACTCCGCCACCATAAAATTCATGCCGGGCTGGAAACTTGAGAAAAAGGGCTACGCGCAGTCCCTTTCCATATTCACGAAGGAGTGATTTGGGCGGGGCTGTCTCAGCGCGTTCTCCGCAGAACCAGCATGGCAACACCCGCGAGACCCAGCAACGCCGCAGATAACTCGGGAACCGTAGCAACCTCCGCTACTTTCGTCGCCGATTCGGGATCGCCTGCGTAAACGTATTCCCCCAGAATCAACCCGATCACGAGGATTGACTTCACTAGGCGACGATAAACTGGCATTTTCATGGGGGGAAGAACCTTCTTCCTATGTGATACTCTCTATTTCTAAAACATACTCAACCCTTAAACTACTTAGTTAGACGCGCACCAACCGAGATCGTCCCTGATTTCCGGCCGATCACAGGCAACGCCACCCTATCGGTCACCACCCTTTGGGCTTTGCTGCCCCTTTTCAGAGCCTGGAGTTCAATGCCTTTTCCACCCGCTTCTCAGAGACCTTCCCCAGCACCTCTACATCCGGCGCGAAGAGCTGGATGCGCCATTCCTCCAGCAGCCAACCGGCATCCCACAGGCAGGGATCTTCGGGAGCGGCGATCCATTCGGCTAGCCAGCCAGCCCAGTAGCCGCGCACCAGATCCATCTTCTCCAGATCCTTGACCAAGGGGAACGAGGCGATGCGTCCCAGCCGGGAACGAATTGCGCGGAAGCGCCTCGGGTAATCGACCAGCCGCGCATAGCCCGCCCGCCATGCCCAGCTCCCACGCAACAGCCAGGCAAGCTCCTCGTCTAGGTCCTCGGCGATTTCACCGTAGTTCCTGTCCTTACGGTTCGCGGCGATCCATTCGCGGATCTCGCGCTCGCCCTCGATGATCTCATCGAGGGCCGCTCCGATCCGTGTTGCCGCTTCGAACCATTTCCCGCGCACGGCTTCATTGAGCTTGGTGAATTCTTCCGGGCTTCTTGGGGAAATACCTCCGGCGGCGCCCTCGGCGGAGAGCAGGATCAACTCCTCCATGTCGATCCCCAAGCGACCCATCTCCACCTTCGCCAGCATCCCGAGGGGAAACTTTTTCCGCAGATAATCCACCTCGCGCTCCGCTGCGTTCATCATCAGCCGTGCCCCACCACGGCGATGCGCCTGCCGGGCTTGGAGGGCGGAAGTAAATGCTCTCACGCCGACGGTTCCGCCCTCGTCCACCAAAGCAGGATACGCAGGGCCACCAGCCGTCATGACTTGCTCTGGCAGGCTCTCGCCATCCCAGGCGCTCATTCCGCGCCGCTCTACATCAGCCGTCGCCGCAGCCTCGAAGCGCTCGCGCATCCTGTCGGCTAGCTGGAGTTTTAGTTCCTGTACATCGGTGCCCATGGCAAGTTCCTCACCCTCGTCATCGCAGATCCATATTTTCGTGATGAGTTCTTCCGGCAGTTTCCCCTCGTCGAACTCTGCCAAGGGAATCATGGCTCCGTTGCTCTCCCGGATATGAGCCGCCAGGGTTGCAGTGATTCGCTCCTCCTTCGGTGCACCCGCCCACAGTTCCGCGAAACCGCGCGCCATCTCACCGATCGGCTGGCAGGATTTCCGAAAATCTTTGGGTAGTCCTCGCATCAGTAACTCGGCACGCTCCTCCAGATTGCCATCCACCCCCCAGTTCGGCAGCCACTCAGGTAGCACGGGGAGTTGATCTACGTGTACCCCGATCGTCACTCCATCATCCCGCTCGCGCGGGGCACAATGGTAGTAAAGAGGATACTCCTCTCCCACGTGTTGTAGAACATCCGGGAAGAACTCCAGCCCGTGCAGATCCTCCCACACCACATCGCCCATCCCCATCATTAGTAGATCCTCGTTTTCCTGCCGCCATTTATGGAAAGCTGACGCCGTGGAGATCTCCATCGGAATACGCTTTTCCAAAAACTGCACCACCGCATCTTCGTGCCACAGCATCCCGGGTCTGCGGAGCTTGTCCTCCAGCCCCTTGATCTCCTCCCGTAGTTCCTCCATTCGCTCCAGGAAAGGCGTCTTCCTCCGCAACCCTCCGGCAAGGATCCCCTCCCGCAGGAAAACCTCGTGTGCCGCCTTCTTATCCACTCGTCCGTAATGCACCCGCCGCCCCTCGACCACATGTAGACCGCCGCAGATGACCGTTTCCTTTCCGTAAACCGCGCCCTGTTTCTCATCCCAATGTGCCTCGCCAAACCGGCTCCGACAAAGGTGCGGTGCCACGATCTCCACCCACAAGGGATCGAGCACAGCAGTGCGTCGCGCCCACAGTCGCGTAGTCTCGACAAGCTCCAGTCCCATCACCCACTCCGCGCGTTTCTTCTGCCCGAACAGCCCCGACCCCGGAAACACCGCGAAAAATCCACCCGCCGCACTGCGGTATGCCTTGTTATCCTTATCCCACAGCCCGAACTGCCGCGGCGCCCCCGCCAGCAGCGAGCGATGCACCGCCGCAAAATCAGCAAACGCCACGCTGCTCTTCTGACCTCTGATCTCTGATTTCTGGTCTCTGGAATCTGATTGTAACAGCGCCCCAAGTTCCTCCACCACGTTCCCCCACTCCGTCACGCGCTTCGCGTTGAGAAAGTGTTTCCCGCAGAATTTCCGCAACTGATTCCAGCGCCATCTACGGCCATCGTAGTAGTCGGAAAGATCTTTCCACAGATTCAGCATCGCCATGAAATCGCTGTCGGGATCGAGCCACTTTGCATGCGCTGCATCCGCCTCGCGTTTCTTCTCCGCAGGGCGCTCCTTGGGATCACTGGTTTCCAATCCGGCCACGATCACAGTCACCGCCTCCAAACAATTTTCATAACGAGCCTCGATCAACATCCGCCCCATGCGTGGATCCACCGGCAGCCTGCCTAACTCGTGCCCGATCTCCGTCAGGTTCCTTTCCTTGTCCAACGCACCGACCTCGCGAAGTGTGCGGTAGCCCTCCGCCACCGCTTTCGGATTCGGAGGATCGAGGAATGGGAACTCAGAAATCTCCGGCAGCCCCAGCGCTTTCATCCGCAGGATCACGCCCGCAAGCGAGCTGCGCCGGATCTCCGGTTCGGTGAACTCCTGTCGATCCATCAGATCCTCTTCGTCGTAGAGCCGCAGGCACACGCCGTCCTGCACCCGTCCGCATCGACCCTTCCGCTGTCGCGCACTCGCCCGGCTCACCGGCTCGATCTGCAACCGCTGCACCCCCCGCCCCGGACTCCACCGACTGACCCGCGCCAGCCCGGTATCGATCACACACGCGATGCGCGGAATAGTCAGCGAGGTTTCCGCGACGTTTGTGGCGAGTACG
>CAJQKQ010000037.1 GCA_905478925.1 uncultured Verrucomicrobiales bacterium
GCACCGAGCGCCTGCATGAGCCGCTGGGCGGCGCATTTGTGGAAAAGTGAGGTTTCCGGGCGTTCGTCGGAGATGTCCTCCCAGAGATCGAGGAGTTGCTCCCGCTCATCCTCCGAGTGATCCATGTAGGGATCGAAAACCAGGGAGGCGAGGTCGTATTCCTGGCGTCCGCGGCGGAGACCCTGGAAATCGATCATGTAGATTTTTCCGTCCTTGGTCAGGAGGTTCTGCGATTGGAAATCGCGGTGGACGAGGTGTTTATGAGACGCGCCCAGTCTCTCGGCCATTTCCACGAATGCCTCGTCCTTTTCAAGGGCGACCGGGCTTTCCTGGAGGTAATCCTCGATGAAATGGTCGAAAAAATACGTTTGCTCCCAGCGGTAGAGATCCGCATCAAAGGGTGGCATGAGCTCCAAATCCTTGGGTACCCTTGCGTAGAAAAGCCGGTCTACCTGCTCCAGCGCGGATCGGTAGAAGGGCAGGCGCTCCTTGAAAGGCATGTCTTTCATGGAAAGGAGATCCGTATCCCCGAGATCCTCGATGAGGGCGACGTTGTGGTGGGAGCGGTCGTAGAGAATTTCGGGGACGTTGAAGCGAGCCTTTTTTAGAAATTCGGCGATGGGGACGAACTGGGCGTTGTCCTCCCGCTCATCCGTCCAGTGAATGCCGATAAAATCGTCATGAACCGGGGTTTTCACCCTTGCGATGGTGCGCCCGGAAGCCCCCCGCTTGATGGGGATCATGGTGATTGGGGTCGTGGGATCGACCTCGAGGAATTGCCTTGCGGTTGATAGGATGGCTTCTGTAGACATGGGCTGCGGTATCCAATACCTGTTTCTTCTGTTTTGGAAGCGGAAAGGGCAAGAGAGTTCTAGTGTCCTGTAAAGCCTAAGATGACGGATGGGAATATGAGCTTCAATATCGGTGCTGGAATGGACGGTCTTCGTCGTCGTCGGTGTCTTTGCTCCGTGTCCTCCGTGGAAATATGTGCTGGCATCACCAATCCTCATTGAACCGAAGCCCAAGATGGGGTTGACGCGGGGGGAGATGACCGATTTGATTCGCAGCCGCTTCCGGGCGTAGATTTTATGGATTATTCAGCGAAAATAGCACGGCATGTGGCCTCGATCCCTAGATCGGGGATACGGGATTTCTTTGATCTTGTGATCGGTCGGGACGATGTGATCTCGTTGGGGGTCGGCGAACCGGATTTTGTCACGCCGTGGCACATCCGTGAAGCGGCGATCTATTCGCTGGAAAAGGGGCAAACCACCTACACCGCGAACCTCGGCCTGCTGAGCCTGCGGAATTCGATTTCCAAATACGTCAGCGGCTTCTTCGAGATCGATTACGATCCGGCGACGGAAGTGCTTGTGACCGTCGGTGTTTCCGAGGCGATCGACGTCGCCCTGCGCGCGCTGCTGAACCCGGGCGATGAGGTGATCTATCACGAGCCCTGCTACGTTTCCTACTCACCGAGCATCGTCATGGCGCATGGCGTCGCCGTTTCGGTGGAGACGACCAAGGAGGATGGGTTCTCCCTGAAGCCGGAAGCGCTTGCCAAAGTGATCACCCCGAAGAGCCGGGTTCTGATGCTGAATTTCCCGACCAACCCCACCGGATCGGTTGCGTCCTACGAGGATCTCGAAGGGATCGCGAAACTTGCGGTGAAACACGACCTGATCGTGCTGGCCGATGAGATCTACAGTGAGCTTCGCTACGATGGGGTGAAACACAAATCCATCGCTTCCATGCCCGGCATGAAGGAACGGACGATCCTGATGCATGGATTCTCGAAAGCGTTTGCGATGACAGGCTTTCGGCTCGGCTATGCCTGCGCACCGCAGCCAATCATCGAGGCGATGATGAAGATTCACCAATACTCGATGCTCTGCGCGCCGATCATGAGTCAGCACGCGGCGATCGAGGCTCTGGAAAACGGAGCGCCAGCGGTAGAGAGAATGAAGGACAGCTATCATCAGCGCCGGGATTTCCTGGTGAAGCGACTCAACGAGATCGGACTCGAATGCCACACACCCGGCGGAGCGTTTTACGTGTTCCCGGACATCCGCAGCACCGGACTTTCCTCCAAGGATTTCGCCATGGGATTGCTGGAGGCGGAAAGCGTCGCGGCGGTGCCAGGCGGTGCCTTCGGGCCGAGCGGCGAGGGATTTCTCCGCTGTTGCTACGCGACCGGGATGGACGATCTTCGGACGGCGATGAACTGCATGGAGCGCTTCGTTGGGAAGCTCTAAATTTTACATTCTAAACCCTAAGGAAGAGGGATGGATACTGATATGGAAAATCCGGAACGGCTGACGAGGGCGCACGTGGTGCCCTTTGGCGTGTTCATGGTTTTCCTGATCCTGCTTCAGGTGGCGGATACGTTCTTCGGGTGGGATCATCCGAAGGCTCCCTGGTGGCAGCAAGATGTGGCGCAGTGGATTTATCCGTTGCAGAGCATCGCGGTGCTCGGTTTGCTGGTGTATTACTGGAAGTCCTACGCTTTCAATTGGAGCGTGAAATGGACGCTGGTTGGCGCTGTATTCGGAGCGGTGGGTATTGGGTTCTGGCTGCTGCCTACAACGCTTTACGATGCCTGGGGGCTGACCGGTGAGACCGAGGGCTGGATGAAATGGCTGGGTATCGCGAAGCGCGACGACGGCTTCGATCCCGGGATGTTCGAGAGTTCGACCGCGTACTGGGCGTCGCTATCGATGCGTTTTCTGCGGGCTGCGGTGGTGGTTGCGCTGGTGGAGGAAATTTTCTGGCGCGGCTTCGTCATGCGCTTCTGCATGGATTGGGAAGGCGACTACTGGAAGCAGTCGTTCGGGAGGGCGCATTGGAAAAGCTACCTCATCGTCACCGGGCTATTCATGGCCGCTCACGCACCCGTCGATTGGGCGGGAGCTTTCGTTTATGGATCGCTCACCTACCTGCTCTGCGTCTGGAGCAAGAACCTCGGTGCCTGCGTAGTCATGCACGCGGTCGCGAATTTCCTGATGGGCGCCTATGCGATGGCCTACGGGAAGTACGGACTGTGGTGAGTGCCACCGGAGCCCAAGAAGAAATCCGAAAATGCTCGCCACACCGGAATGCGATTTTTCATGGTATGCCCTCCGGTAGACATCGGTGGCCTTTTTTAAGGCTGATCTTCTTTCCTCACGCGTGCTTCGCGTGCCACTCCTTGTAGATTTTCGGGGAAATCTCGGAAGGCTTGATCTCCGACCGACCGCCCCAGAAGACGTTGGTGTAGGAGACGGGGATGCCGACGGATTCGAGGTGCTTGTCGATGGCGGCCTTGTGGGCGAGGACGCGGTCTTTTTCGGTGCCGTGGACGACGCCCATGATATTGACGTCGCCGAACTGCGGGCCGCCTTCGCGCCAGTAGGCGTGTGTCATGCAGTAGTGACGGCCAACTTCCCCGCCTGCCTGCATCTCACGCCCTTTCGGCACGGCCCAGTGGAAGAGGCCGTTGAAGCGGGTGACGCGCTCGCCGGTTTGCGAGGGTTTCACGTGCTCGAGGAAGGTGGAGAAACGGCCGATGACTTTCTTTTTGTTGAGTTCCTCCGCGACCTCGCAGAAGCGCTCCAGGGAGACTCCTGCCTGCTCTGCGCGGCCTTTCCATGGGTTTTCGCAGATTTCATCGAGGGAAAGTTCCTCCTTGAGGACAAGTAGAATTTCCCATTCCTCGTCAGTCAGATTGGCGGGGACGGTGGTCATCATTACCGCCGGATCAGGGGTTTTCTCGCCGGGCTCCATGCCCCTGCGGCGCATGTGGCCGACGCCGAGGGAGAAGACCCCGTTGGCGGGCATGAGCAGGTATTCGGTCGCTCCGGTGAGGGCGAGTAGCTTGGTGGCGTGGAAATCGAGCGATTCGCCGACCGGGACTTTCAGGGTCGTCCACAGGCGGTAGCCGGAGCCGGAGACCACGGAATCGGTGGAGCGGATGACGACGTGGCCAGAGAAAGGATCGTCCTTCGCCATGAAATCAAAGGCGTCGTTGAGTTTTTCCTCGGGGACTTTCCATGCGACCAGCGCGCCGTGGGCGAGCTTGGTGGCGAGCATCGTCTGGCGGACGCGGCGGATGATGCCGACCTCCTGCATTGCGCGGATGCGTTCGATCACGGTTTCAAGCGGCACCTCGGACTTTTCGGCGATGACATGGAAGGGTTCTCTCTGGAATCCGGCGACGAGGTCTTCGGATACGGCAAGGATCTTCGCGTTGGTCGAGTCGGAAATGGCGGTTGGAATATCGGAGGTCATCGGGGAGATCTTAGGCGTGAATCCGCGATATTCCAGCACCAATCCGGGAGTCCGTGCGGAGGGCTTTCGGCGGGGAAAGGAGTGAAAGAGCAATCGCCTGGAAGGCTTCCGCCCTCTCGATCACTGGCAGTAGATGAGGCGGAGGGAATCGAGGCGGACGCGGGCTTGCTTGAGCACCTCTTCGGTTTCCTTAGCGCCTGTCTCCAGAGCCTTGATTTCTGCTTTCGAGATGGCGGGGTTGCGTGTGGCGAGATCCTTGAGCCTGGCGACCTGCTTCCCGATCGTCTCCTTGGCAAGCTCCTGGGCGGCGGTGGTGGGCTTGGCTGAGGCACGAGTGGCGACGGCTTTCGCGGCCTCCAGCATCATCGGAAAAAGGGAGGTTTTGAACGCCTCCTGGCCGACGATGCGGCGGGGGTTTCCTGGCTGAAGTAGGGACGCCGGCGGTGCCTTGGTTTGGGCTTTTCCGGTGTGATCCACGATCACGCGGAGGAGGGTCGGAGGCAGGAAGCGGTCGATCTGCAGGCGCGATGGAGCGATGACCTCCAGCACGAACGCGCATTCCAGCAGGATGGATTTGCCCTTGCCGGTCGGGAGATTTGCGAAGGCGGCATTGCCAGATGGGCCGTCTAGCAGTTGCTCCAGGGCATCACGGAACAGCGGGTGGTCGATGGTGAAGAACTGCAGGTCTTCGCGGGAGAGGGCGGTGGTGCGGTCGAAGGTGGCGGAAAGTCCTTCATCCGGCAGATCCGCAAAGGCATCCGATTGGCGCGAGCCGCGCTTGAAAATGTAGGCACGGGAGGAGAGATCCGAGATATCGAGGCCGAGGTGGTCGAAGAGCTTGATCGTGAATTTGGAGAAGCGAGGATCCTCGTCCGCCGTTTCGATCGCTTCGAGGAGTTCCGCGGATTGAGAGGCGGGGGGTGCGCCGAGTTCCAACAAGCGGTCGTGGCCGGTGGCGAGGCTATGGGTGACCTCCGCCTTCAGTTTGGTGGAGCGTTTCAGGAAATCCTTGAATTTCTTCGAGGTCGGTGAGGCTTCGTTTAGTTCATCGAGTTCGGGGAGGAGTTCTGTGGAGAGTGTCGTTGCGCCTTTAAGTGGTTCCGAGAAAACATCGAGCGCCTCGTGCAGCCAGCGTGCCTGTAGCTCTGATCTACTATCTTTCCCGTAGGGGATGTGTATGTGGATATCGCCTGTTTGGCCGATGCGATCGAGTCGTCCGATGCGTTGTTCGAGCACCTCCGGATCGCGGGGTAAACCGAAGAGGACCATGTGGTGGGCGAACTGGAAATTTCGCCCCTCGCTACCGATTTCCGAGCAGATCAGGATGCGTGCGCCTTCTTCTTCTTGGAAGTATGCCGCATTGCGATCGCGCTGGAGCATGGAGAGATCCTCGTGGAAAAGCGCGGTCTCGGTGTGGAGCAGTTCGAGCAGTTTTTCCTGCACCGTGATTGCTGCCTCGGGAGAGTTGGTGATGAGTAGCAGCTTCTCCGTTTCCGGCAGGCTCTTGAGTAATTCCGCGAGCCAGGCATAGGGGGAAACGCCCTTCTCCAGCGGATGCAGGATGGGTATACGCTTCGGGAATCCGGTGAGTCGCTCGCGGGTGTTGCGGAACAGCACACGGCCGGTGCCGAAGGAGTCGATCAGCTCGGAGATCAGTGGCTGACGGGCGTCCTCCTTGCCCTTGCGAAGATTAGCGAGGTGCTCTTCTGCACGGGGCGAGGTGAGGGTGAAGTCGGTGATATTTTCGGGAATCTTGCCGTTGGTAAGCGCTTCCACCGCCTCTGCGAGGGGGGTGTAGGATTCCGTTTCCTCGAGGAAATCGCCGAGGTCGGAGTAGCGGGCGGGATCGAGCAGGCGCAGGCGGGCGAAGTGCCCCTCCGGGCCGAGTTGTTGCGGGGTGGCGGTGAGCAGGAGCAGGGAGGGGATTTGCTTCGCGAGTGATTCCACCATTGCGTAGGCGGGTGAGGCTTCCTGCTCGCACCATTCCAGGTGGTGCGCTTCATCGACGATGAGTAGGTCGAAACCCGCCGCCCGGGCCTGCTCGGCGCGGTGCTTGTCTTCCGCGAGGAAGCTGGTGGCGCAGAGAATGAGCTGGGAATCGGAGAAAGGGTTCACGTCCTCTGCGCTTGGGAGCAGGCCGTCCTTCATGGAGTTCGATGCTTGGCAGCGGCCTTCGTCGAAGATGGCGAAGAGCATGTTGAAGCGACGCAGTAGCTCTACGAACCACTGGTGGACCAGAGGTTCCGGAACGAGGATGAGTATGCGATCGGCGCGGCCGGTCAGGTGCAGGCGGTGGAGGATCAGGCAGGCCTCGATGGTTTTTCCGAGCCCCACTTCATCGGCGAGAAGGACGCGTGGGTGGAGGCGGTTCGAAGCCTCGGCGACGATGGAGAGTTGGTGCGGGATGAGATCGATGCGTGCGCCGGTGTAGCCGCGGGCGGGGGAGCGGCGAATTTTGGCGTTCCAGCGCAGGGCGTCGAGGCGTCGGTCGAAGTCAACAGGCTGGTCCGTCATCCCGGCGAGCAGGCGTTTTTCCGGGCGGATGAAGGAAAGGGAATCGAGTAGGTCGCTCTCGTGAATGGAATTTCCCTGGCCGAGGTAGGTCAGCATGCCGTCTTCTTCGGTGACTTCCTCGACGGTGAGGAGATTTTTCGAGTGGTCGGAAATCTCGTCACCCGGCGCGAAGCGGACGCGAACCAGCGGCGCGGTCTCGACGGCGTAGGTGCGGGTGTCCTCGGCGGCGGGGAAGCAGATTTCCACCAGGCCGTTTTGCTCGGAAAGAATGTGGCCGAGGCCGAGTGCGGGTTCGGAAGTGCTGATGTATCGCTGGCCTGGGATCATGGAGGCGCGAACGTAACCGGACATCGGAGGATTACAAGCGGCAGGATGCTTGTTTGTTGCTCTGCAGCAGCGAGTCTCCGAATTGGGCTTGCCAGAAATGTGCAGGTGCTCGCGGAGACTCCTCTATCATGGGGAAGCTGCGGTTTTCTTACTTGGATTTTCACGGCGACCCCACAATCTCTGGCCATGAAGGTTGAAAAGGTGAAATACGTGCTGTGGGCTTCCGATTGGGAACGTTGCCTGGAGTTCTATGAGAAGATGTTCGGTGGGGTGGTCTCCTTCCGTATGGAGGTCTGGAGTGAGATCGTCATCGCCGGAGCGACCATCGGCGTCCACGGCGGCGGCGAGGGGAAACGGACGTGGACGGGGCTTTCCTTCCAGTTGAACGACCTGAGGGAGGGCATCGCGAAGCTGAAAGAGTGCGGCGGCGATCTCACCTGCGAGCCCACCGACACCCCGGAGGATCCCCTCCACCTGGCCATGTGCATCGATACGGAGGGCAACGAGTTCATGATGACCATGAAACGGGGGTGAATCCCAACGAAGTTGAAGACGCTGTTGCTTTTCGATCCCGAAATGGCACGGCGGTTGATTAAGGAGTTGGCGGAGTGATGGTTGGATTGAAACCCGATTTCCTTGGTAGGCTGAAGCATAAGCTCCTTTCCCAAGGTGCTTGATTGGCGGGGGGAGGCGGGTTAAAGCTTTGAGATGGTTTCACCGAATCCGAACAATCCCGAGCCCCTCAAGTATACGATGCTTGGCGATGATACTTCGAGCACAGAGGAGAAGCTTGGGAAATACACGGGGACGGTTGATTGGAAATACCTGCAGCCACATTTCCTGAGCGGGGTGCTGTATTTCGTGGATCCCTCGCTGGCACTGACCGAGGTGGGTGCGGCGTTTTCCGAGGACGGCAGGGAGCGGGTGGAGGCGTGGCTGAAAGCGGGGGACGTGGTGAAGATCGCGGATCTGCATGCGGTGCAGTGGGAGAAGGGCGGGACGGAGTTTGAAGCGCTGGTTGTTTCGCCGTTCGTGCTGTGCAGGCCGGTTTAAGAGGGTGATGAATTTGGAAGACGGGCTTGCGTTGCGGGGATGCGTGGCGAAGCTCGCGGATATGGAAAACGGACGTGTGCTTTATGTGAAGACAGGGTGCCCTTGGTGCGCTGAGGTTTTGGATTACCTGGGGCGGGAGGGGATCGCTGTGGAGAAGGTGACGGTGTCCGGCGACCGGGAGGCGATGGAGGAGATGGTGAAGCTTTCCGGACAGACAAAGGCACCGACGCTGGATTGGGATGAGGAGGTGCTGGCGGACTTCGGGGTGGAGGAGTTGGTGCCGTTCCTTGAGGGGAAAATCTGAGGATAATCGGAAAACTTCTAAGCTTTCCCTAGGTCGGGTGTCTCCTAAGGTAGATACATGAGAACCCTGATCCTATTGTTGATGACGTGTGGCGTATTTTTCGCCGCGGCAGCCCCTGAAGCCGAGTGGAGAAAGCAGGCGGAGAAGCTTGAGAAAGATGGCAACTGGCGCGAGGCCTACGAGCTGCGGGTGAAGCTGCTGCGCAAGATCAGCGACAAGGCATCGGGCAAGGACCTGTCATTGGCGCTGAACTCCCAGAATCGGCTGCGGGAGCAGAAAAACTTCGATGCGCTGCTGGATGAACTGACGGTTTCCCGGAAGGACAATCCGGATTTCATGCTGGCGGCGGGGCAGGCGTATCTCAGCGCGCAGCACTACGGGCAGCTGCTGGACGATGAGTTCCAACGCGGCAGCCGCGTGAGCGGTGAATGGAAGCAGGTGCAGGAGCAGGACAGGCTGAGGGCGCTGCAGTGCTACATCCAGGCGTGGGATAAGGTGAAGAAGGGCGGAAAGGAAGAAGTGCAGGTGCTCAGGGCGCTGGCGGGTGCGCTCAATTGGAACCGCAACGGCGGATACTTATGGCGGCTATATTTGAAGGCCGACCTTGCGGCCACGCCGGACTACACGGAGCAGGATGATGTAATCACCAGCAGCGGGGCGCCCGTTGGCAAGGATGGGGAGCCGGACTATATCAACATGCCGGAATCGTGGGAAACGGCGGCCTCTGACGGCGAGCGCTGGCGCTGGCTGATGGCGGAAATCGCCCGGATTTCACCGGCAGATGGCTCGCAGGAGATGTTGGGGTGGCTGCGCTTCTGCCAGCAAAACTACGGAGTCAACACGCTTGCCTCCTACGGTTGGTGGTCGCAGCCGGATATCAAGAAACGCGACGGTATTCTCCAAGCATCGACGCTGAAGGAGGGGGAAACGATCGCGAAGCTGGCGAGCGGGGTGAAGCGTTTCACACTGCGCGAGGACTACCAATACATCCCAGGGCTGCGCGAGCTGATGCGTGGCGGAAAGAACTCTCCTTCGTCGCAGGCGGGGGATACTCTGGTGCAGGTTTTCATGAATCGCAGTCAGCTGGTGAAAGCTGCGGAGACGCTGGAAGAGGTGATTCGCCTGCACGGTACCGGCAACAACGACAGACGGACAAAATTGCTCAAGCAGATCCGTGGGAACTGGAGCAAATTCGGGGTGACTCCGACCTATTTCGCCGCCGCGCCAGTAAATGTGCCGATTACTTTCCGCAACGCGAAGTCGGTTAAGCTTTCCCTGACGCAGGTGAAGGAAGGGCAGGTGATGCAGGACGCAATCAAGTATTTGGAGGGAAACCCGGAGCAGCTCGACCGCCGGAACATCTCATTTTCCCAGCTCGGTAGGAAGCTGCTTGAGGAGAAAGGGAAGAAGTATCTCGGCAAGGAACTTCGCTCATGGACGCAGGAACTGCAGCCAGAGGCGGGCCATGTGAACACGGAGGCGAACCTCGGCCTCGGCAAGCTCGCGCCGGGCTGCTACCTACTGCAATCCTCGGTGAAGGACGGCAATACCGCATGGGTGGTCGTGTGGGTGCGGGATCTCGTGCTGTTGAAACGGAGCGGTCCGGAGGGGATGGTGTTCCATCTCGTCGATGCGGCTGGGGGTGCGCCGGTGGCGGGTGAGTTGGAATTCTTCGGCTACCGCGCTGACTACATCCAGAAGCCCAAGGACAAGCGGCGCTTCAACATTATCACCCACCATTTCCGCAGGAAGACGGATAAGAAAGGCATGCTGGTGCTGAAGCAAGAGAAGGATTGGAACAGGGCAATCTGGCAGATCATCGCCAGATCCGGCAAGCGAACGACTTATTTCGGAGACAGCAACCTCAACTGGCGCGGCGCTTCCAATCGCGGCTGGTATCTCAACAATAAGACGATTGGCATCACGGATCGACCCGTTTACCGCCCGGGGCAGACGGTGCATGTGAAACTCTGGGCCGGAGAGGCGCGCTATGATCTCGGCGATGAATCGCCTTTCGCCGGGAAGACGGCAAAGATCGAGGTGCGGGATGGCCGCAACGAGGTTGTCTTCGAAAAGGACGGTCTGGTTGCCGATGGGTATGGCGGGATCGAGTTCGACTTCGATCTCAAGGAGGAGGCTGCGCTTGGGAACTACAACGTGAGAGTTACCGGGCCTGTGCCGAATACGAATTTCTCCTTCCGCGTAGAGGAATACAAGAAGCCGGAGTTCGAGGTAAAGGTGGAGGCACCCGATGAGCCGGTGGCTCTCGGTGAGTCCTTCGAGGCGACGGTTTCCGCAAACTACTATCACGGTGCGCCGGTGACCGAGGCGACGGTGAAGATCAAGGTGGAGAGAAACTTTTTCAACGATCGCTGGTTCCCCCCCGGTCCGTGGGACTGGCTTTACGGGCCGGGCTACTGGTGGTGCTACGGGGAATACCCGTGGTATCCGGGTTGGGCGAGGTGGGGTTGCATTCGTCCGCCTGCTCCATGGTGGGGTAACCGTGGACGCGCGGGAGCGCCGGAGCTGGTGCTTGAACAGACCGGCCCGATCGGCCCCGACGGTAAGGTGAAGGTCAAGATCGATAGCTCGATCGCGAAGCTGGTTCACGGCGATCAGGATCACAAGTATACGATCAGCGCTGAGGTGGTGGACGCCTCGCGGCGGACGATTGTGGGGAACGGAGCTGTGCTCGCGGCGCGTGAGCCGTATGCGGTGACCGTGTGGCTGGATCGTGGCTACGCAAATGTCGGCGACAAGGTGACGGGAACCTTTTCCGCACGAACCCTGGACGGGAAAGTGGTCGCGGGGAAAGCCAAGGCAATCCTGTATTCGACCAGCGTTGATGAGGACGGCAAGATCGTTGAGAAGAAGATCGCGAAGTGGACGCCCAAGGGCAACGACTGGGTCTTCGAGGCTTCGGAGCCGGGGCAATACCGCATCGCCGTGAAATTTACGGACAAGAAAGGCCGCAAGCAGGAGGGCGCGACGGTGTTCTCCGTGCGCGGCGCGGAGGGTGTTGAGGGCGGGAATTTCCGCTACAACGATCTCGAGCTGATCCCCGACAAGAAGGAATACCGCCCGGGCGATACGGTCAAACTGCTGGTGAATGTGAACAAGCGGAAGTCGCGCGTATGGCTTTTCGTCCGCACCGGCCAAGGCAAGCAGGAGGAGACGAAGATCATCCTGATGAAGCGCAAGTCGCAGGTGGTGAAAATCCCGGTCGCGCTCGGTGATATGCCGAACTTTTTCATCGATGCGGTGACCGTGGCAAACGGCGAGGTGCACAGCGTGACCCGTGAGATCGTGTTGCCTCCGGAGAAACGCAAGCTTGGAGTCGAGGTGATCCCGGCGAAATCAAAGCTCAAGCCACGCGAGAAGACCTCGCTGACGATCAAAATCACCGACTCCAACGGAAAGCCCTACAAAGGGTCGGCGGCGATCAGCATCTACGACAAGAGCTTGGAATATATTTCCGGAGGCTCGAACGTGGGCGAGATCGTGCCCTTTTTCTGGGACTGGAAGCGCCGCCACTACGGAGTGAACATGGAGAACTCCCAGAGGCTGATGGGTAACCACATGCAGATGCCGAAGACGACCTTCATGCAGCAGCTAGGAATGTTCGGGGGGATAGCTCCAAGGTCTCGCGGTGGCTTTGGGGATGAACGCATGATGCATAAAAGCAAGGGGTTGCTGGGCAGAGGCTCGGCCATGGCGGGTGCAATGGCTGTTCCAGGGGCGCCTATGGCGGAGATGGCGATGGATTCTGAGGATAGCTTCGGTGCCAATGATTTGGGAGGCGAGGCGGGAGGCGAGGCAGCTCCCGAGGTGATGGTGCGTTCGGAATTCGCGGACCTGCTGAAATGGGTCGGGTCGGTGGAGACAAACGAGAAGGGCGAGGCGACCATCGAGATCGAGATGCCCGACAACCTGACGACCTGGAAGATCAAGACTTGGGCGATGGGCAAGGGCACGCGGGTCGGCGAGGGCTCGGCGGAGATCGTGACGAGCAAGGATCTCATTATCCGCCTGCAGGCTCCGCGTTTCTTCGTGGAGAAGGACGAGGTGACGCTGAGTGCGGTGGTCCATAACTACCACAAAGAGGCGAAGGACGTGACCGTGAGCCTTGAACTCGACGGCAAAAACCTGGAATCCACCGGCGACATGGAGCGCCGGGTGGCAATCCCTTCCAAGGGCGAGACGCGGATCGACTGGACAGCAAAAGCCGTTTCCGAAGGCGAGATTACCATCCGTATGAAAGCCATCGCCGCCGATGACTCGGACGCGATGGAGATGAAATTCCCGGTCTATGTGCATGGCATGGTGAAGACCGAATCCTACAGCCGCGCGATCGCGCCGGAGGGAAAGAAGGCGGTGATCGAATTCACCCTGCCGCAGGAGAGGCGCCCTTCAGAAACGAAGCTGACGCTCAACTACTCGCCCAGCGTTGCCAGCGCGATGATCGATGCGCTGCCCTACCTCGCGAGCTATCCCTACGGTTGCACCGAGCAGACATTGAACCGTTTCGTGCCGACCACGGTGGTTCACCACATCCTTAAAGATCTCGGCCACGACCTTGCGGCGATTAAGGACAAGCGGTCCAATCTGAATCCGCAGAAGATCGGCGATCCAAACGAACGTGCGAAGGATTGGCAGCCGAAAAACCCGCATTGGAATCCCGTGTGGGACGAGGCGGAGGTTGCGAAGATGGAGCGTGCGGGTATCGCCAAGCTGCGCGATCAGCAGAATCCCGATGGTGGCTGGGGATGGTTCTCGGCCTACGGAAATCACTCCTATCCGCACACTACGGCGGTGGTGATGCACGGGCTATTGCTCGCCCGCGATAACGGTGCGAAGATCCCAGGGGACATGATTGAGCGCGGCCTCGCATGGCTCGCGAAGCATGAGGAAACAGAAGCGGACAGGATCGCCAACTGGAACAAGCGCGACAAGAATACCAAGCAGAAAGCGGACTCCATGGATGCACTCGTTCGCCGCGTGCTGGGTGAAGGCGGCAAGGATCACAAGCCGATGCAGAGTTTCCTTTTCCGGGATAAGAACGACCTGCCGGTCTATGCGAAGGCATTGCTCGGGCTGGAGCTGCACCGCACCAAGGAGATCGCGAAGCGCGACGACGTAATCCGCAACATCCGGCAGTTTCTCAAGCGCGACGAGGAGAACCAAACGGCCTATCTCGAACTCGGCAACAGGGGATATTGGTGGAACTGGTATGGTAGCGAGTTCGAGGCGCAAGCCTGGTTTCTCAAACTGCTAGCTGCCGCTGAACCGCAAAGCCCAGATGCACGCGGGCTGGTGAAATACTTAATCAACAATCGCAGCCACGCGACCTACTGGAACTCCACCCGAGACACCGCCTACTGCATCGAGGCGATCGGCGATTACCTCAAGGCCAGCGGCGAGGGTGATCCGGAGCTCACCGTGGATGTGATACTCGATGGTAAGAAGCTAAAAACCGTTGAGATCACCAAGGAGAACCTTTTCACTTTCGACAGCTCGGTGATCGTCGCCGGGGACATCCTCACCACCGGCAAGCACAAGGTGGAGCTGCGCAAGAAAGGCAAGGGACCGCTCTACGTGAACGCTTACGTCGAGTATTTCACGCTGGAGGACTTCATCACGAAAGCCGGCCTGGAAGTGAAGGTGGAAAGGACCTATTACAAACTCGTCCCGGACAACAAGGTCATCGACGCGGTCGATTCGCAAGGCCAGGCGATTGACCAGAAGCGCTCGCGCTACAAGCGTGTTGAGCTGAAGTCGGGCGACGAGGTGAAGAGCGGCGATCTCATCGAAGTCGAGCTCGGGATCGACAGCAAAAACGACTACGAATACCTGCTTTTCGAGGACTGGAAAGCCGCCGGAATGGAGGCTGTAGATGTGCGCAGCGGCTACAACCCGAACGGCCTCGGTGCCTACATGGAGTTGCGGGATGAGAAGGTTTCCCTCTTCGTCCAGAACCTCCCGCGTGGCCGACACAACCTCAGCTACCGCCTCCGCGCCGAGATCCCCGGAAAATTCAGCGCCTTACCCACCCGTGCCGAGGCGATGTATGCGCCGGAACTGCGGGCGAACAGTGATGAGATGAAGTTTAGGATCGGGGAGTAGGCTGCGGTCTGCGGGGGAGGGCGGGTGCCCGGTAGTCGCTTGACGGCAGGGGTGGTGACGCCCCTGCTCCTATACGAAGGCTCGCTTTCCTTGATCTGATCCCGAGCCGGCTATTTCTTCTCGGCCTTCTTCAAGTAGGCGTCGAGCGGTATAAGCGGGTCTTTCGCTTCGCGCAATTTATCGGAGAGCGCTTGAGCGGCGCCGATCATCTCGGCGCTCAATCCTTTGGTGGCGGTAATATTTTGTCGGGCGTGGTTTTCTGGAGAGCGATCCAGCGTGGCGGACAGTAAAAGCAACGCCACGCCGGCGACCTTGTTCTCCTTCACCCCTAGGGCACGCGTATAGAGAACGCCTAGGTTCCCAATGGCGAGCGCATCGCCCTGCGCTGACGCCTTGCGATACCACTTTCGGGCTTTCACGAAATCGACTTCGGTGCCGCGGCCATTCTCGTAGAGGACGCCGAGATTGAACTGGGCGGCGGAGTTGCCCTGCTCGGCAGATTTTTCATACCACTTCAGCGCCTGCGTCTCGTCCTTGGCCACCACCATGCCCTTCTCAAACATCAGAGCCACGTTGAACTGGGAATCGGCGTGCCCCGCCTCCGCCGCCGCGAGAAACTCTTTGTAGGCGAGCGGCAGGTTGTCGGCCTGATAGGCGGCGATCCCTTTGTCGAAATCGGCCAGCGCCGATCCGCTGCAGAGACTGAACATGAAGGCCGTGAGTAAGGCGGTGTGGGTGAATGATTTTATCATGGAATCGTGGGTAAAGTATTTAGCGCGGCTGATCTGAGCCCAATGAGTATCGGGTATTGAGTTAGCTTTGGCCTACACTCCGAGCGTCTGATGGAAGGTGTCTGTGGCTTTGAGCGAGAGGACGAATGCTTCCAGCAGTTTGATCGTCGCCTCGATGTCATCGAGGTGTGCGGTTTCCACGACCGAGTGCATGCATCTCAACGGGATGGAGACCAGGGCTGAGGGGATGCCCTCACGGGAGTGGAAAATCTTGTCGGTGTCGGTTCCGGAGAAGCGGCTGGAGGACTCGTGTTGGATGCCGATCTTCTCCTTGTCTGCGATTTCTATCAGGCGCTTGGCGATGAGCGGGTGGTTGCAGGTGCCGTGGGAGACGGATGGACCCTTACCGAGTTTCACTAGGCCGAACTTGGCGGGGTCAATCCCGGGGGTGTCGGTGGCGTGAGTGACATCGAGGCAGATGCAGGTGTCCGGCTTGAGCCGGTAGGTGGCCATCATCGCTCCATTGCCGCCGATTTCTTCCTGGATCGCATTGAGGCAGATGAGTGTCACGGCGGGTTTCTTGCCGGATTCCGCAATACGCTTCATCACCTGTGCGATGATGTAGGAGCCAAGGCGATTATCGAGTGCGCGGGAAATGAGTCGTTTGTGCGCCAGTTCCGCCGGGCCGTCCTGGTAGACCATGGGATGGCCGACGCGCAGACCCATGTCCGCGACTTGCTTGGCGTTTGATGCCCCGATATCAACCCAGAGATCGTGGACGGCGGGTGCTTTCTCGCGACCCTGCTCATCGCGGCGGAGGTGGATCGCGGTGTTGCCGATGATTCCGGAAACGACCTGCTTGTCGCCGAGGATGTGAACGCGGCGGCCGCGCGCCGTCGCCGCATCGGAGCCGCCAACGCGGTCGATGCGGAGGAAGCCCTTGTCGTCGATGTGCTTGATGATGTAGCCGATTTCGTCTGCGTGTGCCTCAAGCATCACGGTCTTCTTGGACTTTCCGGGGAGGGTGGCCCAGGTGGAGCCGTAAGCATCGCATTGGATGGAATCTGCGACCGGCTTGAGGAACTCGGCCCATACGTTCTGACCCGGCATCTCGAAGCCGGTTGGGGAAGGGGTTTCGAGCAGGTTGAAGAGGAATTGTTTGTCGGATTTTTTCATGGTGTCGTGGATTGGTTTTGCCGGAGCAACACGCGGAGACTATTCATCAAAATGATTTGCGCAAATGCGAAGGGAGGATGTTCAACTGCTCGCGGTATTTCGCGACTGTCCGGCGGGCGACCTTGATGCCCTGAGCCTGCAGCGCCTTGCTGATGGCGTCATCGGACATCGGTTTTGCCTGGTTTTCCTCGTCGATCAGTTGCTGGATGGCCTCGCGGACGCCGGCGTTGGAGACTTCGGCTCCGCCCTCGGTCTGGTAGCCGGTGGCGAAGAAGGCGCGCATTTCCATGAGTCCCTGGGGGGTGAGAATGTATTTCCCTGCGACCGCACGGGACACCGTGGTGGCGTGCAGGCTTAGCTCGTCCGCGATATCGTTCATGGTCAGCGGGCGGAGGTGGCGGGGTCCCTTTTCGAGGAACGCAGGCTGCTGCTCGATGAGCTTGTGGGCGATGGCAAGGATGGTTTCCTGACGCAGTGAGATCGACCGAATGAGGCTGCGACCATCGCGGATCTGGTCGCGGAGGAAGGTGCGGGCTTTCTGGTCGACCCCGCTCTTGCCTATCATGTCCTTGTAGAAATCGTTGATGCGGAGGCTGGGGAGATGCTCACCGGTGAGTCGTGCTCCCCATTTCCCGTCGTCATTCCGCTCGATGATGACATCGGGAAGGATGTAGGGGTTGCCTGTAGGATCGAACTCGCCACCGGGATTCGGAGAGAGGCGGCCGATCTTTTCTGCAGCCTCCGCGATGCACTCCACGGTAGTGCCTAGGCTGCGGGCGATCTGCGGGTGGCGCCTGCGTGCGAGATCCTCGAAGTGGTCGCGGACGATGCGGTATTCCAAGGTTTCCTTGCCGGAGGATCGTTCGAGCTGGATCAGGAGCGCCTCGGGGATACCGGAAGCACCGACTCCGGCGGGCTCGAAGGACTTGATAATGTCGAGTGCCTTGCGGAGCCTGGAAATGGGAGTCGAACCGTTCGTCGCGATATCTGTCAGGGAGGATTCGAGGAATCCGCGGTCATCCAAGTTGCCGAGTATGAGGTGGGCGGCCTCGCGGGCCTCGGGATCGATGAGGGAAAGGTCGACCTGGTGCTGGAGGTGTTGTTGAAGCGTTTCCGGGGCGACGATATTATTGTAGTGATGCTGTCGACGCTCCTCGTCCTCCTGGGTCCATTGATTGTTCCGACCCTCGAGGATTGAGCGATCGCGCCAGTCATCCTCCGTCTCGTTCATGTATTCAAGTTTATCGGCTTCCTCCGGATCGGTATCCTCGTCGAGAGATGTGACCTCGGTGATGTCCTCGAGGGTGGGGTTTGTCTCCAGCGCCTGTCTTAGCAGGTGCGACAGTTCCATGGTGCCTGCCTGCAGAATTTCCAGGCTCTTGCGCATCTGTGGCGCGAGCGTTTGGGTCTGGGAGAGGGAGTGATGGAGGGAGGCTTCTGCCATGGTTGCACGGGATGTGCGTCCACGTTAGTGGCAGGAACAATATAACAGAAGCATTATTTATGCCAACTGGATATTTTATTTGTTGACTGTCAGCGGAAGTAGGCGGTTCCAGCAGCAAAGATTGGCTGATCTTTGTTTCCGGGGATGTTTTTGGCGACATCGCGGGAGAAACGCTCGGAATGAGCCATCTTGCCGAAGACCCGGCCGCAGGGGGAGGTAATGCCCTCGATGGCAGCGAGCGAGCCGTTTGGATTGAAGGGATACTCCATGGTCGGGTTGGCTGCAGGGTTGCAGTATTGAGTTGCGATCTGGCCGCCATCGGCGAGTGAGGCGATGATCTCGGGGGATGCGAAAAACTTGCCTTCACCGTGGGAGACGGGGACGGTATGAATTTCGCCAACGGACACGTTTGCGAGCCAAGGTGAGGAGTTGGTCGCGACACGGGTGCTGACGTATTGGGAGATATGGCGCGAGATGTCGTTGTGGACGAGGGTCGCGGATTCGCTGCCGGTGTCGATGACCTTGCCGTGGGTGGCGAGGCCGGTTTTAATGAGTGCCTGGAAACCGTTGCAGATGCCGAGGATGAGGCCGTCTCGGTTTTCCAGAAGGTCAGAGATCGCGTCGGAAATGCGGGGGTTACGGAGGATGGTGGCTATAAATTTTGCGGAGCCATCGGGTTCATCGCCTGCGGAGAAACCGCCGGGGATGAAGAGGATCTGAGAACTTCTAATTTCCTTGGCGAGTGTCGCGATGGATTCGCCGATGTGTTCTGCGGAAAGGTTGCGGAAGACCTCGATGTGAGTCTCGGCGCCGGCGCGTAGGAATGAGCGTGCGGAATCGTATTCGGAATTCGTGCCGGGGAAGGATGGGATGAGCACCCTGACGGGTGAGTGCCGAGTGATCAGTGATCGGTGACCAGTGGAAGACTTGGGTTGCGGTTGGGATTGAACCGTCAAGGCACCAAGATCGTCATGGGTGGTGTCGGGCTTGGTTGGATAGACGGGTTCGAGAGTTGCGGTGAAGGCCGTTTCCAGATCGGCGAGGGAGTGGGTTTGTCCGTTGATGGAGAAGGACGGTTCGGTAGTGGTTGTGCCGATTTCCCGGGAGGAGGGAAGGGCATGGCGGATGGAGTCCGATACCGCAGGTGCGTGCTCGATGGCGAATGCGAAGTAGCGTGGCGAGAGCGCGTCATCGATGCCAGACGCTTTGAAGCCGATGCCGTTTCCTAGGGACATTTTGGTGAGTGCGGCGGCGAGGCCGGGCTTGCCGATGTGATGGAGGGAAAGAATCTTTCCGTCCTTGTTGAGAGAGTGGAGTGAATCCGCGTTTTCCCTAAGGGCTTTGAAATCGGGGAGACCGTTTTCAAGGAGAGGGGTTTCTACGATGGAGATGGTGGAGTCGGTTTGCTTGAACTCCGGTGAGAGCGCGAGGGATGCCAGCCCGGGAGCGAGTGCAAAGGA
Source organism: uncultured Verrucomicrobiales bacterium (assembly GCA_905478925.1). GTDB lineage: Bacteria > Verrucomicrobiota > Verrucomicrobiia > Verrucomicrobiales > Akkermansiaceae > Luteolibacter. The sequence continues at coordinate 19,399 of CAJQKQ010000037.1, forward strand.
GACGAGTGTCGGCGGGACGTCGAGGTCGTTGAAGGATCCGGACATTGAGTCCTTGCCGCCGATGGCTCCGAGGCGGAGTTCGTGCTGGGCGCGGAATGCACCGAGCAGTGCTGCGAAGGGCAGGCCCCAGCGGGCGGGATCCTTGCCGAGGCGCGGGAAGTATTCCTGGAGGGTGAGGCGGATGTCTGAAAGCCGTGCCCCTGCTGCTACCGCCTTGCAGACAGATTCGGTAACTGCGTAGGCGGCACCATGGAAGGGAGATTGCTCGGAAAGGTATGGGTCGAAGCCCCATGCCATGTAGGTCGCGACGTCCGTTTCACCTTCCATGAGCGGCAGCTTTGCGACCATTGCATCGGGTGGGGTGAGTTGGTTTTTACCGCCGAAGGGCCAGAGGACGGTGCCCGCGCCGACGGAGCTGTCGAACATTTCTCCGAGGCCTTTCTGGGAGGTGGTATTGAGGGAAGACAAGTGCTCAGTGAGCCGTAATTGGTGAGCAGTGGAAGACGATTGTAAATCCGGGCTCGCTACGTGGATCTTCGCGGTCTGCTGGACGCCGTTGGTGTCGAGGAAGGCTCGGGAGAAGTTGACGATGGTATTGCCGCGCCAGGTTATGATGAGGCGACCGGAGTCGGTGACATCGGCGACGTGGACGCATTCGAGGTTTTCCTTGTCGGACTCCGCGATGAAGTATGCGATTTCCGATGGGTCGACACAGACGGCCATACGTTCCTGGGATTCGGAAATGGCGAGTTCGGTTCCGTCGAGTCCGTCGTATTTTTTCGGGACCGCGTCGAGGTTGATGACGAGGGACGGTGCGATCTCGCCGATGGCTACGGACACTCCGCCCGCTCCGAAGTCGTTGCAGATTTTAATTTTGCGGGTGAGTTCCGGGTTGCGGAAGAGGCGCTGGATCTTGCGTTCCGTGGGTGCATCGCCTTTCTGGACTTCGGCGGAATTTTCCAGTGCGGTGTTGGTATGTTCCTTGGAGGAACCGGTGGCTCCGCCGACCCCGTCGCGGCCGGTGCGGCCACCGATGAGCAGGATGACATCGCCTGGGGAAGGGCTACCGCGGAACACGTTTGAGCGTGGGGCTGCGGCGGCGACTGCACCGATCTCGAGGCGTTTTGCGACGTAGCCGGGGTGGTAGACTTCTGCGACCTGGCCGGTAGCGATGCCGATTTGGTTGCCGTAGGACGAGTAGCCATGCGCGGAGACTTGGCAGATTTTTTTCTGTGGGAGTTTCCCAGGGAGTGTTTCGGAAAACGGTGTGAGCGGATCGCCCGCACCGGTGACACGCATTGCCTGATAGACGTAGGAGCGACCGGAAAGGGGATCGCGGATGCAGCCGCCGAGACAAGTTGCGGCGCCACCGAAGGGTTCGATTTCAGTGGGATGGTTGTGGGTCTCGTTTTTGAACTGGATGAGCCACTCTTCAGTTACGGCGGGCTGAGTCGGATCCGCCCCACCGGTGATAGAGACCGGAACGACGATGGAGGCTGCGTTGATCTCCTCGGAGACCTCTAGGTTATCGAGTTCGCCAGAGGCTTTTAGCTCCCGCATGCCGATGAGGGCGATGTCCATGAGGGTGACCGGTTTGTCGTCGCGGCCGATCTTTTCGCGAACCTTGCGATAGATTGCGTAGCTCTCCTCGATGGTCTCTGCGCCGGGGGCGAAGGTGACTTCGTCGATGGCGGTCAAGAAAGTGGTGTGGCGGCAGTGGTCGGACCAATAGGTGTCGAGCATGCGGATCTCGGTGAGAGAGGGGGCGCGTTTCTCCTCGTCGCGGAAGTAGGACTGGGTGAAAGCGATATCCTCTTCTGACATGGCGAGAGCCATTTCCCGGCGGATTGTTTCGGGGGAGTCGGTGAGGAAGCTGTCGAGAATTGCGACGTCTGAGGGTGTTCCTACATCAGCGCGGTCTCCGGAAGTTGCCGCCACGGGGATCTCGTGGGAATCGACCGGATTGATGATGTAGGATTTGATCGCTGTTAGGTCAGCTGGGGAAAGGTTGCCGGTGAGGATGACAATCTTCGAGGAAAAGACCGTGGGCTTTTCCCTTCCTGTCAGGATCTGGATGCACTGGGCGGCGGAGTCGGCACGCTGGTCAAACTGGCCAGGCAGATAAGAGAAGGCGAAAGCGTGTTCCTCAGGGGAGATCTGCAGCGAGGTGGTGATGGAATCGACCTGCGGCTCAGAGAGGATGCGAGTTGAGGCCAGGGAGAATTCCGTATCGTCAAGGCCTTCCAGATCGTAGCGGTTGAGTAGCCGCAGCGAGGCGATCTGCGGGAGTTCCAGGGACTCGCGTAGATCGTGCAGGAGGTGACGTGATTCGGAGGCGAAGGAAGGTGATTTCTCGACGAAAAGGGTGTGGATTTTCAAAACTCTAAGCTTTAAATTTTAAACTTCAATGAAGAGGGTGTGTGCACTGGTGCGGAGGAATGGAGTCGGTTGGAAGCACGGCTTTCTTAGCCTTTGATCTCCATGAGCATCTGCGGATTATTGGGGAACTTCTTGATAAAGAAGAGGAGCCGTTCCATGGCCTCGTAGGGTCGGTGGCCGGAGAGTCCGCGGCGGATGAGGTGGATCTTGTGGAGGGTGTGCTCGGCGAGCAGGAGTTCTTCGCGGCGGGTTCCGGATTTAAAAATGTCGACAGCGGGGTAGATGTAGTTTTCGGCAATCTTTCGGTCGAGGACGAGTTCCATATTGCCGGTGCCCTTGAACTCCATGAAAATCGCTTCGTCGGCGCGGGAGTTTGTTTGGATCAGTGCGGTGGCGAGGATGGTGAGGGAGCCAGCCTCGCGGGTGTTCCGTGCTGCGGCGAAGAGGCGGCGAGGTACTTCAAGGGCGCCAATGGTGATACCGCCGGAACCTGTGGCACGGCCACGGCCGCCCTTGCCACTGCTCATGTTGCCATTGTAGGCACGGGCGAGGCGGGTGATGGAATCCATGAGAAGAAACACGTCCTGGCCGGCCTCGACGAGGCGCTTGGCTCGCTCGATGGCGAGTTCGGCGATGCGGCAGTGGTTGCGTGTGCCCTCGTCATTGGAAGAGGCGTAAATTTCCGCACCGGGGAGGGCGCGACGGAACTCGGTGACTTCCTCCGGACGTTCATCGACTAGCAGGATCATGAGATGGATCTGCTCGTCGTATTTTTCGCGGATTGCCTCCGCCATGTGGAGCAGGAGGGTGGTCTTGCCGGAGCGGGGTGGAGAAACGATGAGTCCGCGCTGTCCTCGGCCGACCGGGGACACGATGTCGATGACACGGGTGGTGGCGCGGTCGGAAGTTGTTTCGAAAGCGATCCGCTTGTTGGGGTTGATCGCCGTGAGTTCGTCGAAGTGTGGCAGCATCGAGGCCTCCTCTGAGGGCAGGCCGTTGATCTGCGCGATTTCCACGAGCTGCGGGCCGCGGCTGCTGGCCTGGAATTTGCCGTGGAGCCATTGGCCGTGGCGGAGAGCGTGGGTGCGGATGATTTCCGGGGAGATGAAGATGTCCTCCTTCGCCTGCTCGAAATTCGTCTCAGGCATACGCAGGAAGCCGAAGCCTTTCGGAGTCATTTCAAGGATTCCGTCTACATCGGTCAAGGGGCCTTCAAGAACAGTGGGGGCGCGGTCTTCCTGCTGGCGGTCATTGCGGTCATTGCGGCGGTTGCCGCGCTGGTCGTTGCGCTGGTCGTTGCGCTGGTCGTTGCGCTGGTCGTTGCGCTGGTCGTTGCGGTTGCCGCCTCGGTTTTGATCGCCGCCTGACTGGTCGCGGCGGCGCTTGCGCTTCTCGCGGCGTTTCTTGGAACGAGACATCTGCTGACCGTCGTTGCCGGAGTGTTGTGATTGACTGACCGGGCCTCCGCCGGGAACGCGCCCGATGCGGGGGTTTTCCTGCGACTGGCTGTTGGCTGAATGGCGTTCCTGTGTGGCCGGCGCATCGGATTGTGGAGAGGGAAGCGGAATGGGCTGCGGGGCTGCGACGGGTGCCGGCGCGGGCTTTGCTGCTGCCACTGGGGTTGCTGCGGCCACTGGGGTTGCTGGAGCGGTTTCCTTGGCGGGTGCCTTTTTGGCCACGGCCTTCTTGGCGGCTTTCTTGGCTGCTTTCTTCGCCACCGTCTTTTTCGCCACCGTCTTTTTCACGGCGGTTTTCTTCGCTGCTGTCTTCTTGACCGCAGTCTTGCGGGCGGTCTTCTTCGGTTTTTCCGAAGGAGGGAGATCGAAAAGTTCGTCGGTGGTGTTTTTGCTCATTCGTCTGAGTTTATGGGGAAAGGGTTCGGGGTGTTCCGAAAGTGTTTTGGTAAAAGGAATCAACGGTGATGTAAAAATGCACAGTGTTCCTTGGTGAGGAGACGGGGTGAGCATCGGTTTCCGTGTCGGTGAATCCGGCCAATCAAGCGGGATGAGACGTGGGATACGACTGCCAGTGTGGTGACCTAGGAAAAATCCGAAGGTCGCCTACCGTCGTGACAACGAGGGAAAGATGATGGGCGTATGGTTATTTGGCAACCTTTAAAAACGGTGTTGCAGGAAGGCCGGATTGACTGCTAGGGCGTAGAGCCGGTGGTGTGGATGGGAGATTTCAACGCGACCGAAGGAAATCCGGCACTGAAGTTTCTCGGACGCAAGGGAACAGCAATCCAAGTGGTTGAGGGTTTCGGCGGATTGGTCGAGACGTACGATGCACTGCACGCCGGAGAGAAGAAGTGCGGCACCCTGCAATTCTGGATGAGCGATCCAAACCGGCAGTGGAAGGTGGATCACATCCTCATCTCGAAGGGAGGGGAGGTTCTGGAATTGGCAATTCTCCGGACTGGGGAGCCGTGTTTGTCGGACCACTTTCCGGTGACGGCTCGGGTGCGGTTTCCGGAAGTTGTGAAATGATTTCCTTCAGGGATGATTTGAACGATTGCGGCCAAGGGAGGGCGTTTATGTTTTCGGTATCTTTCCACTTCGGACTGATAGCTTTGAGTTGTGCTAGGTAGGAGGAAGCGGTTTCGGGATCGCCGAGTTGTGCGTGGGTGATGGTGAGGAGTGCGGTGGTGTTTTCGATTTCGGCGGGGGGGAGGCCGAGTTTTGTGGCGTGGGTGAGGTAGGTTAACGCTTGCTCAGGATGATCTGTTAGGAGCGCGATCCAAGCGGCGCGGATTGCGAAGGCGGCATCATTTTGGAAACGGAACAGGCCGGTATGGAGAATCTCCATGGCCTGGCGGACGTCGCCGGTCTCGAAGGCGGTGTAAGCGGCCTCCGAGTAATCGGAAGCGAGGTGATTGGCTTCGGGCTGGTTTGTGATCAGATCGATCCAGTAGCGGTGGGCGGCGGTAAAATCGCCCGAGGTGGTGGAGGCAATGGCCTTGGTGCGGAGGCAAAGAGCCTGTTGTGCCCCGAGACGTCCGGCGATGCCAGCGATCTGCAATGCGTTCGTTGCGTGCTCGGGATTTTTGGCGAGAACGGCGGCGGCAGTGATCGCTCGCTCCGCCAAGGTGGCTTTCCCTAGGGTTGCCAGATTTTGCGGATCGAGGAGCTTGCTTGTGAAGGTCGCAATGTCGCGTGAAGTTGGATTATCTGGTAAGGAAAGCTCCGAAAAGGTTTCGGAATTGCGTGCTCGGAACTTGTTGAAGAGCGGGGTGAAATCCGGTGATTCGTAGCCGAGCCAATCTTGTTCGAGACGGAGGATTCCGGGATTGAGGGTCGCAAGCGTGCCGCGTTTAACAAGGTTGCGGAGAGCAGGAGGCATGTTCTCGGTCTTCGCGGTAGTGCGCTTGATGAAGGAAGGGTTTCCAGATTTCAGGGAAAGGAAGAGGGCGGTGGCAAGGGGTAGGCCTGGGTCGGCGGAATTGATTACGGCGGCGATAGCTGCGGGTTCGCCGGATTCAAAGGTCTTGCGGATGATTTTTGCCTGGGCGATTTGCGCTGCGGCGAGATTGGGGAAATCCTCCGGGTAGGCGGCGGCGAGCCGTTGTTTCAAGGCGGTTTCTGAAGTCTGCAGTTTTAGGGTTGGGGGCAGTTGATACGGAAACGCCTTGGAGAGTGTGTCGAGCCTGTTAGGGATGGGGAGTTCGGAAAGGGTTTGGGTGACTGGGTCGAGTTCGTATCCCGCTATTGCCGATAGGATTGGAGCGGGAAGTTTTTGCTTGGTGGGGATGGGAATCGGCAGGCAGAGGGCGATGGTGAATTTGTCCGTGAGGCTTGCATCGGATTGGGAGATGGCCACGTGGTGTTGTCGGCCTTTGGCGTCGATGGCCTCAGCCGACCCCCTGATGGGGATTCGGATTTCCCGGTCATCCTCTAGGATGATGGAAAGGGTGGTGTCCTCGAAGCGTGCGGAGAGCGGTTTCGGATAGGGCTGGAATGATTCCGAGCGCAGGATACCTCCGGTGGTGGTGTCGCGTATGTGCCAGACGTAATTACCGTTTTGCGCTTTCGTCGGGTGCGCTACGAGTAGGCCGTTTTGCGTGAATGGCTGGCATGAATCTGGGTCGAGATATTCCGGGAACTCACCGAGGTTCGCGATCGGTTTGAGCGTCGCGGCGTTGCAAAGAAGATTGGTTGCGTCACGGTGGACGAGGAGGTGGATGCCGCCGGGGGAAAGCGAAATGTGGGAGATGTCGCTGGCGTTAGTGGGGAAAAGGACAGCAGTGACTTTCGGTGTTCCGTCTAGCTCCCAGCGGATGACCGTCGGGTATTTCCCACCGACAGCGGCGAAGATTGCTTTTCCCGTATCATCGGTGAATCGCAGTATGGGGTAGGGGTGCCGCAGTAGCAGGGAAGGGATCGTGAAACGAGCCGATGAAAGGATTTCCGTCAGGAGATCGGTGGCTTTATCGTTTTCCGATTCTTGCTGAGCGGCCTGGAGGTAGGGGATCGCTTTTCCTTGCTGATGATTTGCGGAATGGAGTTCGGCTAGTGCGAGTTGTGCGGCGGCAAGGGATGAATCATTTCCGGGATCTGTAGGTTTTTCGGAAGCAGGCTCCGGCCTATCGCATGAGCTCAGGCAGATGATGATGGCAAAGATGAACGGTTCGATTCTCAAAACTAGGCAGGGTTGGAAGGTGTCCGGTATTTGTCTAATGCCACCAAGGCTTTGATTTGTGGGTGTTGTGAGGCTCTCCGCCGTCACATTCGCCGACGGATCACGTGGAAACCGGTTGCCGATTTCAGAGCCAGTACAGCGACAGCGCCCCAGAGCACCCAGTCCAGCGTGTTTGGCCACAGATATACATCCACCAGAAGCCAGATGAATACGATGAAGCGCGGCCGCAGCAACCAGGAATAGGGCTCTTTAAGCGCATTCCGGATGAAGGCGAAGGTCACGACGAGGAGATAGAAGAAGATGTAGAGAACCCCCGGCCATAAGCCTGCGTTGCCGGCATGGATCATCGTGATCATCACCACCGAAACCACAATCTGGTCGACCATCGTATCGGTGAATGAGCCGCGATTCGAAGCTGTGCCCTGAAGTCTTGCTAAAGGGCCATCCAGTCCGTCCAGCAACACATGAAGCAGCAGCAACACGAACGCCAGCCACGGGGCGACCCATTCGAATGCAACTGGGAATGCAAGACCGCACAGAAGAGAGGCGATGGTGATGTGATTTGCGGTTACCCTCATCCAAGAGAGAGCGCGCAGCAACGGATCAAGCAAGCTTGCCCGCAAGCCTTGTGACCAGGCCATGAAGTCCGCTTCACCTCCGGAGTAACAGGTGACTTTTCCGGGGTCGGCGGGATTCTCCACATCCGGTGCCCCGTCTTCAATCGTCTTGGCGGTAAAATTATTTTCGCTCATTCAAATTTCTTCCTGTTTATCGAATTTGAATTCGAGCGGTTGGAACCCCATTCCGTGGATTCCCGAACCGGTGTTGTGAAAGCCAATGCCTTCATGATGATGCTCGCGGAAAGGAATATGGGTGTGGCCGAAATAGCAGTCGCTGGCCTGTTTTCGCCAGCCCGGAGACGCTGCGTCGAGGTAATGGGAAACCCGTGATACGGTGACGGCCTGCGGGAAATAGCAGCGGTGGAATGCAAGGGACAGGCCTGTGCGGTCTGCCATATCATACATGGTGGCGCTTAACGCCCCGCGGGGTTTATCGTCCGCCCAGTTTTTGCGAGCTATTGCCAATACTGCCTGGTCCATTTTTTTGTTTGCACAGTCGCCATGGAGAAAGACTTGGTCGCCAAGCAGCAGGGAATACTCGTGCAGATGAAAGTTCGACCATCTCCTCAGCAATGGTTCCAAGTCCTTGCAAAACCCGCGAAGGCAATCGTGGTTGCCGAGGATGAAATGTAGATCCCGGCCTTCCATCATTTCGAGGCGGTCTTCGAGCCACTTGATTGCTGCCTTTATAGAATTGGTCTCGTTGCGTAGGGTGCTCCAGCGGAAATCAAAGGTGTCGCCGTTCAGGACAAGTACATCGCATCGCTCCAGTTGAGGCTTGATCCCTTCCAAAAGGAACTCGCCCGCGGATCGCTTCGCAAGCAAGTGCAGGTCAGAGATCACCAGTCCGCGTGTCGCCATGGCGGACAGGCTGCGGTGGAATGTGGATGCGGTCAAATGCCTTCCGCGCCTCTAAATTGCAGGTGCGTCCGGAACTTTGTTCAGGCGAGGGTGCCTTCGGTTACGCCGAGCTTTTCGGTGGCGTGGATGCGGGTAAGCAGTTGATCCGGGGTGATTTCACCGGAGAGAAGGCTGCTGTAAGCGCTGATGGTAGATGAGGCCGAGTCGCGATCTTCGTCGAGGAGTTCGATGCGGAAATTTGAGAGTCCGGTGGCGAGGAGCTGCGGAAAGAACCGGCCGCCGGTCTGAGCGCGGCCGTTGAATAGGGTGTTGCGGCAACCGACGTCCGCTTGCAGGCGGTGGAGTTGGCCGACGCGGTCTCGGAGGTGGACGGTGTGTATCTCGCAGGGGCGGCCGCAGTCCTTGTAGGTGGTGCCGGAGCTGAGGAAGGTGCAGAACACGCAGTGCTCCATATGAAACATGGGCATGTGCTGGTGGAGGGTGAGCTCGAGCCAGGACGGCGGGGTCTTTTCCAGAAGATCGAGCACCTGTGAGATGTTGAGGTCGTAGGAAATTGTCAGGCGGTCGAGGCCTGCGGATTCCATGAGTATTTTGGCAGTGATTGGGTTGGCCGCGTTGAGCGAGAAATCGCCGATTTTGATGAGGTCGGAACGGTCGCGGTAATGATGGAGGGCGGCGAGGTTGCGGAGAAGCAGTCCGTCGGGTTCGGCGCGCTCGATGAGTTTCAGGTAACCGATTTCACCGGTCTTGATGATGCGCGGGGTGGCCAGAATGATTTTAGCCGGGTTGCCGGTCGCGAGAGCGACGGCTTCCTTGTAGCGGCGGGGATCTTCGAAATCGCAGTAGATCATCGGAACACCAGCTTCTAAGGCAGCCTCTATTTGGGGAAGGGTTCGGGTCAGAACCGAAAGTGTCGGAGTGGTCGATTTGGGTGAGGTTTCCGAGGGGAGAAGCTCTTTGAATGTGATATCGGTTGCCGGTTTCTGTGATGTCGGACGATCTTCCACAAGCGCAGCCACGAGATCGCGGCGAACTTGGTTCAGTGCGGAGAGTGGTAGATGGCAATCGCCGATGAGCTGGTTGTCGATGGATGCCAGTTCGTATGGGGTGTCGCCGAGACGGGAGAGCTGCTTGGTGAGGGTTTCGGTCGTCAGGGGGCGGCCAGATGCAGGTTCAAGATTGGATTCGGTCGAACGGATGACTTGGTTGGATGAGAGGTTGAGTGGTTCACCAGGTTGACCGCTGACTGTGAGATGGAGTGGTGATTTCTTTAGCGGTGGCTTCGCGGTCTGCCAGAATTTCCGGATGGAAGATTCGAGCGCGGGGTCGGCGGTTTTGTATAGCGTGACGCCCGGGTGGATTCGGTCGAAGTTGATTCCGGAAAATGTCCGATGGAAAATGATGCGGTCGTTCTCTATTTTCCAGATGGATGCGCCCTGTTCGAGATCGCGATTTTCTCCTGCGTCGAAGACAATGCCATCGCCCGCCTTCAAAGGCGGGACCTGTTCCGACGGCGGTGTGTCGAGACGGATCCAGCCGTTCTGTGCCTCGGTGATTGTGCCGAGGAAGGGGCCGCGCTTTTTTCCGAACTTACCGTGGGTGAGATAGGGGTGGTTCGTGCCAGCCAGCCAGCCAGTGGAGAGCCCGCGGGAAAAGGTCATTTCGAGCTGGTATTTCTCTTCATCTGAGATGACCCGGGACGGGGTTTCCACGGCCTGCCCGGAGACGGGGCAGCTACATGCATCGAGGGCTTTCCGATAGACGCGGGTGACGGCGGCGACGTATTCGGGGGTCTTGAGGCGGCCTTCGATTTTGAAGCTTTTCACTCCGGCTTTGACGAGATCCGGGATGAGGTCGACGGCGGAGAGATCCTGCGGCGAGAGGAGGTAGCGGTGCTCGCCGAGATCGCGGGTTTCGCCATCGACAACGATCTCGTAGGGCATGCGGCATGCTTGGGCGCATTCGCCACGATTTGCAGAGCGTTGGCCGAGGGATTCCGATGTGAGGCACTGGCCGGAATAGGCGACGCAGAGTGCGCCGTGGACGAAGACTTCCAGGGGAGTGGAAAGAGCCAAGTGATCAGTGATCAGTGAAGAATTGAAGCGTTCGATTTCAGAAATGGAGAGTTCGCGGGCGAGGACGGCGCGTTCCATGGGGAAGATCGTTTCGAGGAATGCGAGACCTTGCGGGGAGGTGATGGTCATCTGGGTGGATGCGTGGATCTCTACGCCCGGTGCGATTTCTCGTGCCATTTTCGCCAGTCCGATGTCCTGGATGATGAGTGCGTCGACGCCGGCGGATGCGATGGTGCGGAGTTGCTGTTCGGCGGCCTCAAGCTCATCCGTGAAAATGAGGGTGTTCATCGCGATGAAGCCTTTCACGCCGTGCTTGTGGAGGTAGATCATCAACTCCGGTAGATCCTCTTCGCTGAAATTGTCGGCGCGGAGGCGGGCGTTGAATTTCGGTAGGCCGAAATAGATCGCGTCGGCACCTGCTGCGACGGCGGCTTTGGCGCAGTCCCAGTTGCCCGCAGGCGAGAGAAGTTCCGGTTCGGTGTGCGGTTGTTTGTTCAATGGAAGGTGAACGTAGGCGCTTGCGAAGTTTTACGCAACCGTGATGGAGTTTTGGTGTTTGCTCAGTTGTTAAGGAGTTTTTCTATGTTACCGAAAGCGAAAGGAAATTGGACGAAGGAGGAGGCGAGGCATCTGCTGAGTAGGGCGGGTTTCGGAGGCTCTCCGGATGAGATTGCAACGTTTTACCGGCTGGGAAGGGAAAAAGCGGTCGATTTCTTGCTGAACCCGAAGGAGCCGATCGAGGAGTTTGCGAAACCCGAATGGGCGGATCGGGAAAATGCGATGGAGGAGGTGCGTGAGAATTCCATGCAGCGCCGGGAGATGATGTCTTCGCTGAAGGGTAAGACCCCCGAGGAGGTCGCGAAGGTCAGGCGCGCGACCCTTAAGGAGAGGCAAAAGCAGAACCGCAGGCGATGTCTTGAGGCGCAGGGCTGGTGGTTCCGGAGGATACTTGTGACGAAGGCGCCGCTGCGCGAAAAGATGACCCTGTTCTGGCACGACCATTTTGCAACATCCATCCAGAAGGTGAAACAGCCGGTGCTGCTGATGAAGCAGAACGAGCTATTCCGTGATCATGCGTTCGGGAGTTTCCGGGAGCTGACCCAGTCTATCGTGAGGGATCCGGCGATGATGCTTTATCTGGACACCCAGAAATCGAGTAAATCGAATCCCAATGAAAATTTCGCCCGTGAGGTGATGGAGCTTTTCACCCTGGGTGAGGGGAATTATTCCGAAAATGACGTAAAGGAAGCCGCCCGAGCTTTCACTGGATTCCAGCTGAACCGCCTGAATGGAAATGTCGTTCAGCAGGTAGGTGCCTGGGACGGAGGCGAGAAGAGGATTTTCGGCAAGGTCGGAAAATTCAACGGCAGGGATGTGGTGAATCTGATTTTCAAAAAGGATGCCTGCGCGAAGTTCATGGTTGGGAAACTGTGGGAGTTCTTCGCCTACGAAGCGCCGGTTGATTCCGCGCTGGAGGATCTGGCACGGATCTTGAGGAAGGCGAATTACGAGGTGAAGCCCGTGCTCAGGGAGATTTTTCTTTCGAAGGAATTTTACGGGGAGAGGGCAATGTCGAACCAAATCAAGTGTCCGGTGCAATACCTGGTGCAGCTGCTCAAGGAGATGGAAATGGACGAAGCGCCGACGGCTTTCCCGATCACGGGGCAGGTGCAGCTCGGCCAAGTGCTCTTCATGCCTCCGAACGTGGCTGGATGGGACTGGGGCAAGGCATGGGTCAACACCAACAAGCTGCTGACCCGCTACAATCTTGCAGGCAGCCTCATCAAGGGCAGCTCCGGCGAAAGCATGCGTGGCCGGGCGGGAATAGGCAGCATGCTGAGCATGAACCGCAGGCGGAGTATGGCTGGGGGCGGCTCGAAGGGGCCGGAGTTCGCAAAGATTGCATCCGAGGAGGAACGCAACGAGACCGTCAAGCTTGTGGACAGCCTGATCGACAGGTTCTTCTGTGTGGAGGTCCCGGCGAAGGCGCGGGCATCGTTCATTGACTACGCGAATTCGAAGAAGGATGTGAGTTTTACCGACAAAGAGCTTGGCGAGCTGTGCCACCTGATGCTGAGCACGCCCTACTACCAGCTTTGCTGATTTTCTAGAAGCTAGAGTCCAGATACCAGAGAACAAAGATTATGAAAACGAGACGGGATTTTATGAGGTCGGCGGTGCTGGGTGCATCGGCGACATGGACTTTACCGGGCTTCATTGACCGGACATTTGCGGAGCTCGGCGACCAGGCGCGCGACAGTTCGGTTCAGTTCGCCAGTGGCAAAGACGATACGATACTCGTCGTGCTGCAGATGGCGGGGGGCAACGACGGGCTGAACACGCTCGTTCCGTTCGGCGATGATGCCTACCACAAGGCCAGGCCGAACATCGGGAAAAAGCAGAAAGATCTGATCCAAATCGAGGATGGACTCGGGCTGAACGGAGCTATGCCTTTCCTCGGTTCGATGTTTAAGGAAGGTGAGCTTGGCGTAGTCCAAGGTGTCGGGTATCCGAATCCGAACCGCTCCCACTTCGTCTCGACATCGATCTGGGAAACAGCAGACACGAGCAACAGTTCCAACACGGGTTGGCTCGGTCGCTATTTCGACAACGCCTGTGAAGGTGTGGATCCAACGGTCGGGATCAGCTTTAATAAATCGACCCCCGAGTCGTTCGGCGCAATCAGGAATCCGGGTGTGAGCCTGAGTTCACCGGAACTATATCGCTGGATCCACGGCGGCGGCGACAAGGCACAGGCAGAGGAGTTTTTCTCCGATTTGAATCAGCCGATGGCGGCGGAGGAATTACCATCCGATGGTGGCTCGATCGATATGCCGGCTGGCGGAAAGGTTGGCGGCGTGGTGGGGGAGTCGAACCTCGATTTCCTCGAGCGAGTGGCGCTCAATGCGCAGGTGAGTTCTAAGAAGATCCTGGAGGTCGCGGCGAAGCACAGGACAAGTGTGCGCTACGCCGGTACGCCGATCGCTCGGAACCTGAATCTCGTTTCCCGTATGATCGCCGGAGGAATGGCGACCCGCGTCTATTATGTGAGCCATGGTGGTTTCGACACCCACACCGGGCAGGTGAATTCTCACGATCGCTTGCTGGGTCAGCTCGATTCCGCGCTGAAATCGTTTTTCACAGATCTCAAGCAACAGGGCAACGACAAGCGAGTGGTGCTAATGACGTTTTCGGAATTCGGTAGACGAGTTAAGGAAAATGCCAGTGCGGGAACGGATCACGGCAAGGCTTCATGCATGTTCGTCGCCGGCGGCGGAGTGAAAGGCGGGCTGTATGGTAAATACCCGAGCCTCACGAAGTTGTCGCAAGGTGACCTGAACCACACCGTGGATTTCCGTAAAGTCTATGCGGACTTGCTCGGTAGCTGGCTCAATGCTCCGAACATCGGGAAGATCCTCGGAGGGGGTTACCGTGGGATCGGGTTGATCTGATCCGCGATCAAAGTCTTCTTCTGATTACGGCGACATTGGGTATCTCGATTGTTTTTATCGCGATATTTGGCCTGGCGATTGCGCTTCCATTCATTCCTGTAGCCCCATCGCTAATGCGCTAATGGCTCCGAACAAGTGGGGAATCCGCGACCGAAGATCGCCGCTACGAAAGGAGCGACTTCCCGGTCATCTGCTCGGGTTTGTCGAGGCTGAGCATTTCGAGGAGAGTTGGTGCGACGTCGGCGAGGATGCCGTCATGCATCTGGTGTGAGGACGCGTCGTCGGCGACGTAGATGATCTCAACCAGATTGGTGGTGTGGGCGGTGTTAGGAGAGCCGTCGGCGTTGCGCATGTATTCGCAGTTTCCGTGATCCGCGGTGATGAGGAGCTTGCCGCCGAGGCGGAGGGTTTGCTCGACGATGTCTTTGACTGATGCGTCGATGATTTCGACAGCATGGCTGGCTGCATCGACAACTCCGGTGTGGCCGACCATATCGGGATTGGCGAAATTGAGGATGACGAGGTCGAAGTCCTTGAGGTTCTCGACCACTGTCCGGGTGACTTCCTCCGCCGACATCTGGGGCTTGAGATCGTAGGTGGCGACGTCCTTCGGCGATGGGATGATGAAACGTTTCTCTCCCTTGTTTTCCTTTTCGTCGCCGCCGTTGAAGAAGTAGGTGACGTGAGGGTATTTCTCGGTCTCGGCGATGCGCATCTGCTTGAATCCAGCTTCGGCGACAGTTTCGCCGAGGGTCATTTCGAGCGTCTGCGGGGTAAAGATAGCATCACAGGAATACTTGCCGTCATAGACTGTGAGGGTGACGTAGTGGACGTCGGGAACCTGGCCGCGGTCGAAGCCGGTGAAATCCTTCTGGAGGAAGGCGTCGGAAAGCTCGCGGGCGCGGTCGGCTCGGAAATTGAAAAAGAGGACGACATCGCCATCGCGGATGCGCTGTGTATCGGCCTCGGTGAAGACCATGGCGGGCATGAACTCGTCGGTCTTGCTCTGCGTCTCATAGACCTCGGAAATCGCCTCGGAGGCGAGGATTTCCTTTTTCGCGCCGACGCCGTGGACGATGGCATCCCATGCGAGCTTAACTCGGTCCCAGCGCTTGTCGCGATCCATGGCGAAGTAGCGGCCGACGACTGTGGCGATTTTCGCTCCGGCCTTGGATGTCTCGTCCTCGACCTTCGAGATGAATCCCGCTCCACCGGTCGGCGAGGTGTCACGGCCATCGGTGATTGCGTGGATAAAAATGTCTTTGACCCCCGCGTCGGCGGCGAGTTTGGTCATGGCGATGAGCTGGTCCTGGTGGGAGTGGACGCCGCCGTCGGAAACGAGCCCGAGCAGATGGAGGCGGCCGGACTTGGCTTTTTCGAGCGCCTTTTTGAACACCTCGTTCTCAGCCAGCGTGCCTTCGGCGATGGCCTTGTTGATGCGGGTGAAGTCCTGGTAGACGACACGGCCTGCGCCAAGATTTAGGTGGCCGACCTCGGAATTGCCCATCTGCCCATCCGGGAGCCCGACATCCAAGCCCGATGCTGAGAGGAAGGAATGCGGATACTGAGAAAGAGTTTCGTCGTGGAAAGGGGTATTCGCGAGGAGAACGGCGTTCCCGTCCTTTTCAGCGGTTTGCTTGCCACCGGGGTTTGTTCCCCAGCCGTCGCGGATGATGAGCACTACTGGTTTCTTCGACATAGGGACGCTGTAATCGGGGATGCTTGCCGGGTCAATGGTGATCCTCAGGTGGATACTTGAGAGGATTTGTCACAAGGGGCACAAGCAAGATCGTGGTTTGAGCTTGGAACCTGAAATCAAAACTTGGATTCGGAGAAAGCGGGAACTGCGGGCATGGGAGAAATTACCATTTGGGTTACGGGGGTTCCAAAAGGAGGTCTTGAGGGCATCCTCGGTGACTATGCGCCCGGCTTTCTTATATTCCAGTTGGTTCATGGTGTGTGGAGAGTGGGAAATCCGTCACCTGCTCCAGGGTAATGTTGTAAAGCTTTGCGATCTCCGGCGCGTCGGAAGCGCAGTAGATTTCCTGGAAGTAGATTTCCTTGATGCCGTAGGCGCAGAGGGTCTGCATGCAGGCGGTGCAAGGCATGGTGGTGGTGGCGACGATCTTGGCCTCCCCGCGCTTGAAGAGGGAACAGAGATTGATCTCGGCATGCAGCATGAATTTTTGCCTGGCCTCGCGATCCTGCCAGAAATCCGGAGGGGCGTTGAAGCCTGGTGCGAGGCCGTTGTAGGCGGTGGCGATGACGCGGTTGTCGTGGTCGAGGGCGGCGGCGCCGACTTTTCGGTATGGATCTTCGGAGCGGAGGCTGGCGACATGGGCGAGCGCCATGGCGTATTGGGGGATGCTGAGGCGGTTGTCGGACACGGATGAAACCCTAAATTTCAAATCTCAAACATCAAGGTAAGACGATTTTCGGTGTGAGCGTTGCTTCTGGCGAGGGGCTGACATATTGAGGGGCTGTGACTGGAAACGCTCGGGGAACGGTGGCCGCAATCTTGGCTTTCGGGCTTTGGGGGATGTTGCCGATCTATTGGAAGCATTTGGATTTCATGAATCCGATTGGTATCGTGGCGCAGCGGACTTGCTGGACCTGCCTCGCGCTATGGCCGCTGCTGTGGTGGAGGCGGATCGGGATCAAGGCGGACGCGCGGACGCTCGGTTGGCATCTCATTTCGGGAGTCCTGATCGGCGGTAACTGGCTGATTTATGTCTGGGCCACGCTGAACGATCGGATGATCGAAGGGGCGCTGGGTTATTACATCAACCCATTTTGCAACATGCTTTTCGGTGCACTTTGGTTCGGGGAAAGGCAGAACCGCCTACAGATGGCGGCGATTATCACGGCGTTTTCCGGGGTGATGCTGCAAATTCCCGGAGTGGGGCATTTTCCGTGGGTCGCGATTTTGCTCGGGTTGTCCTTTTCTCTCTATGGGGTGGTGAGAAAACGCTCGAAGCTCGGCGCGCTCGATGGTTTGACGGTGGAGACATCGGTGCTCGTTCCGTTCGCGCTCCTGTGGCTAATTTTTAACAGTACGAGCGTTCCAGCGGCGTTCGGGGGGAGCTGGGTGAATGCTTTGCTGCTGGCCGGAACGGGTATTGTCACCGCGATCCCGCTGCTGCTTTTCGGGTTCTCCAGCCGCAATATCCGCCTGAGCACGCTCGGGATGCTGCAGTTTATCGGGCCGACCCTGCAATTTTTCATTGGTTGGAAGATGTATGGGGAGCCGATGACTTCAGTGCGGCTGGCATCCTTCGGGCTGATCTGGCTGGCGATTGCTCTCTACGCGGCCGACGCGATGCGGCGGCGTCGAAAACAGGCGCAAGCGGTGCTTGCGGAGGAGGCTGCGGGGAGATAGTGGTTTTCCCATGTTGGATGAGATTCGTAGTTTGTTGGTATTGCAGGACAGGGATCGGCGCTTGCTCACCCTGAGGAAAGAACTCGCGAAATTACCGCAGGACGAGGCCAGGGCGAAAGCAAAGCTGTCAGGGGATGAGGCTTCGAAGAAGAAAGCCCACGACGAGTTTCTGGCGATAGAGCTTAAAGTAAAAAAAATCGAGATGGAGGCGGAAACGCGCCGGACGACGATCAAACGGCTGAGGATACAGCAGTTTGAGACCAAGAAGAACGAAGAATACAACGCCCTCGGCCATGAGGTGACCCGCTACGAAAAGGAAGTCGATGAGCTTGAGACCCGCGAGTTGGAGGCGATGGAGGAGGTCGATATTTTCCGGGAGAAACTAAATGAGGCGGAGGCGCAGTTGGCGGCTTCTAAGAAGGTCGTGGAAGAGGATCTCGTAACGATCAAGGAACGCCATGCGAGCATGGAGAAACAGGTTTTGGAAGTCTCTGTGGAACGGGAGAAGCTGGTTACTGATGTGCCCGAGGATAATCTTCCCATCTATGAGAAGTTGATGAAATCCAAGGATGGCATGGCAATCGCGACCCTGAAAGACGGCAAGTGTACCGGTTGCCACATGAAGGTGATCGCCTCGACCGGTATTGCCGTGCAGACCGGGAAGGAAGTCACGCAATGCGAGAACTGCGGTCGCATCCTTGCCCTGGATGAGTGATGGCCGCGGAGCTTGAAAGGGATGTGCTCAAAGGCGTTTCCCGCTCCTTTTACCTGAGCCTGCGCCTGCTGCCGGCGCCGATGCGGCGGCCTGCGGGCATCGCCTACCTACTTGCACGGGCGAGCGATACCATTGCCGATTCCGCCGCGATTCCTGCTGCCGAACGACTCGGGTTACTCGATGGTTTTTCGCGGCAGATCTGCGGCGATGACAAACCCGCGCCATTTCCGACCGCTCTGGTCGACGCTACGCCTGATCCCAGGGAGAAGCTTCTGCTGGAGTGCCACGAGGAGAGCATGGCAGCACTGGAGATATTGGATGCGTCCGCAATTTCCCTGATCCGCGATGTCATCGGAACCATCATCAGCGGGCAGAAGATGGATCTTGAGCGGTTCGGCGATCATGAACTGGGCAAGGTCATCTCTCTGGTAAACGCCGACGAACTTGAAGATTACACGTGGAGGGTTGCTGGATGTGTCGGCGAATTTTGGACGAAGCTGGGTTTTGAAACACTGGGGGAGCATTATTCCCAGTGCGATCCGGTGAAGCTGATCTCGGATGGGATTGAGTATGGGATGGGCTTGCAGCTCGTGAACATCCTGCGCGACCTGCCCAAGGACATGCGGGACGGCCGCTGTTACCTGCCCGTCGTCGATACGAATGAGCGTGACGAGTTGATGGCATGTTTCACCAAATGGCATGGGATTGCTTTTGGAAGGATGGCGAGGGGGCTCGAATATTCATCGAGGCTCTGTTCGAAACGGCTGCGGGTGGCCAGCGCATTGCCCGCACTCATCGCGAAAGAGACGCTGTCGCTCATGGAGGGGGTGAGCTACGACCAGCTTGAAGCCGGAATCAGGATTCCGAGGAGACAGGTTTACTCGCTGATGCTGGGAGCGTTCCTGAAACGTTGAGCCGGTCGATTTCTGTGTGATTTTGTGCTTTTCTGCCAAGTTGTTTGACAAGGGCGGCATCAGGCGGGAAAAACGTCGTGACTCATGAGTAATTTGAAACTGCATAACGCAATGTGGCCCGGATTGGTCGGCAAAGAGCCCGACACGGACCATCCACCGATCTCCCTTGAGCACATGCTCGATCTCACCACCGCCGCCGAGGTGGACGGACGGAAATACGACGGAGTCGACCTTTTTATCTTCCACCCGCACACCGATCCGGATGGCTCGGATGATGAGATTCGGAAGATGGCGGATCTGATCGCTTCCAAAGGCCTTTCCGTGGGTTCGATGGTTGCACCTGTGTGGCCGGGAACGGTCGGTGGGTCGGCCTTCGGTTCCGATGAGGACAGGAAAAATTTCGTTCTCGCGGTCGAGAAGACCTGCCGGGTTGCGGGTATCCTGAACGAGCACGGCGTCCGCAAGTCCGGAGTGATCCGGGTGGATACCGCAGGCGGCACCTCCGATTTTGCGAAGGACATTACAGGCAACACCGCAAAGGTTGCCGAGACATTACGTGAGGCCGGCAAGGTTGCCGAGCAGCACGGTGAGCGGATTGCCGCCGAAGGTGAGATCTGCTGGGGCGGATTCCACTCGTGGAAAGCAGCCGTCGATACCCTCGAGGCGACGGCAATGCCTGGCGTTGTCGGTTTTCAAGCGGATCTCGCACACACCTATCTCTATCTCATGGGCTACAACGCGCCCGAGGCAGCACTCCTGAAGGAAGGTTACAGTGACGATGAGTTCTGGGTCGCCTACAAGACCATGACCGACGCATTGCGCCCGTGGACACTCGACTTCCACGTCGCCCAGAACGACGGATCCGTCCACGGCACCGGCTCCCACGACAAGACCGGCCGCCACTGCCGTGCGGACGATCCGAACGGCAAGCTCGATATCGCGAAATGCTCGTCCTACTGGCTCGAGGGAGCTGCCGAGCGCGGAATCAAGCACATCTGCTGGGACGGCTGCATGTTCGATAACTCCGTCCTCGAAGATGCTTCCACCTGGAACGCGATCCTCAAGGCGATGGTCGACGTGGACAAAGCCCTCTGATTGGTATTTTCCCGCCTCCGAGGAAAACTATCCTGTCCAGCCAATGCCGAACTCCTCCGCAGCCTCCGCCAGTCGCTTGTCGCATGTCCACAGGTGCGCGGAGGTGAGCTTGGCTGCTGCGAGCAGGAGAACGTCGTTCCATTGCAGGCCGCGCCCAAAAAGGTTTCGGGATTCGATCATTGCCAGGACTTCGGTGAAATCCGCTCCCACTGCCAGCGGCAGCGAAAGCAGGAATTGCCTGATTGCAGGGCGCTGCTGCACGTTGCCGACCAGCACCTCCCCGATTACGCAGGGATGGGTGACGACTCTTTCCTCCGCGATCAACTCTCCGAGTTCAGGTAGCGGTTGCTTTAGAAATTCGATCCAGATGTTGGTGTCCACCAGGACTTTCCGCAGGTTACTCATCGGAGTCGTTCAGGGCGGGGTTTGGAATCACGCTACGACCGTAAGGGGCACCCCTTTCGGCGTATTCCAGATCGGGCATGGTGCCTTCCAAGGCCAAAAACCTCGATGCTACTTCACGGTTGATGAGATCCCTCAATGCCTTGTTGAGCAGATCCGATTTCCCCTTGATGCCGGTGAAGCTCATGGCCTTCTCCAACAATTCGTCGTCCAAAGTGACGGTTGTCCTCATGCATCAAAATTCGCATCATTTGATGCGCACGTAAAGCGCTTCTTCTCCCAAACCACTAAATTCAACAAAAGCTGATATGAAAAAAGAAATCCGAATTGGACTCATTGGCTACGGCTTCATGGGTCGTACCCACTCGAACGCTTACTCGCAGCTCGACCACTTCTTCGATACCGAACACGTCCCGGTTCGCCAGGCGGTCTGCGGCCGCAGCGTGGATAAGGTCAAAGCCTTCGCCGAGAAATGGGGCTACGCCTCCTACGAGACAGACTGGCGCGAGTTGGTGAAACGCGATGATATTGACGCCGTCGATATTTGTACGCCGAACAACTCCCATGCGGAGATCGCCCTTGAGTGCATCAAGAATGGCAAGATGATCCTTTGCGAAAAACCTCTCGCCCTAAATGGCGAAGAGGGTGAGAAGATGGTCGAGGCGGTGGAGAAATCCGGTCTGCCGAACCTTGTATGGTATAACTACAGATTCCTGCCTGCGGTCAGCCTCGCCAAGAATATCGTCGATGCCGGGGAACTCGGGCGGGTGTTTCACTACCGTGCGAACTTCCTCCAGGACTGGACAATTTCCGAAGATCTCCCGCAGGGCGGCGCCGGTCTCTGGCGCCTCGATGCGGCGGCGGCAGGCTCCGGTGTCACCGGTGACCTTCTCGCCCACTGCATCGACACCGCACGCTGGATCAACGGCGATATCGTTTCCGTTTCGGCAATGACCGAGACCTTCATCAAGGAACGCGTCCACACCGAGACTGGTGAGAAGCATCCCGTCACCATCGACGATGCCTGTGCTTTCCTTGCTCGTTTCGAGAACGGTTCGCTGGCGGTCTTTGAATCGACCCGCTACGCCCGCGGCCACAAGGCACTCAACACCTTCGAGATCAACGGTGAAAAGAAATCGCTGGCCTGGGATTTGCACGATCTCAACTACCTCGAATATTTCGACCACGGGGTTCCCGGCGACCGCCGCGGCTGGTCCAAGATCCATTGCTCCGATGGTGATCATCCATACGCTGGCAACTGGTGGGTTCCGGGTCTGTGCCTCGGCTACGAGCACTCCTTTACCCACACACTAGCGGAATTCTTTAAATCACTCGACGATCCATCCGCCGAGAAGCGCTATCCAGATTTCCGCCACGCGCTCGGCACCCAATACGTTTGCGATGCGATTCTTGAGTCCGCGAAGACGAAGCAATGGGTGGACGTCAAGAAGGACTGAGTGATCGACTAACGGATCAATTCTATAACACGATGACCCCGGATTGCTCCGGGGTTTTTCGTTTCAGTCCTGCAGTAGCTCAGAGACCAATGCTAGCGCCTCGTCTCGGGATGTGATTTTCCCTTCGAGCTGCGCGGTCTGTGCCTCTTCCAAGATTTCTTTAAAACGCGGGCCGGGATCGAGACCCATTCCGATGAGATCCTTACCGGTCACGAGTGGCGGGGGGATCAGCGGTTCGCTGGCGAATTCCTCCGCCTTGGCGTTGAGGAATTCGTAGTTGTCGGTGAAGCCGTTCGATGAGCCGCAATCGACGCGGTGAAGTTCCATTTCCTGGGTAAAAGTTGGCTCGGACATGAAGCGTTTCAGCTTGGACTTGCGCATTTGCTGGACGTTCATGAACTGCATGTGGCGGGAAACCATATGTGTTACGTCGCGGATGACGGCGTTTGAGTATTTTAGCCGGGAAAGGATTATCTCGGTCATTTCCGCACCGAGTGCGTCGTGGCCATTGAAACGGATCCGCCCCGCTTCCTCGTCGAAGGTTTGGGTCGGGGGCTTGGCTATGTCGTGCAGCAATGTTGCGAGGCAGAGGGCGAGCGGCGCGCCTTTTTCAAGCATCTCCAGCATGATGCAGGTGTGGGTGTAGACATCGCCCTCGGGATGCCATTCGGGTGGTTGCTCGCAGCCGATAAGCGGGAGGACTTCCGGGATGAAATGCTCGATCAGGCTGGCATCGACGAGGAGTTCCAAGCCGTAGCGGCGGTTCGGATGGTTGATGATCTTGGAAAACTCATCGCGGATGCGTTCGGGCGGAAGCTTGTCGAGTAGGTGGGCGTTGCCCTTGATTGCATCGAGGGTTTTGGATTCGATGGGGAAGCCAATTGTGGTGGAGAAACGGATCGCGCGTAGCAGGCGGAGAGAGTCCTCTTGGAATCGGTCGGTTGGGTTTCCGATGGAGCGGAGGATGCCGGCTTTCAGATCGGGAAGGCCGTTCACGAAATCGATGACCTCACCTGACTCTGGGTTTTCGAAGAGTCCGTTGATCGTGAAGTCCCGGCGCTTGGCATCCTCCTCCGGAGTTGAGAAAGTCACGGTCTCGGGTCGGCGGCCATCCTTGTAGGAACCGTCGGTGCGGAAGGTAGCGATCTCGACGTGATGCCCGCCGTGTTTGGCAATTACGACCCCGAAGTGCGCGCCGACTTCGTTGGAGTAGGGGAAGAGTTTGAGGACGTCGGCCGGTGTGGCGGAGGTTGCGATATCGTAGTCCTTCGGTTCGTGGCCGAGGAGCTTATCGCGCACGCAGCCGCCCGCGAAGTATGCGGTGTGGCCGGCTTCCGTGAGGAGACGGGCTAGGGTAGTGGCGGAGTGGTGGGGTGTCATGGGGAGAAGTTGAAAGTGCCGGGTGATCAGTGATCAGTGGGAAGACTAGAAGTTGCCGATGGAGCTGCACAACTTTTCAGTAGATCGGATGCGCAGGAGCAGATGACAAGATGAAGAATTAGCGCGAGGAATGGGTTCACGCTGCCATCCGTGCTGATGGCAGCGAGAGGAATCCAGAGGGCGATTGAGAAGGGGATAGCGCAAAAACCGAGAAGAAACCAGAGCAGCCAAAATCCACTCCACCACTGGCAGGCTTTCCATATCTTCCTGTCGAATTGTTGGGAGCCGCGTGAAAGGAGCCGGAAGGCTGCGAATGAGAAGAAAAATATGCTGGGATAGAAAAACCACTCAGCGAACACCGAAACGCCTAGGCGATAAGCCATCATCGCCAGTGCGGTTCCTCCGCACAAAGTGATGATAACCAACGGAACTTTGCATTTCCCTTCGCTTTCGTGCATGGAAGGCAGTATCCACAAATGCAGGCTATGATCGAAGCAAATTGATTGGCATGGCGGATGCCATCCGCCGCCATGGGTGCTGGCGACCGAAGCTCACCGCTACAAGGTCGTGCTTGGCAGCCTCAGGAGTTCGAGGATGCGGTCGAGGTCGTCGTTGCCGTAGTATTCGATCTCGATTCTGCCTTTTTTGACGGAGTGGTTGATGGATACGTGGGTGGCGAGGTGTTCCTGGAGGCGTTTGGTGATCTCGCGGACGTGGATGTCGATCTCCTTGGGGGGCGCCTTTTTCGGGTCGGATTCGCCGGAGAGGTTGGCGAGGAGTGACTGCGTGAGTTTCTCTGCGGCGCGGACGGTGAGCTTGCGGCGGATGATCTGGTCGGCGGCGAGTTTCTGGGTGTCTGCGTCCTTGAGTGCGAGAATCGCCTTGGCATGGCCGACGGTGATCTGGCGCTGGGCGAGGTTGGACTGGATGTCCGGGTGGAGATCGAGGAGGCGCATTGCATTGGCGACCGAGGCGCGAGATTTGCCAACGCGAGTGGCGATTTCCTCTTGCTTGAGGGTGAATTCCTTGGCGAGGCGGACGTAACCGGCGGCTTCTTCGATGGGGTTGAGATCCTCGCGCTGGAGGTTCTCGATGAGAGCCATCTCAAGGACATCGCGGTCGGAGGCGATGCGCTCGATGACAGGGACGGTGGCGAGGCCGAGTTTTTTCGAGGCGCGCCAGCGACGTTCACCGGCGATGAGTTCGTATTTCCCGTCAACGAGTCGGGCGATCAGCGGTTGGATAATACCGTGTTGGCGGATGGAATCGACGAGATCGTCTAGGGGTGCGTCGATGAACTGATTGCGCGGTTGGAGCGGGGAGGGGATGACATTGTCGATGGCAATGTCGCGGACGCGGGGCGAGTCATCGCTGGAGTCGGCGGGCGGAATGCCGGGCAGGGCGGAGTTCTTTTTGATAAGTGCGCCGAGTCCTTTGCCGAGTGCTTGTTTTGCCATGGGAGGAGTAGTGTGGGGAAAACGCCGGAGGAGGGGAAGCGGATTTCAGTCAGGAGGCGGGAAAAGTTCAGTGAAGAGGAAATGTGAAGCAAGAAATGAACCGCCAAGTTCGCCAAGTTGGATCAGTTTCGGTCTAAATCTTTCGGGTGATTTCTGATGAGATAAGATCGGTGAATTGCTGCCAGGTTCCGCCTACGAATACGGCGCTGTCGGGTATCCAGTGGAAGATGTTTTTCTGAGGGTAAAGGAGCAGTCCGGTTTTGCAGATTTTAAAATCGACGAATGAGGAGAGCGGGCTTGTGCCTGTGCTTTCACCGTCCTCGAACCAGAGGGAGCTATCTGTGATTTTCAGCGTGATCATTCGTTCATTGGGATTCGCTTTGAATGCGTTTTTCACGGCTGAGTTTGCCCTGCTCCTGATGCGGACGAGGTAGAATGCTCCCAGTGCGATGAGGACGACTCCGAAAGTGGCGTTGTCGCTCCCTTGCTGGAAGGTTTTATATAGTCCGAAGAGGATAAAAAAGCCCCCTAGGGCAGGGAGAAGCAAGGTTGTGAGGAGATGGCGGTGGAGCAAGTGCGCTTTCATACCCTTGCGCAGGGACTGCGGTGAGAACTCGTATTTGATCGTCATATCTTGTGGTAATTAAGCTTGCGGAGGGATTGTAATCCGCAAAATGCAAGATTTCTCTGTGGCTGGAATGCTAGGTGATGATTTTGGCAATAGCAGTGTCTCGCCGGACGTGTGGCGATCTTCAAGGCAACCGCTGACCACCGTGATAAGCGAGAAGCGTTCCGGGTTCGGGTTTCCGATCTCCTCTCCGGGGCTGAGGTGGTGGATGGTGGTTTCGAAATACGGGCAGGTAGCCAGGGTTTCGCCATCGACAATATCCATTTCGGGTTCGTGGTCGTCGAAGTCGATGCAGGCGAGAGATTCCGCGATGTGGAGTTGCCGAGGATTGCCTTGAGTATCGGTGCGATTCCAATCGAAGACCCGGTAGGTGGTATCGGAGTTTTGTTGGATCTCGTGGATCAGGAAGCCCGCACCGATGGCATGGAGGCGGCCTGATTCGATGAAGATGGACTGGCCTTTTTCGGGTGTGATTGCGTGAACTTGGTCGGCGACGGTGCCGGCGGCGATGGCGGATTCGAAGCTGGCCTTATCGGCAAGGTTCTTCAGGCCGACGTAGAGCTTTGCGCCCGGCTTGCGGTCGGCGACGTACCACATTTCGGTCTTTGGTTCGCCACCAAGCTCGACCGCAATATTTGCGGGAGGATGGACCTGGATGGAGAGGTCGTCGGCGCAATCGAGGATCTTGATCAGGATGGGGAAACGTGGGGAGTCAGGGAGTTCTTCGCCGAAGATCTCGGCGCGGTGGTTGGTCCACAGATCATGCAGGGATTTTCCGGAAAATTCCCCAGAATCGACGATGGATTGTTCGTCCTCGCGATCGACGATTTCCCATGCCTCGCCGAAAGGGACGTCGGGCGTGGGTAGGGTGCGAGCGTAGCGCTCCTGCAGCTGTCTGCCGCCCCAGATTCGCTCCATGTAGATGGGTCGGAAGGTAATGGCTGTCATGCAGGCAAGGTAAGCGGCGGTTCTTGGCGTATGGAAGAACGGAGTTTGCCACTTTTCGCGGAGAGGCTAGGTTCAGCGCATGGGATTGGTGCTATTTTTCGATGGGGATTGCGGTTTCTGCAACGAATCAGTCGAAATAGTATACCGCCTTGATAACAAGGGGGCGGTGGAGTTTGCGCCTTTGCAGGGGAGGCTGGCGAAAGAGCTCGGTCTAGGGGGATTTGCAGATAAGGAAGGCGGGACGATGGTGATCATCAGGGAATCTGACGGAGAGAGGTTTTTAAAAGGGGATGCGTGGATCGAATTAGGGAAAACGCTCGGCGGGGTATGGGCTGTGTTGGCGAATGCATATTCCGTTTTCCCGAAGGGAGCCAGGGATTGGGGGTATGATCTGGTAGCGAGGAACCGATACCTGCTGGCGGGAAAAGCGGATACCTGCGGGATGCCGGATGAAGGGCTGCGGAAGCGGATGAGGAAATGATTGTGGCGGATTATTGTAGATTTCCATGGCTTGTTCTTGCTCAATGTGAGGTGGGGATTTAGATGGGGCTCCGCCCTGATGCGGATTTTTCCTCCGAACCCACCAATACTATGTCCGATTTCCTGACCGTCTCCCGCGAAGCTCATGACCAGCTTGTCATCGCCGCCTACAAGTCCCGCGGGTTCACCGAAGAAGAAGCCGTTCTGGGCACGAAGCTTGCCGGTGAGGCAGCGCGTCACGGGATCCGCACCCATAATGCTCTCAAGGCGCTTCATCTGGATGATCTCTTCGGCTCGGTTATTGGTGGATGTGTGCCGGGTGCGGAGATCGAGGTGCTCGATTCTCGTTTCCCCGCTTCGGAAATCTGGAATGCGAACAAGAAGCTCGGCCAGGCAGTCGCCTACCGAGCGATTGACCGTGCGATTGAGTTAGCGGATCAATACGGAATTGCCCAGATCGCCGTGGATAACTCGTTCCACTATCTCTGGGGAGGCGGCTACGTGATGGAGGCGGCCGAGCGCGGTTATTTTGCTTACTCAAACTGCACGTCTTCACTGGCTGAGGTAGTTCCCTTCGGAGGGAATTACCCGACGCTCGGCACCAACCCGCACTCATGGGGAATCCCTTCGCAGGAGGCCAATGGTTTTCCCATCGTGATGGACTGGGCCACCTCTACTGTGGCGATGGGACGGGTGCAGGCGCTCAAGCGTGAGGGCAAACAACTTCCTCCGGGCGCGGCAGTCGATAAGAATGGGCAACCGACCACAGATCCGAACGAGGTTTCTGCATTACTGCCTTTTGGAGGTCACAAGGGCTACGGGATGTCGCTGCTGAATGAAATTTTTGGAGGGCTGATCGGTGGATCGCTTCCGACCATCCGTAGTCGTGAGATCGCGGACAAGGAGGAGAAAACCACGACCGTATTCTACTTCCAAGTCATCCATCCCGAGGCGCTTTCCGGAAGGAATTTCGCGAAGGGACGGAGTCAAATAGAGAATCTCAAAGCTGTAATCGACGATGTTCTCGGGCATGGCAACGACGGTGCGATGCTGCCTGGTCAAATTGAGGCGAAGGCGCGCAAAGCTTCCGACGAAGCGGGTGGACTGCACTTCACTCCGGCGGAGATTGCGGAGTTCAATGAACTGGCGCGGGGACTGGATGTGGCGGAACTAGTGGGGAGGTAATTCAAGCCGGCAGGGTCAATCCGGCTCGGTTGACCCATTTTAAAAATCTGAC
Source organism: uncultured Verrucomicrobiales bacterium (assembly GCA_905478925.1). Lineage (GTDB taxonomy): Bacteria > Verrucomicrobiota > Verrucomicrobiia > Verrucomicrobiales > Akkermansiaceae > Luteolibacter. Next base: position 47,513 of record CAJQKQ010000037.1, read on the forward strand.
AGGGAATTTCTGATAGCGGGTGTGAATCCTCCTTAAAAATTCACGTCTATTGCGAAAACGAACCGCTGTATTTTTGGGTTCACTCACGTCAGTGCCAGAGTGCTTTGAGCTTTTTGATTGGAGACGAGCGAGCCGCGTCGTCCCTACCGTTTTGAGGAATCAGTCGTTCGAGCGACCCTGGTAGCTGCCGTCTTCGGTTTTCACGATGATGCGCTCGCCCTGGTTGATGAATAGCGGGACGCTGACGTTGAGGCCGGTTTCCATGGTGGCGGGCTTGAAGACGTTATTGGCGGAATCGCCTTTCACGCCTTCGGAGGACTCTGCGACGGTCATGACCATGGTCATGGGGAGTTCGATGGCGACCACCAAGCCGTCGGCGATGAGGAGAGTGTAGAGTTGGCCGTCGATGAGGTAGTTTTTGACGTCCTCGATGAGGTCTTCGTAGACGACCATGTCATCGTAGGTTTCCGGGTGGAGGAAGTGGTAGCCCTCGGTGTCCTTGTATGAAAACTCGTGTCCGACCTTTTCGAGATGGACGCCTTCCAATGAGTCGTTGGAGGTCATCCGGAGGTTGGAAACTTTCTTGCTGGCAACGCTGCGAACCGACATCTGCACGTAGGACGCCATGCGGGGAGGGGTCTTGAGTTCGTGCTCGATGACGAGGCAGACCTCGTTGTTGTGGCGGACTGCATGTCCCTTGCGGAGGCTGATTACATTGACGCTGGCCATAATTGTGTACGGAGTGGTTAAGGGCTGGAAATCGGCTTGGCAAGGGATTTCATGGACCGCGGAAGGACGGGAGGTGGGGCGCCGTCGGAGTGTGCGATTTATGGTAATTGGTTAGGTGGCAAGGAATGCGGTTGCAGGATGAGGCGGAGGCGTCATAGCCTTTGGGGTGCCCGGTGAGGAAGATAATACCCATGTTGCTGCGATGTCTTCCCAAAGGGAATTCCTGCGCTGCTCCTTCCGGGCCATGCTGCGTTCCAGGACCCTTGAGAATAAGCTCTCAAGTCTCTACAAGGCGGGGAAAATCGTCGGAGGTGTGTATCTCGGCCGTGGGCAGGAAGCCGTCAGTGCGACTCTCGGAACATCCCTGATCCAAGGGAAGGATTGCTTCGCGCCGTTGATTCGGGATCAGGCGGGGAGGACGGCCTTCGGCGAGTCAATGCTCGATTGTACGCGGACTTATCTCGGCTCTGTCGAGGGGCCGATGAAGGGAAGGGACGGGAATATCCACCGTGGCAGGCCGGAGAAGGGGATGCCGGCGATGATTTCCCATCTCGGGGCACAAGTGCCGCTGATCGCGGGTATGCTTTTCGCGAAGCGGATGAAGGGTGTGCTGGACGGCTGTGTGGGAGCGACCACCGTCGGCGACGGGGCGACCTCGACCGGGGCTTTCCATGAGGGGATGAACTTAGCGGCGGTGGAGAATCTGCCTATGGTGGTGGTGGTGGCAAATAACCAATTTGCCTACTCGACGCCGAACCACAGGCAGTTTGCGTGCACAGATCTTGTGGAGCGTGCGAAGGGATACGGCTTCAGCGGACACTCGGTGGATGGAACGGATATGCTTGCCTGTGCGAAAGTGATCGGAGGTGCGGTTAGGACGGCGAGAGATGGGGGAGGGCCGCAAATGATTGTGGCGCATCTACTCAGGCTGAGCGGGCACGGGGAGCATGACGACGGATCGTATGTTCCTGACTCCGCAAAAGGCGGGCACTATGGGAGGGACTGCATTGAGGTGGCGATGCGGCAATTGGCCGAGGGCGGGTATGCGGCGGTGAATGAAATTTTGTCATGGCAGGAGGAGGCCGCCGAGGAAGTGCAGAGGGCGGTGGCTCAGGCACAGCAGGAGCCCGTGCCCGATCCCTACCGCGAGGACTGGACTGCATTATCAACCAAATTTCCACTAACAAGCACGTGAGCGTCACCTACATCGATGCAATCCGGGAAGCCCAGGAAACCTTGCTCCGTGAGGATCCGAGAGTTTTCCTCTACGGGCAGGATATCGCGAACTTCGGAGGCGCTTTCAAGGCCACCAAGGGGCTCTCGGATGCGTTTCCCGGCAGGGTCATCGACAGTCCGATCTCCGAGGATGCGATGATCGGGCTTGCGGTCGGTGCGGCGATTGAAGGGATGCGACCCATCGTCGAGATGCAGTTCGCGGATTTCTCGTCGATCGCCTTCAACCAGATCGTTAACCAGGCGGCAACGCACTATTACCGGACAGGGATGCCGATCCCAATTACCGTGCGGCTGCCATCGGGCGGGACGCCGGGTTCGGGGCCTTTCCACAGCCAGAGCATGGAGGGGATCTACGCCCAGTATCCGGGGCTGGTGGTTGTGACGCCCGCGACTGTTTCCGATGCCTACCATATGCTCATCGATTCGGTGAAGCTCGATGACCCTGTGCTCTACTGCGAACACAAGTTCCTGTATCGCTGGCTGAAGTCGAAGGCAATCAACGGCGACCATCTTCCCATCGGCCAGGCGCGGATCGCGCGACCCGGTAAGCACGCCACGGTGGTTACCTACAGCGCCATGGTTCACGAGGCGGTGCGGGCTGCTGACAGGTTGCAAGCGGACGGCTGGGAGATCGAGGTGGTTGATCTGCGTTCGGTGAAGCCACTGGATCTCGATACCGTTCTTGCATCCGTCGCGAGGACGGGGCGCTTGCTCGCCTTGGGCGAGGCTTTTCCGTGGGGCGGAGTGACCGCAGAGGTGGTTGCGAAAGTCACCGAAGAAGGCTTCCACCTGCTCGACGCTCCTCCGCAGAGGCTTAACGCCCGCGATACGCCCGTTCCTTACCATCCGAAGCTTTGGGCAGCCCACCGCCCGACGCCCGAGTCGATTTGTGATGCCCTGAGAAAACTTTTATCATTCTAACCCCAAGATCATGCCGACCGTCCCGATATTGATGCCACAGCTCGGAGAATCCATCGCCGAAGCGACCGTAATACGCCTCGACGTGAAGGTCGGCGATGCGGTGAGAACGGATCAAGAGATCATTGAGGTGGAGACCAACAAGGCGGTGATGGGCATCACCACGCTGTGTGACGGGGTGGTTTCCGAAATCCGAGCCGTCGAGGGTGTTTCGTATTCAGTGGGCTCGCTGCTCGGGATGCTTGAGGTGACGGAAGAGGAGGTTGTAAGGACAGGTGTCGATACTACGGAGAGCATGGATGCCAAAAAGGCGGTTCAGCAGGAGCAGGATTCCGGGCAGGAGGATAACCTGCATTTCGCGATCGATGGTGATTCCTACGAGGAGGATCCGAGCATCATTCCCAGCGTCAAAGGACTGCCGGTGCCGACTGGTGTGATGGGAGCACATTACATTTCGCCGCGTATGCGTGCGCGGATGGCCGACATGGGGCTTCGGGAGGCGGACATTTCCGCGATCGTCGGGACGGGTGCCGGCGGACGTGTGACGGTTGAGGATCTTGAAAGATTCCTGGATTACCTCGAGGCGTGGCCGAGTGCCCCCGCCTCGCCGATGCGGATGGCTGTGGCCGATGCGATGAGGCGGAGTTGGACGAGACCGCTTGCGACCGTGGGTCTTCCGGTATTGCTCGACCGCTTGCTCGGTCATCGGCGGGCGCAATTGCCGAAGCCCGGCCTGACCCTTTATCTGCTCCGGGCTTTTGCGCTGGCACTTAAAGAGCAGCCAATGACAGCAGGTTACCTAATCGGGGAGAAAGTGGTGCATCCACGCTCGTTTGACATTGGTGTCGCGGTGCAGGTCGAGGACGGTGTGGTGGTTCCTGCGATTCGGAAAGTGGATGAGAAATCGCTCGCAGAGCTGGTTACCGAGTATGACGATCTTGTGGACAGGGCGCGCCGCCGGCGCCTGACCGAGGAGGATTCCCAGGGCGGGATTGCAACGGTCACAAATTTCGGAACCTTCGGTCTGACGACCGGGACGCCGATCCCCCTACCGAATGAGACGCTGATTCTCGGGATCGGGGCGGGGAGAAAAACCCCAGTCTGGAGCGAGCAGGTTGAGACTTTCATTCCGGCCACCGAGGCGGAGCTGGTGCTGACTTTCGACCACCGTGTTGTGGACGGGGGAGGTGCCGGAGTGCTTCTGAAACGGGTATCGGAACTGCTGCAGCGGCCAGAAGACCTTTAAAAAATCCGAACGTGGAAGAGGAACAAGGGAAAAGCCAGCGCTCGGATATCCCGAAGAAGTCGATCTATCGGCTTTCGATCTACCATCGCTGCCTCCAGAAGCTGAGTGCGAACGAGCAGGATACAGTCAGCTCCACGACACTGGCGAAGGCAGCCGGGGTGAAGCCCTCGCAGCTGCGCAAGGATCTCGGATATTTCGGCCAGTTCGGAACAAGGGGACTGGGCTATCCGGTGGACGGCTTGATCTCCACGATACGCGAGGCGTTGGGACGCGAGCACCTGCAGCCTGTCATTCTGGTGGGTGCGGGTAACCTCGGTTCCGCGCTGTTGCGTTACCAGGGTTTCCAGAAAGAGGGCTACGAGGTTATCGCGGCCTTCGACGCCAAGCCGGAAGAGGCTCGCGCACGGGCACTCGAAATTCCTGTCCATGATGTCTCTGAATTGGAGGATTTCGTGACTGAGCACGAGGTAAAACTCGCCATCCTTTGCGTTCCAATCGATAAGGCTCAGGAAGTCGTGAATCGGCTGGTTTCCTGCGGTATCCAGGGAATCTTGAACTTTTCTTCGATCATGCTGGAGGTGCCGACAGAGGTCACGGTCAACAATGTTGATCTCGCGTTGGAACTTGAGCATCTCGGGTATTTTATCCGATGAGCCGTGACGGAGAAAATTTTCCTAAGGAATCTGATCCATCACGCGTTACGGCAGAGAGTAATGGTTCTCAACCGTCTTGTCCGATGAAACCGAAAGATTTCGAACACTTCATTGAAAAGGCGGTGGAGCAGCATGAATCGGCGCTCATTGGCTATGCTAGGACTTTTGTATATGACCTGGACCGTGCACGGGATGTCGTGCAAGATACTTTCATCCGGCTGTGCCAGCAGGATCCGGAAAAGGTACGGGATAGCCTCAAGGGCTGGCTGTTCATCGTTTGTAGGAACCGCTGCCTTGATGTTTTGCGGAAGGATAAGCGGATCGAGCCATTGGACGAACTGCGCTGGCAGAAGGTCGCCGGAAGCGAGACTGCGCCGGACGAGCAGGTCGAGAAGGACGAGCAGGTGGCGCATGTCATGCGTTACATGGACAGGCTTGCGAAGAACCAGAAGGAGGTCATTTTGTTGAAATTCCAACAGGGGATGAGCTATGCAGAAATCAGTGATGTCACGGGCCTTACCGAGGGAAATATCGGATTTCTGATCCATACGGGATTGAAAAGGCTGCGTGAATGGTTGCCGCAGAAACAAGCGATTTGATATGAAACTGCACCAGGAAGATCCAAGATTGACCGCATATATCCTTGGCGAGCTAGCGCCTGCGGAGGCCAAGGCCGTCGAGCATGCCGTTGCGGGTGATCCCGCGCTGCAGTTGGTCTTGGCCGAGGCAGAAAAGACGCAGTCGCAATTGTGTGAGCTCCTGGGCGGCGGGGCGGATGAACTTCTCCCGAGGCAGCGCGAGAGCATCAGGCGCGCGGCGAAGGAGGCTGCGCGGAAGGGTAAGGTCGAGCGCTTGCATTCACACCGCCAGGCGCGGAAAATTTGGCTGATTCCGCTGGCTGCGGCAGCGGTGATCGCATCGGGAATTTTCATCCTTACTAAGATACCGGCTCCGAAAGCGGGGGGAGGGAAACCGGTTTCCGCCAATGGCAAGGGTGTCGAAATGCAGCCCGTGAATCCGGGGGATGGGATTGTTCGGCAGTCCGGAGATGCCGTTCAGTTGCCACTCCAGGTGGGTAGGGAGAGCCTTTCACGGGTCTCGAATGCAGTTCGGGTAGCAGGCCGGAAACCTACAGTGGATGAGGTGAATATCCCGGAAATGCTCAACGCCTTTCCGCTTAAAGCCAACGGTTCGGTGGCATTGCTAAAGGGATGCAAGCTCGGGACTGAGATCCTGCCTTGCCCCTGGAAGCCATCAGCGAGCCTGATTCTCGTGGAAGTCCACGGAGCGAGGGACGGAGCCAGAGAACTTTCGGTGGAGTATCGCGCCGATGATGAATCCGTGATCTCACACCGAATTATCGGCTATCCGTCAGAGGCAGGTGAAGCTGGAGCTGCGCGTGCTTCCCGAATGGACAGCAACTCGACGATACTCCTTGTCATCGAGCTTGCTTCGAAGACTCCCGAACTCGGGGAACTCATCTGGTCCGTGGACGGGGTGGCGGCTCCGGAAATTCAGCTTGTCCACGATCCCGAGAGGGAGCCATCGGATGATGCGCGGTTCGCCGCGCTGGTCTGCGGCTTCGGCTTGTGGCTGCGGGGCGAGGATCCCGTTTCTGTGGCTGATTCGGTAATTCTCGGCCTGGCAAGGGAGGTCGCCGCGGACGAACTTGTGGCGGACAGATACGATTTTCTAAATCTCATCGATCAAGCGATGAAGTTGAACGAGGAGTGAATCGCCTCAGGGCGTCCTGTTGACAGGAACTTTTTTCCGGGTGAACCGCACCGCGACCTGATAGCCCTCGCCGACTTGAGCGATGCCGAGCATGACCGAGCCGCCGGTCTCGATGTGCCAGAGATGACTGGCGAGCATCTGCCCATCGCCGAGCTTGGATGAGGGTGGAAAACCTGCATCCTGCAAGGGCTTGCCATGGATCGGTGTGATCAGCCCGATGAGCTGCGACCAGCAGGGTTTCAGGGTAGAATCGTATTCGGATGCCGACTTGCTCTCTGTCTGGAGGGTGATTTCTTTGAGCCCGCCCCTCTCGTCCCAGTCGAAGAAGAGAAAACAGAAAATTCCGCCTATCTCATGTTTGGTTCGGTAGATTCCGTTGAGTCCCGTGCGACCGAAAAAAGTCCCGGCGACACCCGTTTCCACGATCTTGCTGGCCTTGAGCTTTTCGGTGACTGTGTCCCGACTGTCGCCGAATTTCAGGGTGTCAAACACGGCATTCGCGTCGGGCATAGGAATGCCGCCATCTACCGGGTGATTCATGTTCAGCCAGAGCCGGTCATCCTTGTGGAGCATGGCGATATCGAAATTTAGCTTTTTTCCGTCGCTGCGGAGCAGGCTCACCGAGCTCTTTTCTAGGCTGACGAATTCCGCCTCGAAATTTTTCGTGCCATCGGAATTCGTCCATGTCCTTGTCTCTCCGGCCATGAGAGTGGCGGCAAGAAGGAGGTAGATGGAGATGATTGGGTTCATAAGGTCTTGCAGCTGTTTGGGTTGCATGTTTTACTTGGCGATGTCACCGCCGCGCCTTTGGCTTGAACCCCAAGGATTCATAAGGTAAGAGAATGGTCATACGAAGTCATATTGTAACGGATGCGCCATTATTTTCTTAGATACAAACTGCCTGCTGCCGCCGTGCTGCTTGTTCTTCATGCTCCGTTGCAGGGTCAGGGTATCCAGAATGGCGCTCCGAGGGTGGTCATCCCCACCGGCAGTCGCCCGGCGATTCCTGCGAGGCCTGTGGCACGTTCTTCACGCGCTCTCTACCCATGGAAAACCTACGTAACGGCGACGATATTCTGGTGCGGTGAACAGCCGACGGCACGCAACCCGACCCCCAACTGCAAATCATCTTGGGATACCAAGTGGTCGGCAAATTTTGGAGGCTACGATGATCCCAATCCTGCGAACAGGATCGCGAACCATACGACCGGCGAGTTCCGTCCCAAGGGCTTTATTCCCAAGCTTAATCCTTTCTATATTGCGCTTCCCTATAACGACGTGCTCGGGTGGAGCCGCCACAAGCCCGAGGCATCCAAAGTGATCCCATGGTTTACTCGGGTGCGACCGGAACCCGGAAAAACCGTACTCAAGGGGCGTTGGATTCAGATCTTCTGGAACAAGCGCAGCTGCTATGCGCAGTGGGAGGACTGCGGCCCTTGGGTGACAGACGACTGGCAGTATGTATTCGGCACCAAGAAGCCCAAGACCAGCCAGAATGGGGCTGCAGGAATCGACCTCTCGCCCTCGATCCGAGACTACCTTGGCGTGAAGTCAGGGACAAAAGTCCATTGGCGATTCGTTGAGGCAAGCCAGGTGCCCTACGGGCCATGGAAAAAGTATGGTGCTCAGCCGTCGCAAATCGCCCGTTCCGGATCCACCCCTGCAAAGGACGGCGAGAGCATTCAAGCACAGAGGAAATATCTAGAGTATTTGAGGAAGCTCCGCGACGAACAATATCTGAAAAAGCCGCTCAGCGAGCTCTGAATTCCAGCTGCGAAGCCTCGCCATTCCTGCTCGACTTATTCCGGATATCATGGGGAGATTTGGTTCTTATGAAACCATTACCTAAATTCGTATTGGCCGCGTGCGCCATCCTCTCAGCTTCAACTGTAGTAAATGCCGGAGGCGAGGGATGGTCTGATGATTTCGAGGCATCCTCAAAGCTTGCCGCTGCCGAAGGAAAGGACATGTTGGTTGATTTCACCGGATCAGATTGGTGCGGCTGGTGTATCAAACTCAACAAGGAGGTGTTTTCCCATGACGAGTTCAAGGACGGGGTGAAGGATGGATACGTCCTTGTGGAAATCGATTACCCGAAGGACAAATCCAAGCTGTCCGCGGAGACGATTGCGCAGAACGAGGGTCTGAAAGAAGAGTATGCAATCGCCGGATACCCGACGATTCTGCTCATGGATGGGAAAGGAAGGCCGTTTGCGAAAACAGGTTATCAGAAAGGTGGCCCGGTGAGCTATGTAGAGAGTCTCAAGGAACTCTCCGCTGTCAGGGAAGCACGCGACGAGGCGTTCGAAAAGGCGAGCAAGCTCGAAGGCGTAGCCAAGGCAAAGATGCTGATGGAAACGCTGAAGTCGATGGGTCTCAGCGAGGCTTTGCTTGCGAAATTCTATGGCGATGAGATAGAGACCATAAAGGCCTCAGACCCGTCCGATGAGAGTGGGTATATCAAGGGGATCGAGCAAAAGGGAAAATTTGCCGAATTCCAGGGAAAGCTGAATGCCCTAGCTTCTAAGGGGGAATTCAAGGAGGCGCTTGCCCTGACCAATGACACGATAACGTCAGGTGGTTTTGAGGATGGTCTTTTGCAGCAGCTTTTGTTTCTGAAAGGGATGATCCATGCAGAGCTCGGCGAGTTCACCAAAGCATTGGAGTCGCTGGATAAGGCGGATGCAGCTGTACCGGAAAGTCCGATGAGCGGTCAAATCACCGCGGTCAAGGCCAAGATTTCCAAAATGCAGGAGAAAGAGAGCGTGCAGGAAACGGAAAAGAGCGAGGATTAATTCTGTGAAAAAGAAAGCCCATTCCCGGTTTCGGGAATGGGCTTTCTTTTTAAATCAGTCCGGGCAGCCAGCGGCCGCGGCGTGCCGAGATCAGAGGTTGTCCTTGCTCTGCTTTTTTGCTGCTTTCTTCGCTGGCTTTGCGGCTTTGGCAGCCTTCTCTTTTTCCTCGTTCATCTCATCGTCGTCGATGGTGTGAGTGAGGATAAACTGGAGATCGTCTATGCCAAGGTTGGAGGCGAAGCCTTCGTCGCCGAGGACGTTGGTGACGAGCTGGGTCTTCTGATGCTGGAGGATGCGGATCTTCTCTTCCACCGTGTCGCGAGTAAGCAGGCGGTAGGCGATGACCTTGTTTTTCTGGCCGATGCGGTGCGTCCGGTCGATCGCCTGGTTTTCCACGGCGGGGTTCCACCATGGATCGTAGAGGATGACGTAGGATGCGGAGGTGAGGTTGAGCCCCGCACCGCCCGCCTTGAGCGAGAGCATGAAGACGGATGGGTCCTTGGTCGTTTGGAAACGCTCGATCTCGCCTTTGCGATCCTTGGTCTGGCCGGTCAGGTAATTGAACGGGCGCGCTTCCAGTTCGAGGCGAGCCTTGATCAAGTCCAGCATTGAGACGAACTGCGAGAAGACCAGCACCTTGTGCCCTTCCTCGTGGAGCTGGTCCAGGAGGTAGAATAGGGATTCCATCTTCGCGGATTCCTCCTTGAGGTATTTCGGATCGATGAGGCCGGGGTGGCAGCAGATCTGGCGGAGGCGCATGAGGCCTTGTAGGATCGCAAAGGAATTCTTTTTGACCGCCTCGTCGGAGTCCATTCCAAGCAGGGCTTTCTGGATTCGCTTGAGCTCGTTCTTGTAGAGTTCGAGCTGCACGTTTTCCATTTTTGAATAGACTTCTTCCTCCGTTCTCGGCGGGAGATCCTGGGCTACCTGGAGCTTCGTCCGGCGCAGCAGGAAGGGGCGCAGGCGGGAGGCTAGGCGGTTCTGGGAAAGTGGGTCCTTCCTTTTATCAAAGCGCTTCTTGAAGTAGGCGCGGTTGCCGAGTACGCCGGGCATCGCAAATGCCATCAGGGACCACATGTCGAGCAGGCGGTTCTCGATCGGCGTTCCCGTAAGGACGAGGCGATTCTGGGAATCCAGTTCGCGGGCGCACTTGGCTGCCTTCGAGTCGGGGTTCTTGATCTGCTGGCCTTCGTCGAGGATGGTTGTGAGCCATTTGATCCCGCCGAGCTCTTCTCCGCAGACGCGGAGCTGGGCGTAGTTGAGAACCAGCATATCGACGTTGTTCTGGATATGATCCACATTGATGTCGTCGCGGTTCTTGAGGATTTTGACCCTGAGCTCCGGGGTGAATTTCTCCGCTTCCGAATACCAGACATCCAGCACGGATTTCGGGCAGACAATGAGAGCCGGTTTGTGAGATGCACCGGTGTCCTTGTGGCGCTTGAAGAGCCAGAGGAGGTAGGTGAGAGACTGGACGGTTTTTCCGAGTCCCATGTCATCCGCAAGGATGCCACCGAAGTTGTTTTCGGAGAGGTAGGCGAGGAAATGGAAACCGTCGATCTGGTAGGGACGCAGGGTTGCGTTGAGGCCATCGGGGAGGGGAGGTGTGACCTCCAGCTTGATATCGTTGGCGCGGTTCTTGATGCGCTCCCATGCCTTCGGATCGAAGACCTCGGCGGCCTTGGGATCGGCAAGCTGCAGTGCGTGCATGCGGTGGGTCTCGCCGGAGAGGTCGAAGGGATCGAGACCGAGACGGGTGACGGCTTCGCGCTGATCGGCGTCGAGCTTGATTTCCAAACGCATCCACGAGCCGTCGTCCATGCGGACATAACCGCCGCGTGCGGCGACGAGCTGGCGGATCTGTGCCTTGGAGAGATTGACACCCTGCACGTCGATGACGATGCGGAGATCGAACCAGTCGATGTCCTGCCCAACGACCTCGAAGCGGACGGCGGCGGTGACAGGGTCATCGAGGATGGATTTCAGGCGGAGGTCGATATCAAGCTCGATCCCGGGAGGCATGGAGCGAACCCATTCGGCGAATTTCTCGGGGAACTGCTTGGTGATCCGCGACTTGAAGGCGTTGAGCTTCTCGTCGTATGCGAGGGACATTTCGTCGAGGACGGGCGGGACGGGGTGCAGCGGCTCGCGAGCGAAACGAAGGAGCTGCTTGCCCTTGACCGGCTGTTGTTCGACGAGTTCCCAACCTTCCTTGGTGAGGCGCTCGGTGCGGCGTCCCTTGATTTCGATCGCAGTGACATCGGTGACAAGATGCTCGGTCTCTGCGGCGGTCAGGCCGGCGACGAGTTTTAGCTCGAGCTTGGGCTTCAGTTCGAGATCGACCACGCGTTTCTTCAGGGATACCGGGAGAGTGGCTCCGATCTTGCGCAGGAATTCGACGCCTTCGAGGGAATCGATCACCTTGCGCGGGATGAGGTAGCGGGGCATGACCTCGGTATCCTCGAGCCAGCGCGGTGGACCGGGGAAGACGGTTTCGTCGGACTGGTAAAGCTCCTTGCGTCCTGGAAGCAGGCGCACCGAGTGGGAGACGTTTTCTCCCGTTGCTGTCACAAGTTGGATGGCGAAGGAACTGGGATCGTAGGGCTCGTCCTCGCAGATCCAGGAAAGAGCTTCTTCAGAAACGCGGAACGTCCTGTCATCAAGGTTGACGATGTATCCGGCGAGCGCGGGCTGTTGGAAAACCCGGTTCATGAAGCGGCATGACTCCTCCTGATCGAAGTCAAGGGTTGTGTCCCCGTATTTCCTATAGAATGCGAGGTAGTGCTCCCACAGAGTTTGTGAGGACGCGTCCATCAGCAGGGCGCCCTCCTGATGGAGCGCGACGTAGCGGTCGATGTCGGATTTCTCGCGGAGCTGGAGGTATTGGGCGTTGGGACGATCCTCTCGGATCTCCATGCGTGCCTCGTTGATGGTCGCGACCAAACGGAAGCCGACGGTCATCGGTGCGTCCTGCGGAGGGCGTTCGTTGACGTGCTCGATCCTGTCATACCAGGCGGCGACCTCGCGCTCCTGTTCCCACTCCGCCATTTTTTTCTGCACCGATGCGAGATCGGTGATGACGGACATAAACTCGGGATAGGGGAGCTTCTTCTTGTAAAACGCGTAGGCGAGGAAGTTCCAGAACTCGAGAATGTCGCCGGGAGGCATTGGCCAGAGTTCGAGCGGCTCGTAGGTTGTGATCTCCCAGCGCGGGTTGATGCGAACCATGTCGTGGTCGTGGAGCTCGCCTTCGATCACATACCTGCGGTAGCGCTTCTCGATCTTGGTGACGTATTCGGCTTCCTTGTCATCGAGTTCGCGGTCGAGCTTTTCTTCGATGATGTCGAGAACCGGGGTGTCGTCGAACTCATTGGGTGATTCCGGTAGATCTTCACCGCGATGCATGCGCTCCATCATGGTCGCGTATTGGCACGCTCCGGAAATTAGTTCGTTCTCTGCCGTGCAGGAGCCGAACCAGCGGTTCCCTTGGAGGCGGAGTGAAGTGCGGTGAGTGCCCGATTCGTCCTCGACTCGACCCTGGATGAATAGGTGGTTTCCGAAGATCTGAGTGACGGCTCCGTCTTTCTGGAGCATGTCGCCGCGTTTGCGTGCATCCTCGGGAAAGGAGTTAAGAAAATTGAGAGTGGCGCGATCCGGATTCATAGGTGTGAAGGAAAAACCCGACAGATAAAAAGTCGGGGGGGGCAGAGTAAGGCCGTTTTGCCGATTTGTGCAATAGGAAGTTTCAATGGACGGAAGGGAATTGAGATTGGAAAGAATCCGCTTGATGGGTGAGGAGGTGGGGGATTGGATGGAGAGAGATTAGCGAAGCCCTCCCCATATGAGTCTCAGAAAGCAGTTGAACGACATTTTGCCCGGCCTTTTACCAAACAACCCTTCCGAGGCGATCAAGGGTACGGAGCTCATCCGGCTGGCGCGCATGAGCCTCACCGGCAACTATTCGGACGCATCGCTGCGCTACCATTTCTCCATCATGTCCTGCGATCCCGGCTCGGCAATTGCGAAGGTGGAGAAGGGACAAGGCTACTATCGCCGCAGTGAGCCGCTGCCGGCGCTTTCCGGTGCACAGGAACTGATGGCGTGGACGCAGGGGCGGCTGGATGACTTGGGCGGTGCCGAAACGAGCGTGGACGGAGCGATGTTGCGGATAAGGAAATTCCGTGCCGTCGTGACCCGCTATTTCGAAATTAACGGGCGCTTTCCCTTCGCTTTCCGTGATCCGTTCGCCTCGACTTCACCACTTGGGAACCTTTGGAAATATCCGGAGCTTGTCCTCGTTGACTGGGAGACCGGCGGCTCGCCCGATGAGGAGATGTCGCTCGATGAGACGATGCTCTCCTTCAAGCAACGGCTCGGCATCGCACCGTTCCGGTTGCACTCCGCACGGCTCAGGCTCTCGCCAACGCTGACGACCTACCGCGAGGATTTTTTCCAGACGCTCTCTGTTTCGATGTGGGCACAGGGCGGCGAGTTGATCTACGCAGGGCCGATCGAAGATGAGGCGCTGGCCGACGGCTTGCGCAAGCTCAGCGCCACGTTCGGCGTGGGTGTGACATCCTTCGGCTTGACCCCGGAAGTACTCGACGACCTCCCGCGCCCGGCGAACATCCTCAACGCGCATCCGAAGGAAACGGAGGCGATCATGGCGAAACTCGATATCGACCGGATCGCCGAGGTGCAGTCGCGACCGCACCTCGATTGGGCTGCGCTGGGCTCGATGAGATCGGAATCGGCTGAAGCCGAAAAACTGGTGACCTGGCTGACGAACTGCATCGACCGCAGGAAGGCGGAGCCGTTCAAGGACGAATGAGAATTTGAATTAGGTGGATTCATCGGTATCTCGAGGAGGTAAAGAGAAAGTAAATTCCTCCGTCATCTTGAGAAAACTGCTGGAATTGGGACGTATCCCTGTCAGTGTGAAGCAACCCCAGAGGCATCTTCGGTGCCGACTTTGACGATGCCTGATCATCCACCCGCCAGCCGAAACGTGATTCCTGCCAGCCTGCAGAAGCAGTTGGAGGATTTCCGTCGCCTCCTTTGGCGGCGAAAGGTGATGGAAGCGGTCGCAGCCGGACTGATCGGATTGTTGGTTTCGTTCCTGCTGATTTTCGGGTTGGATAGGATCTGGCAAACACCCGGTTGGGTGCGGTTGCTGGTTCTGCTCGGCGGCATTTCGCTGTTCGCCGGGTTTGCGCCTTATTGGTTGCATCGCTGGGTCTGGGGACACAGGCATGAGGGGCAGCTTGCACGACTCATCGCACGAAAATTTCCGGGTCTTGGTGACCGCCTTCTCGGTGTCATCGAGCTGCAAATGCAGGACGAGGCGGGCGATTCGCTCTCCCCGAGGCTACGGGCTGCGGCGATGGAAGTGGTCGCTGCGGAAACCGGGAAAAGGGATCTCGATACCGCGCTGCCGAGCCCGAGGCACAGAAAATGGGGTTTGGCTGCGATCCTTCTGATGGGGCTGGTAGCAACGGCTTTTCTGGCGACCCCCAAGGCGGGTCTCAATGCGCTAGAGCGCTGGCTAATGCCGTTTTCCGATACGGAGAGATACACGTTCACCCAGCTTGATTCCCCGGTCGGATATCTTGCGGTGCCCTATGGCGAGGCATTCGGAGTTCGCCTCAAGCTTTCGAAAAACTCAGAGCAGAGGCCTAGCTCTGCGCAGGGTCGATATGGGCTTCAGCCGGAGGTCAACGCGAGGCTCGAGGAGGAAATCTATGACTTCCGCTTTCCCGGTCAGCAGGAGGCGGGAACAGTGGTGTTCCGGATCGGCGATCTGAAGCACCTGCTCAAAGTCGAACCGAAGCAGCGTCCCAGCGTGAACGGGGCGAAGGCGATTGTCACCTATCCCAAATATATGGGCATCCCGAAAAGGGAGGTTGATCTGACGTCAGGTGAACTGAGCCTGGTTGAGGGTAGCTCGATTGTTTTTGAGCTGGATATGAGCCGTCCCGTGCGCTCCGGCGCATACGGTCCCGGGCGGGCATACGGAGAGGCGGCTCCCGACGCAGTGTTCGAGCCTATGTCCGGGGTTCTCGATATCGTTGGAAATAAGGCGCAGACGGGGAAGATCCATGTCGGTGCTGTCCCGTTCGAGATCCCGTTCTCGTGGATTGATGAGTTTGGGCTGATAGGCGGATCCGATTTCAGGCTGAGGGTCGATGCCGTGAAGGACGCTCCACCGGTCGCATACACCCAGGGTCTTGAGCGCCAGAAGGCGATTCTCCCCGAAGAGGCACTGGATTTCGAGATTCTCTGCGAGGATGATTTCGGGCTCAAGCAAGCCGGTATCGAGTGGGAAAGCCTTGGGACGGCAGCAGATCAACAGCCGGGGACGAAGGGCGAGCTTGTCCTGGCAGAAGGCAATCCCGAGCAGCGAAGGATCATGAAGCCGGTGGTGTTTTCGCCAGCCGCATTTGGGATGGGGCCGCAGAGGATCCTTTTGCGGGCGTTTTCCGAGGACTACTTTCCGGGACGCGGGCGGGTATACTCAGAGCCTATCATGATCTACATTCTCAGCCGGGAGGAGCACGCGCAACTGCTCAAGAGCCAGTTCGATAGGACGATCAGCGAGTTGGAAGACCTTGCCCGGAAAGAACTGAACCTCCTCGATGAGAACCAGCGCCTTGAGCGGATGGCAGGGGAGGAGCTTCAGAAGGATGAGAACCGGAAGCGTCTCGAGGAGCAGGAACTGGCGGAAAGCCAGAACTCCGAGAAGATGAAGGAGCTCACCGAAAAAATGGAGGAAGTGATGAAGGGCGCGACACGCAACGGTGAGATCGACAAGGAGACGCTTAAGAAGATGGCGGAGGCCATGAAGTCGATGCAGGAGCTTTCCGACAAGGATATCCCGGAAGTCCGCGACAAGTTGGCTGAAGCCAAGGAGAAATCGAACACCCAGGAAAAGGCCAAGGAGGACGTCGCAGAGGCTGTTGAAAAGCAGAAGAAGGTGGTTGAGAAGATGAAGAAGGCGATCGAGCAGGCGAATGACGCGAACAAGCGTTTCGAGGCCAGCACCTTCGTGAGCCGTCTCAAGAAGGCCGCCTCGGAACAGCAGGGGATCGCAGGAACCCTGATCGAAGGTTTTTCAAAGATGCTTGGGATAAGGGCGAAAGAGATCGATCCAAGCGACCAGATCAGGCTTTCCGATACCGAGCGGCAACAGATGGTAACAGCTGCGGATGTGCGCTGGATCCAGGAGGATCTCGGGCACTACTTTGCTCGGACCGAAAAGGAATCCTTCAAATCCATCCTCGATCAGATGCGTGATTCCCAGATCGATATAGGGCTGGAGGAGATAAGAGCCAAGCTCCAGAAAAACCACTCCTATACGGCCACCGAGGATGCCGATAAATGGGCTAAAAAACTCGCTGAATGGGCGGCTATCCTTGGGGGTGAGCTAGACAAGGAAAACGGCGGAGGTGGTGGTGAAGGCGACGGCGGTCCAAGCCCTGAGGATGAAGATTTCGAATTTATGCTGCGAGTCATGAAAATGATCCAGACTCAACAGGACCTCAGAGCACGGACACGCGTGCTCGAACAGCTTAAACGGGATGCTGGTGCATCCGGACAATCCAGCGAATGAAATTATTTCTACACATATCACTGATCACCGCGGCCTTGGCTGTGCCGACTCTCCAAGCGGATGACGGCGAGGATCGCATGGAAGCGATGGATCGCCATTCCCGCGGTTCCGAAAAGCTCGCCGATGAGCAGGACGAGCTTTCCGCTGATGTCCAGCAGCTCGTGATCGAGCAGACCGCGCCGAAGGTGATCGAGTTATTGACCGATGTGGAGGGGATCATGGACGAGACGACCGATTATCTCGTCGAGGCGGATACAGGAGGAGTGACGATCGCCGCGCAGACGGAGATTATCGAGAAGATCCACGAGGCCGCCAAGGCGAAGCAGAAGAAGAGTGGTTCCGGCGAGGCCGGAGGCGCAATGATGGACATGATGGAGCGCATGATGGGCAAAGGTAAAGGCGAGGAAGAAGGCGAGGGAGAGGGTGAAGGGAAAGGTAAGGGAGCAGGCAACAAGGGCGGCGAAGGCCAGACCGGTGAATCGGATGCGGCGAACTTGAGCGAAGCAGGCAGCGCCGGAAACAAGCTCGACGAGCGCACCGTGCCGAAGGCTGCGGGACAGGCCGGGAAATCACTACCGGGCGAGTTCCAGAAAGCGCTGGATGCTTACAACAGGGGGCTCGAGGGGATCAGTAAATAGAATGAAGCGTTTTGTTATCATTTTTCATTTCGTGGGCTTGCTTGCTTCGGCAAGCGGCCAGGGTCTGCTTAATAGGCAGGACGACACGATTCCCGCACAGGTTGACATCATCTATGAGCGCGGGCTCCGCTACCTTTCGGAGAAGCAGAACGAGGACGGCTCGTGGAATGACACAGCAGGCCGAGAGCCCGGGGTCGTCGGCCTATGTGTCGCGGCATTCCTTGCGCACGGGGAGGATCCCAAGAACGGGCCCCATGCGAAGGTGATCAGTAGGGGCGTTGAATACATCATTTCGAAGCAGAACTCCACCAACGGATACATCGGCTCGAGCATGTACAATCATGCCTTTGCTACCAAGGCACTCGCCGAGTCATACGGAGTGGTTGACAACCCGAAGCTTGCCAACGCGCTCAAGGAGGCGATTGAGCTCATTGTCAGTTCCCAGAAGCGGAATCGGTTCGGTGCCTGGCGCTACACCCCTGAAAGCCGTGATGCCGACACCACGGTTACCGGATGCCAGCTCGTCAGTCTCTTTGCAGCAAGGAATGCCGGGATGGCGGTTCCGGATGAAGTTTTCAAAAAAGGGCTTTCCTATCTGGCCAGCTGCAGGGGTAGCGACGGAGCCTATGGCTACACCTCCTCTGCAGGCGGCAAGCCTACGCTTACTGCGATCGGATCGCTCTGCCTTTCGCTCGCAAAGGAAAAGGACTCGAAAGGCTACGCAGCGAGCTTAGCATACCTGAAGAAGAACCTCGATTACCGCGAGCGCTACTATCCGTATTATTACGAATACTATATGTCCCAAGCGCTTTTCCACGCCGATGATGACGTCTGGGCAGACTGGAACGGCCGTAATATTCGGTATCTGGGGACGATCCAATCTCCCGACGGCTCCTTTCCCGGGAACCAAGGGCAGGCTTTTAGCACCTCCGGTGCGCTTTTGTCACTCGCCTTGAACTACCGCTATCTGCCAATCTACGAAAAATGAGACGGAACCCACTAATAGTTCTCCTGCTAGCAACCTGCTGCAACGGAGTAGAATTGAAGGACGACCTTCTGAGCTTTGTGAATGGCGATCAGCTGCACGGGCACCTGGCGGGGATCGCTGCTGATTCCTCGCTTCTCTGGAGCCGCGACGATGTCAGCGGGGAATTAAAGTTCAAGTCGTCCGACATCAGGCGTGTGGTGTTGCGCGGTGGGGATCCTCTGAAGTCGCTTGGCAAGCTCTCGCATATCGGCACGATGAACGGCGACCGCATCCCCGGAAACATCCGCGAACTCGACGACAAGCGGGTGGTCATCGAAACGGAATTTGGAGGTATGCTCGAATTCCCCCGGAACCAGGTTGGGCTTCTCGCCCCGAGCCCGCTTGGGGGCAGGGTTCTTTACCATGGCTCTTTCGATCCGAACGAATGGAGTATGATCGACATCGAACACCCCGATGGGATCCCGGCACCGGTCGAAGACGTCAAGAAAAACGATGCCATCCCGCAGTGGAAGCACTCTGGCTCCTCGTGGTATTGGCAGAACGAGAAGACGGGAACGGCACTTGCACGTAAAAGCGGCTTGCCGGATCGTGCGATCCTGCAGTTCGAGATCGCATGGAAGAAGCGCCTCTCACTGGCTGTCGGATTCCACGCAAATTTCAAGAATCCCGAAGTCGCCGAGAAGGGTGATAAAAAGCGCGTCGCCGTTGTTAACGGAGCAAAATCGGTATCACTTCCGAAAATCTTCGGTGAGAGTTATGCACTACATCTGTATTCAAACTACGTGATGCTCTACCGTGCCTCGTTTGACGACACTGGCAGACCACTGTTGGATCGGGTGCAAGCGACGAACAGCAACCTTCGCCTCGGCGATGCCGGCAAGGCCTCCGTGGAAATTCGCTGCAACCGCCTTTCCGGAGAGATTATCCTGTTTGTGGACGGTGAGTTCGTGGCCCAATGGAGCGAACTGGACGGTGCGCTGGGCGACGCTGATGGGTATGCCGGGAAAGGGAATGGTTTCGGTTTTGTAGCTCAGACGGAAAATTCTTCCGTCCGGATCTCGGATATCGTGGTGGCTGAGTGGAACGGGATGCCTGACTCCGCACGGAGCATGCAGGTAGACGACGCGGATATCGTCCTGCTTGCCAATGGCACCGACCGCTTTTCTGGAAAAATTACAGGGCTCCACGACGGCTTACTCAAGTTGGAGGGACGGTTCGGGGACTTCGAGTTTCCGATTGCGGAGATCGCCGAAGTCCGTTTTGCGAAATCCGGGCTTGCGAAAGTGGAGGAGAATTCCTCGGACGAGGTGAGAATTCGGTTCCATCCGCTGGGCAGAATCAGCGGGCTGCCTTTGGAGGGGGACGGGCGCACCCTGCGCATGCGCAATCCATCGGCCGGCGAGATCGATGTCGGGCTGGACTCCGCTGTGATGCTGGAGTTTCGCGAAACGGGAAGCTTCCTTGACGATTGGAATGATGAATTTTGACTCCATTCGGTTGGCCGCATTGGCTTTGAGCATGGCGTCTTCCTTGACGGCGGCGGAGGTATCGCTGCGGGGTGATGGTAGGCTGACGGGCGAGGTGACGGCGATGGACGGAGAGGGAACCATCGAACTGGTATCACCATTTTCCGAAAAGCCTCTTCTGATCAAGGGTGAGGAGGCGATCAGGGTTGATTTCGGCAATGCCGACGATACTGCGTTTGTCTCGGATCAAAGGGTCGAACTCATCAATGGCGATGTGCTGCCTGTGAAGGTTATCTCGCTGGCCGATGGATTACTCAACGTAGCGTCGACGGATCTCGGTGAGATTTCGATCCCACGGGCGATGATCTCATCGATCCAGCTCGGGCTCTATCCGGAGCGGGTTGTCTACACAGGGGCAAAGAATTTCAAGGGTTGGAAGCGTGACAAGGGCGGCTCCGAGAGCTGGACCATAGAGGATGGCGAATTTTTGGCACGTGGCCAGGGCTCCCTGTCCAGGGACGTCGGACTTCCGGAAAAGTTCATCCTCAGGTTTACGGTGGCATGGAACAACTATCCGAACTTTCAGTTCCAGTTTGGCGAGTCCAAGCGGAAGGAAAGTGCGAAACCTGACAGGTATTTCCTGCAGCTGATTGGTGCCGGCCTGGGGATTTACCGCACGTCACCGGACAAATCGGGTGATGTCCCGATCGTCCTCATGAACCGCTCCTCGGGAAGCATGCGGAACAGCCGCATGGAGATCGAAATTCGGGTGGATCGTTCCCGCAGCCAGATCCAGCTATATGTGGATGGCGAGATGGAGGGCCGTTACACGGATCCGGTTCAGGGTGTTCCATCGGGAACCGGAATTTCCTTGGTCAGCCGTGCACCCCGGGAAAGCGGGCTGAGGGTCGGGGGCATACAGGTGCTGGAATGGGATGACAGGAGCGACAGGCATCGCACCGAAGAGCGGGGTGACGGCAAGTCAGATTCCCTTATCGGACGCTACGGTGAACGCCTCGGCGGAAAGCTCACCGGAATACGCAGAGACGGGGAGACATCGGTTTACCTTTTCAAGAGTGATTTCCAGAAGGAAGTCCTCGAACTTGCCGATCAGGAGGTGTCGACGGTGTTCATCGGCGGAGAAGCTGCCACTGCGGAAAAACGGAGCACTGGAGGCTTCACTCTTGGTTTGCGTGGGCGTGGGGAGATGCAGGTTTCCTCGTGTATTTTCGGTTCCGATCAGGTCACCACGGAGCATCCACTGCTCGGTTCGGTTGAGATCGACCGCAGCGGTATCACTTCCCTCCAACGCCGCAAGAGCCGCCGTGCAAAACCTGTGAAAAGCCGATGAGAATTCGAATTCCTTACCTCCTGCTAGTTCTTAGCTCATTCGGCATGGCCGAGGATGACACGGCTGTCGTGCGATTCTCAAACGGCGACCAGCTTACCGGAGAAGTGCTTGCCCTTTCGGGCGACCTGCTTTCCTGGCAGTCGCAGATACTCAAGGAACCGTCCGATTTTGAACTCGGGCACATCGTGGATCTCAATATGTCTCCCGGAGACGACGATGCCGAGCTCCCTCCCGGCGCTGCCCACAAGGCCGTCCTTGAGATGTACAACGGCGATCTGATCGAAGGCCAGCTCTCCGGGCTGAGCGATGACGATATACAGCTCAGGACTTCGTATGCCGGTGAACTTACGGTCAGGCGGGTGAACGTAAAATCTGTTAAGATTTCCCGCACTTCTGATTATTTTTACCGTGGGCCGAACAGCATTGAGGAATGGACTGTTACGAAGGGTAATTCCTCATGGCAGTTCCGTGGCGGTGCGCTGCACTCGAAATCCCCGGGTGGAATCGCACGTGAGGTCGGGTTTCCCGACGAGTGCGTAATATCTTTCGACGCCGCATGGCGCGGCTCTTTCCGCCCGAAGGTTATTTTCTTTTCCGATGACATCTCCAGCGATAGCCCGGATGCGGGATACGAAATGGTTTTCCAGGGAAATTCCGTCCACGTAAAGAAGTGCGGAACGAACAATTGGCTGGGGCATTCGACGAATGCGGGCAGCCTGCGCGAGAACGAGAAGGCGCGTATTGAGATCAAGGCCAGCAGGAAGACCGGGAAGATTCTCCTCTACGTGGATGGGGAGATCATTGACGTGTGGGAGGATGGGGATATCGACGCGGAAAAGCTCGGGAACGGGCTGCATATCATTTCTCAGGATAGCTCTCCGCTGCGCATCTCGAACATCGCGGTCACGAGTTGGGACGGCTATTATGAGGATGTTCCGAATCGTCAGGCAGGATTTCGAGGGCGCGTTTTCCGGGGTGGATTCCAAGGTCAAGAGGAGGCAGAGGACGACAAGGAATCCAAGAATAAATTGCCCGCTGGACGCATGGTTCTTCTTAATGGCGACAATATCGAAGGCGAGGTTCTCAAGATCGAAGGCGAGGATATCACCCTGAAGACTCCCTTCACCGAGGTTATCTTTCCGATCGCAAGGCTTAAGAATATCGTCCTTTCGCCGACGGAAATGGAAACACCCAGGCGATACAAGGGTGACGTTCGGGCGACGCTCGCGGATGGATCGCGACTCGTGTTTCGCTTCGACGGGGTGGATGGCGATAAGTTGGTTGGCTTTAGCCAGCACTTTGGCGAGGCGCGCTTTAGCAAGGACGCGTTCCGGCGCATCGAGTTCAATATCTACAATGAGGCCATGGAGGCGATGCGTCTCCGGGATGATTGGTGATTTTGGTGTCTTCTTTGGCAGCAATGAATTGTAGCCAGGGCTGGACGTGGAGGAAATGGTGATGTTGGATCCCCGGAACTGTGACTGAAATAGCCCCTAACTCCCCGCCCGCCGACCTTGAAATCAAGGATGCCCATCTGATTTTCAATCGGGTTTGGAAAAAATTAGAGGATGATGTCGGTCGCGAGAACCTGAGATTTCCGAAGGAACTGATCTTGCTCGGCGGTGCCCCGGGTTCAGGTAAGGGAACCAACACGGATTTCATCCGGCAGGTGCGAGGAATTTCGGCAAATCCCATCGTGGTGAGCCAACTTCTTGATTCCCCGGAGGCCAAGAAGATCAAGGCCGGCGGCGGCATGGTCGGCGACGAGGAGGTTCTACGGCTTCTATTGCAGGAAATGCTTCAGCCAGACTTTCGCGACAGTGCGGTGCTTGACGGTTTTCCCAGGACAAACGTGCAAGTTGAGTGTCTCAAGATGTTCTATGACCGTATGGTTCTCCTGAGGCGGGAGTTTTCTGATACTCCGGAGGCGCATTTCTTCCGGCAACCAGTTTTCCATATCATGGTGCTGTTCGTCGATGAGGCGGAGAGCATTACCCGGCAGCTCAAGCGCGGCAAGGAAACCCTAGCCCACAACGCCGAGGTCAGTCAGTCCGGGGTCGGGGTGCTGGACGAAGAGCGTGCGACGGATTTCGACCCGGAGTTGGCCAGGAACCGCTATCGCACCTTCAAGGAGAAGACCTATGATGCACTGGTCTCGCTGAAGCAGATTTTCCATTACCATTTCATCAACGCCCAGGCACCCATCGAAGTGGTGCAACAGAATATCATCCGCGAGCTTGAATACCAGAGTTCGCTGGAACTCGACCCACGGACATACGACACGCTACGGCACATTCCGCTTGCGGATGAGATCGTTGAGCAGGCGCGCCAAGAGTTGGTGAATCGCCTGGACAGCTACCAGATCGAACACCGTGACTTGTTCGTCCGAGTCGTGGACTTCATCCAGGAGAAAATGATGCCGGTCATCAAGCGCTACGCCGTGACGGGGCGTGCCACCGTTAACACCGAGGAGACGATCTTCCATGATCCCGTGGCGCTTGCGATCCTGATCGACATCTATTCGGAGCGAGGCTTTCAGGCGATGGTGGATATCCACCTGCAGGAGATCCCCGAACGGGTGGATCTTGAGACCGGCATGATCAGCACAAGGCTAAAAAAAATCTACCGGATCACCATATTCTTCAGCGGATCCAAGATCCGGCGGGGTTGATGTAGATTCAGCTATTCATCAGGAGCTGTATTCGACGTGGTTCGAGCCTATGGTGTCACTTGCAATCATTGACGAGACGGCTGCCGGAAAGGAGCGGATCACCCGAAATATATCACCGCGGAGGCGGCGGATGTAATCGCCAATGAACCCGGTTGCGTGCAGTTTACAGTTTCCCGTGCGAAGGTAGCCCCCCAACTTTTCACCCTTGTGGAGCTCTCTGTGGATGAGGCTGCGCTGGAGGTACAGCGGAAGCGCCCGCATTTCATTCTTAGGATGGTTCTTCCTCTGCGGCGCCAGCAAGGGCGGCGGCCACAAATCCCGAGAACAGTGGATGGGGATGGTTCGGTTTCGAAAGGAATTCCGGATGGAATTGGGCACCGATGTAAAACGGATGGTTCGCAAGTTCGACGATCTCCACAAGTCCCTCGTTTGCTGAAACCGAGGAAATAATCAGTCCGCCTTCCTGCAGCTTGTCCTGATAGTCTGAGTTCACCTCATAGCGGTGGCGGTGGCGTTCGTGGATGCGGTCAACGTTGCCATAGAGGTCGGCTGCCTTGGTGCCAGCGAAGAGTATGGATTCGCTGGAACCGAGTCGCATCGTGGCTCCCATGTCCTTAATTCCCTTCTGTTCCTCCTGCAGGCAGATGACCGGATGGGGGTTGGACTTGTTGAATTCGGTTGAGTTCGCGCCCTCCAGTCCGCACATATTGCGGGCATACTCGATCGTCGCGATCTGCATTCCCAGGCAGATTCCTAAGTAGGGGATTTTATTTTCCCTGGCGTATGTCGCAGCTAGAATTTTACCCTCGATGCCGCGGTCGCCGAAGCCGCCGGGAACAAGGATGCCATCCACTTCGCCTATCACTGCGCGGGCACCGTGGTTTTCGATTGCCCCCGCCTCGACACGGACGATCTCCACCTTGGTGTCGTGGTGGGCGCCAGCGTGAATGAGGGATTCGTAGATTGATTTGTAGGCATCCTGGAGTTCGATGTATTTGCCCGCAACGGCGATGGTGACCTTGTGTTTCGGGTGAATGACTCGCTGGACGAATGTCTCCCACTTTTCAAGATCCGGCGAGGGGGTGTGACCGAGGCCAATTTTGTCCACTACCAGTCGGTCGATCTTGTCCCGGCGCAGGTCGAGGGGGCATTCGTAAATGGTGTGTGCAACATCGCGGAAGGCGACGACGTTCTTCTTCTCGACGTTGCAGAACATCGCGATTTTGCGGCGATTGGACTCGTCGAGATCGGTCTCGGTGCGGCAGATGATGATGTCCGGTTGAATGCCGAGTTCGCGCATCTTCGCGACGGACTGTTGTGTGGGCTTGGTCTTCGCCTCGCCCGCAGCCTTGATGTAGGGCAGCAGGGTGACATGGATGAAGCAGACGTTTTCCTTACCCACCTCCAGTGCGAACTGGCGCAATGCCTCGATGAAGAGAAGTCCCTCCATATCGCCGACGGTTCCACCGATCTCGGTGATTAGCACGTCGACCTCGGAATTGTCCGCAGTGACCTTGTCCATGCGCTCTTTGATCTCGTCGGTGACGTGGGGGATGAACTGTACGGTTTTTCCAAGGTAATCGCCACGCCTTTCCTTTTTGATCACGGATTCAAAAACCTGCCCGGAGGTGAGGTTGTTCATCTGAGTAAGGACGCCGGAGGTAAAACGCTCGTAGTGACCTAGGTCGAGGTCGGTCTCCGCGCCGTCGTCGAGGACGTAGACCTCGCCGTGCTGGTAGGGCGACATCGTTCCGGGGTCGACGTTGAGGTAGGGGTCGAATTTCTGCATCAGGGTCTTGAGCCCTCGAGCTTCAAGGAGGGTTCCGATGGAGGCTGCGGCCAGTCCTTTTCCAAGTGAGGAGACGACGCCGCCGGTGACAAAAATGTATTTCATAAAATTCTAAATATTAAATCCTAAGGAAGGGGATGGTCGGGATGGTATGGAGTGCGGCTTTGCAAGCCGCGCTCAATATTGGGTCATGTTGCGGCAATGATGCGTTCGATCTCCGCTGCCTGCTCGGGGGTGTCGACGCCGGGTGAGGTATCCGAGGTGGTCAGGACGCGGATGTTGGAGCCGTTCTCGAGGGCGCGCAGTTGTTCGAGGGATTCGGCGAGTTCCAGCGGGGAGGGCGGCCAGGTAACGAAGGTTTCGAGGAAATCGCGGCGGTATCCGTAGATCCCCTTGTGGCGGAGCACCGATAGGCCGGGGACGGCGTCGCGGAAATAGGGCAGGGGGGAGCGAGAAAAGTAGAGGGCGTGGCCGTTCGCCTTGAGCACGGTTTTCACTACGTTCGGATCGGCGATAGCTGGGTCGGCGGGATCGAGTTGGTTCGCAGCCGTGACCATGTGCAGGGCGGGATCGTCGATCAGTGCCTGCGCGAGTTCATCGATCAGGGCGGGGTCAATAAGCGGTTCGTCGCCCTGGATATTGATGATATGCGTCGCCTCCGGGATGGCTTTCACCGCTTCGGCGAGTCGGTCTGTGCCCGAGGGATGATCGGTTGAAGTCATCACCGGCTTTCCTCCGAAGGCGATGACTGCATCCGCGATCCGTTGGTCGTCGGTGGCGACGATGATCTGCGAAAGTAATTTCGCACCCTGACAACGTTCCCACACGTGCTGGATCAATGGTTTCCCGGCAATGGGATGGAGGGGCTTTCCGGGGAAGCGTGTGGAGCCCCAGCGGGCTGGGAGTATGCCGATAATATGATGGCTGGAGGCTGTTTCGGACACGCAATAGAATAGGTTGCGCCAACCTATGAAGAGCACCTCCTGACGGCAAGAACGGTTTGGGGAAACTTTGATTTCTCTCTATATCGGCATTAATGCTCGCAGGTGCAGGCGTATTCGAGGTGGGCGCAGGTTGAGCAGCTGTTGAGGTCGATATTGAGCTTTTCGGTCACGTTGTCGGCATCGGCAGCGGATTTCAGCTGAAGTATCATGGGGACTTTCTTGCCCTCGGGCAGCGGTTTGTCGGAGATCAGGGAGTCGCCGTCCTTCGTGAAGGTCATCTTTGTCGGCGAGGAGCGGTCGCCGCTGACGGCCGACGCGGTGCAGCCTTCCGCAGGTGTGGCTGCCTTGTTGTCCTTATCGAGGAAGGTTAAGCGGATCATGCGCTTCTTTGTTACGAAGAATTCGAAATGAGGCTCGGTGGATGTAAAAACCTTGCCGCCGTTCGGGCCGGCGATGGTGGCGACATCGTCGTGAGTGGCGCTGTCGTGATCGTCATGATCATGACCTTCGTGGCCTTTTTCTTCGGCGAAGAGGAAGGGGGTGAGCAGTGCCATGGCGGTCAGTGTTACGTTTGTTATTTTCATATGGTTGTTTCGATGGTTTTTTACGGGAAATATTCAGATGGATGCCTCGGCTCTCAGAGCGAGGGCGCGGGCGGCGGCTTTCCTGCCGATCAACCAGAACATCGCCGGGGTAACGGCCATGTCCAGGAATGTTGATGAAATAAGGCCGCCTACGATGACCACGGCGACGGGATGGAGGATTT
This sequence comes from uncultured Verrucomicrobiales bacterium, assembly GCA_905478925.1. Lineage (GTDB taxonomy): Bacteria > Verrucomicrobiota > Verrucomicrobiia > Verrucomicrobiales > Akkermansiaceae > Luteolibacter. The sequence goes on from CAJQKQ010000037.1 coordinate 75,046, forward strand.
CCTTTCCGGGTTGGTCGGCGGCGAGGAGAAATGGCACAAGGGCGATCCCTGCCGCGAGTGCGGTCATCAGTACCGGAACCAGCCTTTCCTGAGTGCCACGGATGATCATCTGTTTGGTGAAGCCTTCGTCCTCGTGTTTCATAAGGTGCAGGTAATGCGAGATCATCATAATCCCGTTTCGCGCCGCGATGCCGCCGACGGCGATGAAGCCGACGAGTGTTGCGATGGAAATGTTGTTCAGCTTCAGCCAAGTGAAGGCGAGACCGCCCATCAGCGCGAGGGGAATATTGACCAGCACCTGAAGTGCTAGCGAGGCGCTTTTAAAATAGCCGAAAAGCATCATAAACACCGCCACGAAGACTAGAGAGGAAAAGATTAGGATGCGCTTTGTCGCCGCTTCCTGGGCGCGGAACTCACCCTCGAAAGTGAACGAATAGCCTTCGGGTAGCGTCACCTTCGCTCTTACTTCTTTTTCGAAACGCTCGGCAAGACTGGAGACGTCGCGCACGGTTGGCTTGATCGCGATGGCGAACCTCCGCATTGCGTTCTCGCGGAAAATCACGTTCGGCCCCTTTGCTTCACGCACGTCTGCGATCTGCGATAGCGGCACCCATTGTTTTTCGGAAACCTGGATCGGGATTTCGGCGATCTTCTCCGGCGAGTCGCGCCACTCCAGTGGCAGGCGGGTGACGAGGCTTACCGATGTCTGTCCGGAGAAAAGCTCCGCGACCTCGTGCCCACCGAGAAGTGCGGAAAGCTCACGGTTGATCTCGCCGGGAGTGATTCCGTAGGCAAGCGCACGGTCACGGTTCGGCTCGATCCGCAACTGAGGAATGGAGGAAGCCTGGTCGAGCTTCGCGTTTTCGAATCCCGGGATGCCCTGCGCAACCTTCTGCACCTCGATCCCGATCGCCCGGATTTTTTCCAGGTCCCTTCCGAAAACTTTCACCGCCACCGGCGCGGAGACCCCGCTGAGCATATGTCCGATCCTGTCTGCTAACGGCCCGCTCACAATCGCGAACACCCCCGGCACCGTCCGCACCTTCGAGCCGATATCATCGAGTATTTCCTGACGCGACCTCTCTCCGCCCTCCTGGAAATCCACGTCGAACTCTGCCGTGGAAACCGGCACCACGTGGTCGCCGCGCTCTGCCCGTCCGAGCCTGCGACCCACTTGCCTGACTTCGGGGACGGACAGGATCTGTTGCTCGATCACATCGGAAATACGGTTCATCTCATCCAGCGAAGTGCCCGGCGCGGCCGTTGCCGCGACCAATGCCGTCTCCTCTTGGAAGCTCGGCAGGAAATCCTTGTTCATCAGCGGATACAGCGACCCCGTCGCGACCAGTATCGCGCCCGCTACCACCAGCACCATCAGCGGTTGGGCTAGCGCAGCGCGCAGCAGTGTTTTCTCCAATAACCATTTCAAGGCGAGCACCAATCGCCCGTCCTTGTGCTCCTTGTCGGCCTTCGGATTCAGCAGCAACGAGCACAGCACCGGGATCATCGTCAGGGAAACGAAGAACGAAGCGATCATCGATACGATGGTGGCGATGGCGATCGGCGCGAAAAGTTTACCCTCCACACCAGTCAGCCCGAGCAACGGCAGGAAGCTCAGGATGATCAGCACCGTGGCGTAGAAGATCGAGTTTCTTACCTCGCCGGATGCCTTTGCGATCACCTGCAGGCGGGGCAGGGAGTGCTTCTTCTTCGCGTTCTCTCGCAGGCGCCGGAAAACATTTTCCACATCCACAATCGCATCGTCCACCACCATGCCGATTGCGACGGCTAGTCCGCCGAGTGTCATCGAGTTAACGCTGATATCGAAGGCGAGGAATACCAGCATCGTGATCCCGAAGGACATCGGCATTGCCATCAGGGTGATGAAGGTCGTACGGAAGTTCAGAAGAAAAAGGAACAGCACGATGGTCACCATGATCGCCCCGTCGCGGATCGCTTCGGTGAGGTTTCCGATGGCGTGGTCGATGAAATCCTTCTGCTGGAAAAGCGTCGTCGTCTCCACTCCCGCTGGCAGTGAGGGATCCAGCTCGCCGAGCGACTTTTTGATCTCCGCGGTCAACTCGCGGGTGTCCACGCCGGGGGATTTGGTGATCGACATGATCACCCCGTAGGTAGGCGATTTCTCGGGAGCTTTGCTGATCGTCGCGTCGCCGCGCATTGGCTCGATGCCCCAGACCACATTCGCCACATCGCCGATGGAGATGGGGCGGTCGTTGATCTTTTTTACCGACGTCTTCGCGATGTCCGCAGGGACAACGGTCATCGCGAGATTTCGCACCATGATCTCGGTCGGCCCTGTATTCAGGAAACCTCCCGAGGTGCGCGTGGCCGCTTGTTCCGCTGCCGCCTCCAGTTCTTCGAAGCTCACCCCGTTCGCATACATCCGGTTCGGATCCGGCTGAATCTCGATCCTGCGCACCCCGCCGCCCATGTTCAGGATTTCGGCGATGCCCTTGATGTTCTGTAGGCGCGGCTTGATCGTCCAATCTGCCAGTGTCCGGATCTCACTCGGGGAAAGGTAGCCCTCCTCACCCTCGGGCACGGTGGAACGAACGCCCACCAGCAGAATTTCCCCCATCAGTGAGGAAACCGGAGTCATGAAGGGTTCGATGCCCTCCGGCAGTTTCTCCCGTGCCGATTGCAACCTCTCCTGCACCAGCACGCGTGCCTTGTAGATGTCCGTGCCCCAGTCGAACTCCGCATAGATCAGCGCCAGCGAGACATCGGAGTTCGAGCGCAACCGGGTCAACCCGGCGACACCCATCATCGAGCTTTCCAGCGGCACGGTGATCTGGCTTTCCACCTCCTCGGGGGAAAGCCCCGGAGCCTCCACTAGGATCACCACCGTCGGCTTGGTCAGATCCGGCAGCACTTCCACCGGTAGCTCCGTTGCAGTGCGGATGCCCATCACCATCACTAGGATGGAAACGGCGAGCACTACCGCCCTGTTGGCGAGCGACCATTGGATCATTTTGTTCAGCATGGGAAAATTGTCGTTGAGGGTTTGGCTATCGGTTGCGGATCAGTTTTACTCCGGCCGTGCGAAGGCTTTGCCTAAGAACGATGCCACCAGCAGCAGCCCTAACAGAATACTCGCATACATCCACATGGGACTGACACCGTGGTTGCCGCCGCCTTCCGTCGAATGATCGTGGCCGTGTTGCTCTTCCGTCTTTTCATTTTCGGCCAGTTCTGAGCCGTCTTTCGCGTGTTCATGTCCGTGGGCGGCATCCAGCGCATCTTTTAGGGAAATGCTGCTCGCGCCCGCGAAGGAAAGCGAATACGCGCCGCGTGTCACTACGTCGTCGCCGGGGAAAAGACCGCTGACGATCTCCGCGTAGCGGTCGTTCATTTCACCGACGATTACCGGGCTCTTCACGAAAGCGTTCGGCAGGTCGAAGTGCTTGATGTAGACAAACCTGTCCGCCGTCTCGCCCTGGAGAGCCGCGCGTGGCACGCCGAGCACACCTGGCCTCTGGCTGATTACGATGGAAAACTCTGTCCTCATTTGGGTGCGGAGTTTTTTGTCGGGATTCGGCAGCAGGAAGATCGCATCGATGGTTCCACTCTCCTCGTCCGCACTGGTGCCGAAGCGTAATAGTTCTCCGTCGAAAGTCTCCTCCGGCAGCGCAATGACTCGGATGTGCGCCTTTGTCCCCGGCTTGATTTTTCCAGCAAGGTGCTCGGGCACTTTTGCCACCGCATACATCTCGCTGAGATCGGTGATTTCCATGATGTGGCTGTCCGGCGTCACGGGATCGCCGAGGCGGATCTCGCGATGCGTCACCAGCCCTCCGATGGGTGCCTCCAGCGGGATCAGCGGCGGCGGATCGCCCGGTTGGCGACTCTCGATGCGTGCCACGATCTGCCCTTTATCCACAAAATCCCCAGGCCCTGCCTCCAACTCGACCACGCGCCCCGGTATCCGGCTGCTCACTGCGGCGATGTTGTTCGGCACGGCCTCGATGTGGCCCAGCGAGAAAAAGGTTTCTTCAAAATCCTTTTCCTCCACCGGTTCCGTTTCGATCCGTAGGTTCTTCACTCCCGTTTCATCCAGCACGATCGTGCCGGTATTCGCCGGGAGGATTTGTGAAAATGCAATCCACAGTAGGGATAACATCAGTGTGTTTCTTAAGTTCGTCTTCATGGGGAAATTGTCGTTTTGGTGAAAAATGGTTATTGGATCGTCTCTTTACCGCACACCCAGCGCGGCCTCGTAACGGATGCGGGCGAGCCGGAATTCACGCATCGCGTCAATTTTTGAGGCGAGCAGTTCCAGAGTCTGCTCACGCGAGCTCAGCACGGCTTGAAGGTCGCCCTGGCCCTGCCGGTAGGCATTATCTAAAAGCTCGGTCTGTTCCTTGGCCAGCGGCAGGAGTTTGTTCTCCAGGTCGGAAATGAGATCCGCCCACTGGCGCATTTCGGTCAACGCCGTCTGGCTTTCGTGGCGGATTCCACACTCCATCGCTTTTACCTCTTTCTCTTTGCGACTGCGGATCGCGGTCGCCTCCTTGATGTTGCCCGAGTTGTCGTTCCAGAAGGGCAGGGGGATACTGAGTTTAAAGCCGATGATGCCTTCGTTCTCCAGACCTTCCGGGGCGTCTTCGGTGCGCTCGCCTGCGACAAAAACGGTTGCCTCGATGTCGTCCCTGCGCCTCGCCTGCTGCAGCGCGATGCCCGTCGCTGCCGCCTCCACGCCGATGCGTGCCGCGTCCAGGTCAGGCCTGTCCACAGCCTTGATGGATGGGACGGAAATAGCCGGAAGGTTTCCCGAAGGGCTCACCGCAGCATCCGGAGGTATCCCTACCAGTGGCTTGAGTTTCCCCAGAACTGTGGTCTCCTTCGTGCGGAGTTGGCGTGCCGCCGTCTCGATCCGTAGCGCGGCGAGCTTCGCCTGTGCCGCATCCAGTGAGGAAACCTCCCCGCGCTCCGAGGCCTCCGAGATGAACTCCGCCAGCTCTCCGGAAAGTTTCTTCTGCCGCTCTAGTAGCACCAGTCGCTGACGGATCGAGACGAACTTCACATACTCCGCCTGAGCCTCCGCGATCAGCAGGCGCTCCACATCGCGGACCTCTACCTCCGCCGCGCGTATGCCCGCCGCTGTGATCTCCTTCTCCAGCGAGAGCCGATTGGTTACGGGGAGTTTCTGCGAAAATCCGAACACGATCGCACCCTCCGCGTTCCTGACATTGTGTTCCGCTCCGGTCTCGAAGCTCGGGTTCGGCAGGCGGCCGGATTGCTCCATGCGACCCACCGCCTCGTCGATTCGGAAGCGCGCCGCCGCCAGGGTCGGGTTGCTATTGCGGATGCGCGGCGGGATGCTCCCGTAGCTAAGCACCTCCACCGGTTGGGCGAGTATCCCGCTTGCGGAGATGGCAAGGCACAGTGGGATTGTTAGTAAAGTTTGTTTCATGTATGTGGGTTCACGCAAGCGCGTGGGTAAGGATCAATCGTGAGGTAGCCGATGCCAAGGACAGGCCGTAGGGCATCGGCTTGGTGCGGGGAAACGGTAGGGAAACCCCTCGTCCGATCCGGCACGGTTTCATGGTTCCCCGGGAAATGGGGAACGCGGTATCCTCAGATCAACGGCGGCTTGTCCAGGGAGAACACAGGCTCCTCCGGGATCAGCGGCACATCGGTGGGGATCTCGACCAGGATGTGCTGAAAGGCGTTGTGTGCGGAAATCCCCTCCAGTGCGCAGTCCGCGCTGGGGAAGTGGCAGCAATCGTGGTGGTGCGGCGCATCTTCCGTCCCGCCGTCGCCGTCATCATGGGATTCATGCGTGCCGCCGTGGTCGTGGGAGTGCTGTGCCGCGCACTCGTCGTGCGCATCGTGAGAGCTCATGTGCACCATGCCGCTGGCCATCCCTGCGGAGACGCAGAGGGCAAGTAGCAGGCGGAAGGTGAAACTCATCGCGCCACCCATAGCGCAGATCGGCGACGGGGGAAAGCGGATTTTCCTGCAAGGGAAAGCTGTTTGATAAGCTCCGGTGCAATCGGCCGATTTTTGTTGCAGGCTAAACCAACCTGCCTCCGTCACCCATATCCTCGTGACTGGTCGGCGGGGTCGTTGGCTAAGCACCAAGGAGCGGGGGTGTGATTTTTATCGGTGTTTCTCACACGGTAGGGCTGATCCGGCTCGGTCAGCCCACTTTTAAAATCTAGCCACCCGCCTCACCCACACGGCAGTGAGATCGCGGGGAAAATGCAGTGTCTTACCGTGGGTTCACTCCCTTTCCGGAGATACACTGCTTCCGTTTTTGATCAGGGCCGACCGAGTCGGATCAGCCCTATCATGATTGAATGGCTTGGGCTGCGTCAGACGAATACACCGATAAAAATCACACCCAAGGAGCGGCGCTGTTTGAGCGCCGGATAAGAACGGAGGAAATGGCAGGGCTTGCCGGGCGCTCGGAGAGGTGCCCTCCGGGTTACTTGAGATCCTTGGCAGTGTAGGGTCGGCCGGAGCGGGAGGCGGTTTCCTTGCGGAGTTTTTTGATAAGATCCAGTGAGACGGGGGCGGCCTTGTTCGACCATGCGTTGCGGCTGTAGGTCATGATATCGGCGATCTTTCTGTCGGTGAAGGTGGGGTTAGCGGAGAGAGCTGGCATCTCTGCGGGGGTCTCGTATTTCTTGCCGTTGACGATGATCGGCCCGGTGATTCCGTGGAGCAGGAGTTTGGCGAAAACGTCGTCCTTGCCGGTGACCCACTCGGATTCATCGAGCGGAGGGCCGAGGCCGAGGATTCCTGCACCATCGGGGGCGTGGCAACCGAAGCATGCGGCCTCGCCGTGGAAGAGCGCCTTACCGCGGTTGAAGGAGGCGAGGGCAGCGCCTTTCAGCGATGGACCGGTTGGGACTTTCTTGTTCGCGGACTGCGCAATCCAGCCGGAGAGCTGCTTGTCGGTTAGCTTGTCGCCGAGGGTGGACTTGAATGCGTGCTCGCGTTTGGCGAGGCCGGAGAATGCAGCGGCCTTGACGTAGGCGAGCTTGGTTCCATTGACGAGGGTATTGATCCTTTCGAAGGCAGCGGGGGTGGCAAGGGGGCCGAGGGCGCGGGTGAGATAGACGGTGGTTTCGTCGTCTACGGGTTTCATGGAGATAAGCAGTTGCTCCAGTTTCAAAAGCTCGGGGTGCGGGAGGGTGGTGGCGACCCAGAGAGCGGAGACGACGACTTTCTTGTCCTTCGCCTTGAGGGCGGTGGAGACGGGGATGGCGGTAAGCGCTCCCATGTTTTCAAGGGTCCAGAGGGCGTGCCTTTGGCCGAGAGGATATTTATCCAGCCCGACGAGTTGCTCCAGCTGGTCGACGGTTTTATCGTCGGCGGGGCGGTCGCCGAGGAGGCGTTGTGCCATGTCGCGGTGCCAACCGTTGGGGTGTACGAGAAGTTTCACGAGATCCGGGGAAGAAAGGGTTTCCATGTCGGGGACTTGCTCAACCTTTCCAGCTTTGGCGGTGATGCGGTAGATGCGGCCGTGGCCGGTGCCGGGCCCATCGAGACCCTGGGAGGTGTAGTAGTTCCGCAGGTAGGAGGTGACGTAGGTCTTGTGCTGGATGATGCCGTGATACATGTCCAGGAGGTGGACGGAGCCGTCTGGGGCGTTGTAGATATTGACCGGGCGAAAGCGCTCATCGGTGGAGGCGAGCCACTCGCTGTCCGGGTAGGTGTGGGCGGCGGTGAGCTTGGTGCCGGACTCGGAGATATCGAGGGCTTTGACGAGGTTGACGCCGGACTCGGTGATGATGCCTTTGCCGACCCATTTCGAGGGGAAGTTGGTGCCGCGGTAGATGGTCATGCCGGCGCAGGCGGTGCAGGAGAGGAGTTTGAAGGTTTTGGGATCGAGAGTATTAAAATCGTAGCCGTTGGACTTCTGGATGTAGGCGCGGTTGAGTCCGGGGGTGACGCGAATGGGAAAGGGTTTGTTGGAGCCGAGGCGAGCGGTACTGGAGACCTTAGTGTTCACCGAGGGGTTTCCCTCAAGGACGTTGGGGGCGATAAAGTCGCCCATGAGGAACTGGGAGTTATTGTTGTGGTAGATGCGCCCGTAGTTATCGAAGGCGACGCCCCACTGGCCTCGGAAGAGGGTGGGCTCGGAGACGAACTTACCGTTGATGCGGCGGATGCGGAGTGCTGACTTGGCGCTGTAGAGCCAGTTGTCGAGGCCACGGACGAGGCCGTTGGCGCGGTGCTCGACGTTGCCTCCGCTGATGTAGCCCTTGACGGCGATGGTGGGTTTACCGACGGGCTTGAGGCCGTCGCGCTTGATGAAGAGGAGGTTTTCCTGGGTAGCGTAGAGGAGACCGTCGGGATAGACGGCGAGGGCGCGGGGGAGCAAGACCTTATCGAGGAAGACAGTGCGTTTGTCGGCCTTGCCGTCGGCATCGGTGTCCTCAAGTATGGTGATGCGGCCCATGGGCTTATCTTCCTCGGTGCCGTCGATGTCGAGCATGTAGCCGATCATTTCACAGATCCAGAGGCGGCCTGCGGGATCGTAATCGAGAGCGACCGGCTTCTCGATCATCGGCTCGGTGGCGAAGGGTTTGATATTGAAACCGGGAGCGATCTCGAAGGATTTCATGGCATCCGCCGGGGAGAGGACGGGTGCTGGCGGGATGAGCTTCGCGGGGACGACGGGCTCCATATTGTCGTGACCCTTGCGGTTGCCCTGCTGGGCGAGGAGCGGGGCGGCGAGAAGAATAAGTAGGGCGAGGGGCTGGATTTTCATGCAGTGAATGGTGCAGCGGACAATATGCGCCAAGCGGATATCGGTCGAATGAAATGTGAACTTGTGCAAGGCGTGGGACGCCCTTTGCACGGCCTGCGGCGGGACGTTACAGCTACGCTCAGGCGTTGCGGCTTTTCGCGATCCTATCGAGGAGGCCGTTGACGAAGCGGCCGGAGTCGGTGGTACCGAAGCGTTTCGCGAGCTCGACGGCCTCGTTGATGATGACCCCTGTGGGAGTATCCGTGTGGAGGATCTCATAGGTGCCGAGGCGGAGGATGGCGCGGTCGACTGGGTCGATGCGCCCCGGGGAGTAGTTCTCGACGATGGAGGCGATGGTCGAATCGATACCTTCCTTTGCGGCGATGATGGAATCGACCATGGCATCGGTGCGGGAGCGGAGCCCGGCGATGTCCGCCTTGGTCTGGCGGAGCTTGGTGAGATCCGCTTGCTCCGGAAATTTTTCCGGTTCCTCGACCATGCGGAGGCGATCCGAAATGCGCTGAAGGCGGCGGACGGAGGCGGCGACGGGCTCGATTTGTGCTTTCAGGGATGGGAAATCCTCAGTGCCTTTCAGGAACTGGGCGCGGTGGAAGGCGAGGTCGCGGTCGATTCCGAAAAAGGTATCGAGGGTGCGGCTGAACTCATCGGCAACGGTGGAGTCGTCCCCGTCTTTGGGGATTTTCCCTAGATTCGAAAAGGCGAGGCTCCATGAAGACTCCAGCGCGAGGAGGCGGTTGAGGGATGTTTTCAGGGACTCGGCCTGCGGCAGTGCGGAGAGGTGAGCGAGTGCGGGCTGCGCGCGTTCGACAAACTCGGAGAGGCGGCTCTCGCGGCCTACGGCGAGGTGATGGACAGTGCGGAAGGTGGCCACCTGCAGATTCCTACGGTCGGTTTCTGTCAGAAACTCCCAGAAAGGTTCGCGCAATTCGGCCGGGCCGGCTCCTCCTTCGAGGTCGGCGCAATAGAGGAACTGGACGGCGGCTTCCCTGATTTGCCTACGGTTCGACATAGATTATTTGTTTTTTCGTTTGTCGTCCTTCGGCATCGATTTCTCGATTTCGGCGAAGACGTCGATGATACTGGCTGCGGCACGGGCGGCCTCGCGGCCACGGTTTTTAGCAGTTGCGATGCAGCGCGCGTATGCCTGCTTTTCGTCCTCGACGAGAAGCACCTCATGGATGATTGGGATGATGCGCTTTACCGCGAGAGACTGGAGCGATTCGGTGACGGAGGCGGCGACGAGATCGCCATGTCCGGTATCGCCCCTGATGATGAGACCGAGGGCAATGATGCAGTTGATCTCCTCGCGATCTATGACGGCGGCGACAGCCACTGGGATTTCGAAGGCGCCCGGGACGCGAATGAGATCGATGCGGGACATGGGTATGATGTCGCCGAGTTCCTCGATGCAGTTCTCAACGAGAGAGTCCGTGAATTTCTCGTTGTAATTGGAAGCAACGATACAGATACGTACCTTGTGGCCGATGATACGGGGCTTTGGCTGCAGCGCAGTAGACATGCGATGGCTATGGAGGGATCGCCCGGAAATGTCAACAGGCAGGGCGACAAATCCGGTATCCGTGTGCGGGTAGGGTTTGGGCTTTACGCCGCGGCGGAGACGGATACATAGGAACCCTGCGCGCCGGAAGCCGGAAGCGCGAACCAACCCAACCCCTACTTCCAACATGGACATTCAAATTGCAACACTCTGTGACTTCGCTGCCGACTACAACGGTAAGCTTGTCATCTCCGGAACCTTCGACTCCCTCGCAGCGCGCGCGCTGCCGGTTGTGCATCCGGCCTGCTCGCTGGCGATGCGCTTCTGTTTCACGCAGGAAGACATCGGCAAGCACAAGCTCTCGATCAACATCATCAACGAGGATGGCGAGTCGCTCGATCCGAACAACATGCCGATCGAGCCGGAATTCGACGTAAAGCTGCCGCCAAACACGCCTTTCCTGACCCGCAACATCGTGATGAACCTGCAAGGGCTGCGTTTTCCAAATGACGGGATCTACTCAATCGATATCGGCTGTGACGGAGAGCTACTTATGCGTGTGCCGCTGCGGGTGGTGAAAGTGAACGCTGACGGCTCGAACCAGCAACCGGGCTGAACCGCGTTTATTCGAATGACCGCTTGCACGGGCGGCTCGCTGCGTTTCATGTGGATGCATGCAACAACGTTACCGCTGCGCGATGATCACCGGAGCCTCCTCTGGACTGGGGGAGGAATTTGCATGGCAGCTTGCCATGAGCGTGGAGCGCCTGGTGCTGGTTGCGCGCAGGGGCGACCGGCTTGAAGTCATCGCCGCAGGGCTGCGCGAGGCGTTTCCGCGGACGGCGGTGATGGTTATTGCTGCCAATCTCGCGGACCCGGAAGAGAGGCTTGCAGCAATAGAAACCGCGGCCGAGGCCGGTTTCGCGCCGGATCTCCTGATTAACAACGCAGGGCTGGGAGATTACGGGGAATTTGTGACGGCGGAGTGGCCTGAACTGGAAGCGATGCTGGATGTGAACATCACCGCACTGACCCACTTGAGCCATCTGGTGCTGCCGGAAATGAGACGACTGGGCGGCGGGGCGATTCTAAACGTTTCCTCGCTGGCGAGCACACTGCCGATCCCAGATTTCGCGGTGTATGCGGCGACCAAGGCCTACGTTAGCAGTTTTTCTGAGGCGCTGAGGATCGAGTTGGCGGAGCACGGCGTGCGGGTGATGTCGTTGTGCCCGGGGCCGGTGAAAACGGAGTTCGGTGCCGTGGCGAAACGCGAAAGAAGCGACCACGAGATGCCGACGAGTCCTCATTTCTATGTGCCGAAGGAGCAGGTAGTGCGCGAGGGCTTGATCGGGCTGGAGCGCGGCAAAGCGAGGGTTTTTCCGGGCATGCAGGTAGCTGCGGCGGGCTTGCTGATCGGGGCGCTGCCGCTGCTCGTGCTGCGGATGGTGATGGCGCGGCGACCACGCAGGTGAGGGTTTAGCTTCACAATGCGGATGGATGGGCTACCCTTGCTGTGTGTCTTTCATATTTGCACTCCTTACCCCTGCCGTTGGGGCACTATTCCTGACCGCGTGTGTTCCGGTGGGGCCGCCGACTGGGATTGTCACGCAGGTAGATGGAAAGGTTTCTGCCTCCATGTTACTACGCGATGTGCATCTAAAAGTGGACATGGTGCGGAAAGGGACACACGGGAGGAAGGTCGTGCGGCCGATGAAACCGCGCTACATCACGATCCACAGCACGCAGAATTACACCGCCGGGGCGGCAAGGCATTCGCTGGCATTGAAGCGCGGAGCCCTGCGCTCACCAAAACGGAGGGGGGGCAACCGGATCGGCTACCTGATCTGGCATTTCACCGTCGATGAGCGGATGGCGATCCAGCACATGCCCACCTCCGAGCAGGGTGAACACGCGGATTTCGGTGGGCCGGGGAATCGGCTTTCGATCGGGATTGAGATGTGTGAGAAGCGTGGCTCGAACGTCCAGGCGACGATTGAGAGGACGGCGAAGCTGACCGCCGTGCTGATGAAAAAGCACGGGATCCCGTTGCGGGGCGTGGTGCCGCATTACCATTGGCCGCGCAAAGGGAAGAGGGTGCTGCATAAGAACTGCCCGCACTTCCTCTTGGACAATGGCAAGCCCGGCCGGAAATGGAGGACTTTCCAGAATAAAGTGAATTTTTATTACCGGAAGCTGGAGTGAGCGACTCTGCAGAACATCCGGCGGGGCATGGTAGCCCCGGAAACGACCTGACGGTGCTGGAGCCCGACGTGAACTATGTCTGCCAACGCTGCAATGCCTGCTGCAAATGGCCGGGTGACGTAAGGATAGCAGAAGGGGAGATTGCGCCGATCGCAGCTTATCTGGGGATGGCCGAAGATGAGTTCATCTCCCACTATACCAGGCTGCGGACGAACCGGCAGGGACTTTCCTTGATCGAAAAGGAGAACCACGAGTGCATCATGTTGGAGGCTGGAGGTTGCCGTATCCATCTAGTGAAGCCTTCGCAGTGCGCTGGCTTCCCGAACAAATGGAATTTTCCGGGTTGGCGTAAAATCTGCGAGGCGATCCCTGTTCCCGCCGGCGACATAACCGTATGAAAATCTGAGGTTTCCTATAGATAGGATTGGCAATCGCTGCTGCGATATGCAAAAACAATTCTGATAATTTCCTGCAGGTAGCTCTCGCCCCGACACAATCACATGGCAAAAAAGATCAAGACCACAAATCCAAGGATTCTCATTGTCACCCCGGAGATCACGTACCTCCCGGCAGGCATGGGGAACATGGCGCAGAGGATGTCAGCCAAGGCCGGCGGCCTCGCGGACGTATCTGCGTCCCTGGTCTCGGCGCTATTCAATCTCGGGGCGGATGTGCACGTGGCGATGCCGAATTATCGGAAGATTTTCCAGGGGGATGTCTTCAATCTCCATGAAAAGGAGCTAAAAAAATACCATGAGGTGCTGCCGGAGGCGCACATCCACCTCGCGGAGGATCGGATTTTCTACTACCGCGACCGCGTTTACAGTAGTCACGCGGACGAGGCGATGCGCATCGCCATGGTTTTCCAGCGCGAGGTCATCAACCACATCGTGCCCAAGGCGCGACCTGACCTGATCCACTGCAACGACTGGATGACCGCGCTGATCCCGGCGATGGCGAAGCGGCGCGGGATCAAGAGCCTGTTCACCGTCCACAACATCCACACCCACCAGGTGAGCCTCTCGCAGGCGGAGGAGACTGGGATCGATGCGGCGGAGTTCTGGATGAACCTGTATTTCTCGAAAAATCCCGGAGGATACGACCACGCGCGCTCGGGTGTGCCCGTGGATCTTCTGAGCTCGGGAATCTTCGCCTCGCATTTCATTAATACGGTCAGTCCGCGCTTCCTCTGGGAAATCGTCGAGGGCTGGCATCCGGTGGTGCCGTGGTCTGTCCGTGAGGAGATCCGGAACAAATATCACGCCGGCTGTGCCTCCGGCATTCTCAATGCGCCGGATGCTTCCTACAACCCGAAGACAGACGATTCGCTTGTCCGGAACTTCACCCACAAGGATTTCTGGGATGCCAAGCGCGAGAACAAGATAGCCTTCCAGCAAGAGCTCGGACTGGATGTGAATGCGGATGCACCGCTGTTTTTTTGGCCTTCCCGCCTCGATCCCGTGCAGAAGGGACCGCAGCTCGTCACCGACATTCTGGTGAAAACGGTTTCTGATTACTGGGACAAGGGGCTTCAGCTTGCGGTGGTTGCGAACGGCCCGCATGAGGTTTTCTTCAAGGACATCATCAGGGATTACAATCTCGGCAACAGGGTGGCCATCGTCGACTTTAATGAGCGCCTTTCGCGCCTCGGCTACGCGGCCTCCGATTTCATGCTCATGCCCTCACTGTTCGAGCCTTGCGGCCTGCCACAGATGACGGCACCACTCTATGGATCGCTGCCCGTGGTTCACGGTACCGGTGGCCTCTACGATACGGTTCACCCGATGGATGTACTAAATGCGACAGGCAATGGCTTCCGTTTTGATAACTACGATTCCAACGCGTTGCGCTGGGGAATCGACAGTGCGATGGAGTTTTTCGCTCTTCCCTACGAGGTGAAGGAACCGCAGATTCGGCGTGTCATCAAGGAGAGCGCGAAGGAATTCAGCCATGAAGAAGTGGCGCGCCGCTACATCGAGATCTATGAGCAAATGCTTGCGAGGCCGCTGGTTGAGCAGGAGGCGGGAGAGGATCTCAAAGGGCTGACGGCACCGAACGACTCGTTCCTGCCAAGTTCGTAAGAAGACGGAGTTCGCAGTTCGAATCGAATTTTTTCACCGCAGAGCCGCAGAGGTGGCGCAGAATCGGGCTTGTGTTTGGGAGCTGGGATTCCGGGTTTGGTGCTCAGCGCGCGGCACGGTTGAGCCTCGGGCTGGGGTTGTTGCCGGGCTTCAGTTTTCCTTCTGCCTTCAGGTGAAGGAGTAAAATTCGCCTGATCTCGTCTGACGCTTCGATGTTATTCGGGACGCTGTGGTTTGAGGAAACGATCAGTTCGGACGCCACCGGCGTTACGTGAGACGACCAGTAGGGCACCACCCCGTCGCTGCTTTCCGTGGTGTCGCCCTGACCCTTGTCGCCCATGATGGAGTGGAAGGTGATGTCTTTCGGTAGGGGCAGTTTGTTCAGTCCCTTGAAGCCGCGGCTGTTGGGCGAGAGGCTGCTGATTGCAGTCGGGGGGCGTATCGTTTCAGACTCAGCGGTGCCGGCCAGTGAGCCGCCGAGACTCTGTGCCGTTGCATCGAGTATGCCGATGGTGAGGGTTTTCGGAAGGCGGATGAGGTTGGAAATAAGAGCCGTTCCACGGAAATTCGCCATCGGGCTGCCACGGTGGGGGACGGCCATGAAGGCGACCCGTTTCGGATCCGTGTATGGTTTGTAGAGCAAGCCTTGCTTGATAAGTTCACGGGTGTCGGAGTTCACCTTGAGTTGTGAGAAAGGGGTGTTGAAATGGGCATCGTAGAGGGCTGTGCCAGGATCGGTGATGGCCGTTCTCGTGAGCAGACCGCCCATGGAGTGGGAGAGGATGACCATTTTTTTTAGGTTCGTGTCATCGCCCTTCGAGCGGGCGTAGGCCGATGCCGCCTGCATATTCTGGCGGAATTTAATCGCACTGTAGAGCCAGGGCGTGCCGGTGGGGTAGTTGTAGAGCCAAACTTGGTAATTCTCGCGGAACCAAGGCTCCGCCGAGAGGTCGTTGATTATGTCACGGTAAGCCTCCGGGCTGGAGACCAGGCCGTGAACCATTACTACGGGGATTTTGGTGGGATCGTAAGGCTGGAAGAAATAGAGCCCCGTCTCTTTGGCGAAGCGCTCCGGGATGATGACGTTCTGGATTCGTAGGTTGTCGAGATCGCACATGTACCAGAAGAAATCGATGGGTGCGGTCCAGTCGGCTGCGAGGTAATGTGAGTTTCCGTCTACCAAGTAGTTTTCCTGCCGCCAGCGCATGGGGAAGTGCCATTGTGGGACGGGCGTATCGAAATCCAGGATTACGCTGAGGTTGCGGGGCTGGCCGTTCGGCGGATAGAACCTCGGACGGGGGGAACCGACAGGCGAGGTCGCCGTCCATGCCACTGCCGGGATACCGAGCCCGGGCGCGCGTTGCAGGCGGGCCTCGTTCCGGATTCTTACCTTTGAGGCGGGGAAGAGCGCGTCCACCTTGGAGAGATCCTCGTTGAGCTTGCTCGGATCCGATATGGCGGTGCCCAGTGCCGCCGCCTGTGAAGGCCAGTCGTCACCGCCGCAGCGCAGCTTGTCGAAGAGGATGCCCAGCGCCTTGTTGTATTCCTGCTCGGCGGCGGGCCATTGCGCTTTCTTTCCGGGATCGGCTAGGATCGCCCAGTTGAGCCTGGCGTTTTCCAGAACAACATCCGCAGGGTCGCGTGATGCAAAGGGTAGTGAGTGGCAGGCAGGAGGTTGTGGAGCTCCGCAATGGCAGAGGAAAACAACGGGTAAGAGGAGGAACAGGTAGTGCATGTGGGTGAACGGAAAAAGTCTTCAGAAGTTATCGAAAATCGCCCTGCGTTTCTCTTCATACTCGGCCTCGGTGATGAGGTTTTCCTTGCGGAGATTTTCGAGTGTAAGGAGTTTTTCTTGAGGATTGAGTTGAGGCGGAAGGGCTGGCGGTTTTTTCTTCGAGAAAGGCCTTTCGACAAAAATAACAAAGAGAATGGCAAGCGGTAAGCCGAGGAGAAGCAGGAAAATTACGGAAATTATTATCAGCTCGGGGCCTCCGATTGGGCCGAGGAACAGCCAGAATTCTGAAATCATTATTTCCATGTCGCAAGCCTTGTTGACAACTTCCTTTGATTGCAAGGCGGCTTGATCGCCATTGAGCTTCATTTGGTATGGCGCATGGGCTGTGGAGATGGTTTCCTGCCGGGGAGAAATGAAAGTCGGGATTGCACAGATCAACGGGGTGGTAGGGGATTTCCCGGGGAATGCGAAGCGAATCCTCGCCGCATACCGGGAATGCCTGGAGAAGGGCGCGGAGCTGGTGGTGACGCCGGAGATGAGTTTGGTCGGCTATCCGCCGAGAGATCTCGTCTACAAATCCCAGTTCGTGCCCAAATGCCTGCAGGCGCTCGACTACCTCGCCGACGAGGTCAAGGAAGTGCCGCTGATTGTCGGTTATGTGGATTTCCACGAGGGAAAATTCGGCAAGCCATTCCGCAACGCTGCGGCGTGGCTGGAAGGCGGCGAGATCCGCAGCAAGTTCTGGAAAACGCTTTTGCCAACCTACGATGTCTTCGACGAGAGGCGCTACTTCGAGCCGGGGGAGCGCTGCGAACCGTTCGTCTGGGGCGGCAAGCGCATCGGCGTGACGATCTGCGAGGATGTCTGGAGCGAAGATTATCTCCGGCGCCCGTTCTACGACCGC
Source organism: uncultured Verrucomicrobiales bacterium (assembly GCA_905478925.1). Lineage (GTDB taxonomy): Bacteria > Verrucomicrobiota > Verrucomicrobiia > Verrucomicrobiales > Akkermansiaceae > Luteolibacter. The sequence goes on from CAJQKQ010000037.1 coordinate 92,212, forward strand.
GATCCTGTCGAAGAACTCTCAGCGGCAGGCGTGGATCTGCTGATCAATCTCAGCGCATCGCCCTACCACCTCGGCAAGCCCGAGAACCGACGCAGGATGCTGACGGATGTTGCGAAGGAGGCGAACGTTCCGATCGTCTATTGCAACTCGATCGGCGGCAACGATCAGCTTGTATTCGATGGCCACTCGATGGCGGTCGATCCGTCCGGAGAGGTGATTTCACAGCTAAGCGGCTTTGTGGAAGAGAGCCGGGTAATTGAGGTTTTTTCCGGAGGAGAAACGGAACCCCTCAAGTCCGGCTCCACCGAGCAACTCTACGATGCTCTCGTGCTCGGGCTGCGGGACTACGCGCACAAGTGTGGGTTTTCCACTGTCTGTCTCGGCCTCAGTGGCGGGATTGATTCGGCGCTAACAGCGGTGATCGCCGCCGACGCGCTCGGACCGGAAAATGTCCGTGGCCTGACGATGCCGAGCCCCTACTCATCGCGGGGCAGCGTGGAGGACTCATTCTCGCTTGCGGAAAAGATCGGTATCCGCTGTGACGAGGTCTCTATCTCCGCAGCCTTCGATTCGGTTAAGACGGCAATGGCTCCCGTTTTCGAAGGGAAAGAACAGGACGTGACCGAGGAAAACATGCAGGCGCGTCTACGGGGGATGTTCCTGATGGCGCTTTCCAATAAGGACAACCACCTGCTGCTCACCACCGGCAACAAGAGTGAACTTGCGGTCGGATATTGCACGATCTACGGCGATATGTGCGGCGGTCTCGCGGCGATCTCCGACCTCCCCAAGACCAAGGTTTTCGAAATTTCGAAATGGGTGAACCGTAACGGCGAGCGCATTCCCTGGAACACGATCACGAAACCCCCGAGCGCTGAGTTGCGCCCGGATCAGAAGGATCAGGACACTTTGCCCGAATACGATGTGCTCGATGCGATCCTCGAGCTTTACGTCGAGCAGCATCTCGGTGCAGAGGAAATCATCGGTCACGGCTACGACGAAACCATGGTTCGCTGGATCCAGCGCCGCGTTGATCTCAACGAGTGGAAACGGCAGCAGGCCGCCCCCGGCATACGCGTCACCACAAAGGCTTTTGGCATGGGCAGGCGTATGCCGATTGTTCAGAGGTTTGTTTGAATAAGTGGCAAGTTCCGGGTGATCTGTGACCAGGATGAATTGGCATGGCGGAACTTTTTCGGCTGATAGATAGGTAGCATATGAAAGTGTTATTCCCGCTTTGTTTCTGTGTGTGGCTGGTAGGTGCTGGTTTGTATGGGCAGGATGTACCGCCTGCCTTCGAGAGAGGTCAGGTGGAGTAAGAGGAGGTCGCCGAGGATCTGCTCGATCCTTTTGATCCTGCCGTGAATGCTCCCAAGTTGATACGGGTGCAGGTTGAGTTCATAGAAATGGCTCATAAGGATCTCACTCGCTTGATGATGGATGACAAGTCGGAGACTGCGGATGCGACTGCACTGCGAATGAAGGTGCAGGCATCGTGAATCCCGCAACGCCTACGGCATTTGAAATAAGGAACGTCCGCAGCACTTTGGAAATCGAGCCCACACTGGATGCGGATGAAAGTATGATCGACCTGAGGTTTCTCCCCGAGTTCATTTGGCACACGGGAGACAGAGCTTGGAACGAGAGGAAAGACGAGTTGGGAAATGTCACCAAAGTCACCATGCCGGATTTCTACAAAATCAGCGTCAACACCAGCATCACCTGCATCACGGGGCAGTATGTGATGGTCGGTGTGGTGTCACCGAAAGACGAGGCAGGGGAGGTGGATATGGAACGAAAAGTAATGGTCTTCGTGAAATGCAAGGTACTTCCCATAATCCCATGATCCGCTTTTCCATCGCATGCCTTCTTCTATTGCTACCCGCCAGTGCGGAGGTGGCTACTGCAGTTGACCCTTCCGATGAGCTTCCTGTGGGGAAGACGGTGATCTGGTCGCCGCTTTTCCAAGCCACGTGGGACTCGATGAATGCGGAGATGGGAGGGAAGCCTCTGAAGGTGGAGCCGCCAAACCAGTTGATGACGAGACTGGATGCTTTCGAATGGGACGCGGACAGGGTGATGCCGGAGGGAAGTTGGAAGGTTTGGAGCGGCGAGGCGAAAAAGGTTTTTCTGGATACCGTGAACAAAGAAGCGGCAGCGATGACCGGGGAGGCGATCGGTCCCTTCAAGCTGATGGAAGAAATTCCCGGCGGATTGGCCTGCTTCGGATTACTGAACAGGGAGGTTAAATTTCAAACGCCGTTTTTCAAGAGCCGGAAAGTGCCGATGAATTTCGGCGCGAAGAAGGCGGAGGTCAGTTATTTCGGGGTGAATGGTGATTTGAGCGGGAATTATGGAGAGAGCGTTAAGGTGCTAGCTTTCAGGCCGGTGGACGGGTCGCACGCACTGGAAGTTTCCTGCAAGGGAGGTGACGACAAGGTGGTCTTTTATCGCCCTCCTGCGGCTCAGAGTTTCGCGACCGCCTGGATGTGGCTTCGTAAGTGGAAAAAGGATTTCTTACGGAATTCCGAGTTACCGGGAACATGGGCTGACAGTTTGCTACATGAGGGCGATGAGGTGCGGGTGCCCTACGTTTCGCTGGATGTTACCACTGAATTCAGCGCGAGATTGCAGGGAGGGCGTTATTACGGAGGTGCGGGCGACCCATGAAGGATACGGAGGGCGGAGCAGGCAACAAAGTTCGAACTCTTCGAAAAAGGTGCCCGGGTGCGGGTGGTAACATCCCTCGAAGCCGATCCCTTCGGCGGTGATATTGTCCCCAAACCGGTTCCACGGCGTTTCATCTACGATAGCCCGTCTTTCGTGTTTCTATGGCGGAAGAATGCGGAATGTCCTTATTTCGGGGCATGGATTGGAGATGCTACGGCTTTGCGAAAATTCTAATAATGTCGGGGGATTTCCGGCCAATTCCAGCTTCCATTTTCCCCGGTCGGAGGGGATAAGGGGTGAGGAATGACGTTGACGGAAGCTAGGGAAATATTGGGACTCGGCCCGGATGAGGATCCGCGGCCGCATCTCGATGAATTCCGTGCGGTGCGGGAAAGGATCGCCGATATGGTGAGGACGGCACCGAACGAGATGCTTGCGGCGAGGTACCAGGAGGGCTTAGTCGAGTTCGACAGGGCGCTGGCGGCAGTGCGGGAATATCTGGAGGCGCTGGGGCTGATCTCCCGAGTGACGGATGTTAAAGTAAATGACAATGCCCCGACGGAGCGAGGTCGTGCAGTTTTTGTTGAAGCGAACCAGGTCAAGGAGTCGATCGGTCTGCCTGTGGTTTCTCAGCGACTACCAGGATATTCCGATGAGGACGATTCAGAGCCCACCACAGGGAGAGTTTTCCGAGTGGTCGTCTGGTCACTGCTGCTGCTTTCGCTGATTGGATTCGGTGGGTGGATGTATCTCAAAGTGGAGGAGGAGCGGGAGCTCAGCAAGCATGCGCGGGTGGCTTTCCTTGAGCGGCAGGGGGCGATTTTCATTGAGAATCGCCGATGGCCCGAGGCGGAGGAGGCTTTCGCGGAGATCGAGGGGATTTATCCGGAATCCGATCTGATATCGCTGGGTCGCCGCAGCATTGAGGCAGGGATGACAGAGGAGCAGAACCAGTTCATCGGCTATTGGAAGGGGGAGGCGATCGCTGCTTTCGAAGCAAGTCGCTGGGATGATGCGGAGAAGGCAGCGCGGCAGGTGCTCGATAAGTATCCGGGCGAGAAGGAAATCAATGCGCTGATATCCAGGGTCGGGGTGGCCAAGCAGGAGGAGGAGCGCCAAGAAGTTTTTGCGAGTGTAAGGAAAAGCATCGCGGGTCGGGATTTCGACAGGGCGCTTTCCGATGCTCAATCATTGGCCGCGAGGGATACGGAGGATGCCGAAGCGGCGGATTTGCTACGTGAGGCGAACCAGGCGAAGGATAAGGCGGAGGCCGATCTCATGAGGGCTCGCGAGCTTGCGGCGATGGCTGCCAATCGGGATACGGGGAAATTTGATGAGGAAGCGATCAACTGGATGCGCGAGGCACTGGCACTGGCTCCGGATGATGAGCCAATCAAGGCTCGCTACGAAAAGATGGCTTCCTACACCCGCACGATCCGTGTGCCGGAGGATGTAAAAACGGTCGCCGAGGCACTTTCCAAGGCACGGGATAGGGATAGAGTCGTCCTTGCGGAAGGAATATGGGAAGGACCATTTATCATTGCAGCAGGGGTTGAGCTTGAGGGTGTTTCCGGGAAGACGATCGTCCAGTGCGCTGCTGATGCGGGAAGCGCTCTGAGCTTTTCACCCGGTGTCAAGGGGGCGCGGGTCAGCGGCCTGACGATACGCCACCTTTCCTTCGATGCGGGTGCGGAGCGGTTTTCTCTGGCGCATGTGCGCGGGGCTGAGGTGGATTTCTCGGATTGCCGTTTCGAACAGGGCAGCGGACACGGGATCGCGGTCACCGAGGGCGGACATGCGAAAGTTGCGCGCTGCCGGTTCACCGAGAACGGCTGGAACGGGATCGCGGTCACCGGTTCCGGCAGCCTGCTTGAGGCCGAGAAAAATATTCTGAAAGGCAATTTCCAGAACGGAATCGAGAACTGGGATGGTGCGGCGGTGATACTCGCAAACAACGAATGCACGAGCAATAGTCGCAACGGTATTCACGTCGATTGCGGGGCTGCATCTGTCACGGCATTGGGCAACACGCTATCCGGGAACCGTGAGTTCGGTATGGTTGTCAGCAGCGCGGGAGCAGGCGAGATCACGGGGAACACCATGGAGAAGAACATGCTCGGCGGCATGGTTGTAAAGTCCGGCGGTGCGAAGGTTCAGGTGAAGGGGAACAGGATCAGATCAAACAAAGGCCCGGGTCTTGTCCTCGAGAAGGGGATTCCGGAAAATGCCTTCACGGGCAACACCCTCAGCGGTAACACTGGCGATCAACTTATGTCCGGCGTCGACCTTTCCACCGCTGACTGAACGTAATATTTTTAAAATGAACCTCGAGGAAATTACCGACAAGATCCGCAGTTTTCGCGACGAGCGGGACTGGTCGCAATTCCACAATCCCAAGGACATGGCTATCGCGATCTCGCTTGAGGCGGGTGAGCTGTTGGAACACTTCCTCTGGAAAAATCCCGAGGAAGTTGAGGAGAGAATCGTAGAGAGACGGGGCGAAATCCAATCCGAGATCGCCGATATCGCGATCTACCTAACGGAGTTGGCCGATAACCTCGGGATCGATCTACTAAAGGCGATGGAGGAAAAGATCCGCGTCAACGCGGAGAAATACCCGGCGGAACGTGTCAGGGGATCGTCCAAGAAATACACGGAATACGGCGAAGCTTCAGAATGAAAATCACCACCACGCTAGCCACCTCCAGCACCCCCGATGGCGAGTCGCTCCTGCTCCAGGAGCACGACGGTCACCATTTCCTAAAAGTGGGTGGGGTGCCACTGATGAGTACGAACGCCTCTTCATCGGAGCAGCAGATGGCGGAGCTTGCCTGCGCGAATATGCCAGCAAAACCGCGCATCCTGATCGGTGGACTCGGTTTCGGTTTCACCCTGCGCCGCGTGTTGGAGCTCTGCCCGCCCGAGGCCACCGTCGATGTGGCAGAACTGCTGCCTGTGATCATTGATTGGAACCGCGAGTTTTTGAAAAAGGTGAACGGCTTGCTAGTTGATGACCCGCGGGTGCGAATTCATATCCGCGATGTCGCTGAGTTAATCAAACGGGTGGGGAAAGACCGCTACGACGCGATTCTCCTCGATGTGGACAATAGTCCGGATCCATTGGTGCAGAAGGGGAATGCCGGACTGTATGACAAAGGTGGGATCGCCCTTGCAAAGGCGGCCCTGCAACCCGGCGGGCGCGTGGTCTATTGGTCCGCGAACCAGGACAAGGCCTTCGCTCGCTCTTTGGGGAAGATTTACAGAAGCGTCGAGTGCATTGGCGCGAAAGCCTACCCGAAGGCGAAGCGGTTCACGCATACGCTGTTTGTCGCTCAAAGAGAATGAAGTAGATAGCAGGTGAAGGCACTGAAGAAGCCGGTCAATTTGTCCGGGGATGCGCCTGGATGACAAATTTGAACGCGGGTGAGGACGCCCGCAGGGGGGGGGCGGGCTTTTTGCTGGGGGGCGAAGCAAATGGAGGAGCCTTCATCCGTGATTCAATAACCATCAAAGCGTTACCTGGATTGCTGCGGCGGCCTTCCGCGCTTTCTCCCGGGCTTCTTCAATCGTGCCGCCACGCGCCAAGGCCACTCCCATCCGGCGTTTGCCTTTTACCTGCGGCTTTCCGAAAAGACGGATCTGTGTGTCCGGCTCGGCGAGCGCCTCTGCCAGATTTCCGTAGGTGATTTGTTCTGATTCGCCCTCTACAAGCAGCGCCGCAGATGCCGCGGCGCCATGCTGGACAATGTTTGGGATCGGCAGGCCAAGGATTGCCCTCGCATGCAGTGCGAACTGACTCAGATCCTGTGAAATCATCGTAACCATCCCGGTATCATGGGGGCGGGGCGACACCTCACTGAAGTAAACCTTGTCTCCTTTCACGAATAGCTCGACGCCGAAAATTCCATACCCACCGACATCATCGGTGACGGCTTTTGCAATCCGCCGGGATTCTTCCAATGCCGCTTCACTCATCGGATGTGGCTGCCAGCTCTCGCGGTAATCCCCATCGACTTGAATGTGGCCAACGGGTGCCAAGAAACTCGTGCCTCCAGCGTGGCGCAAAGTGAGCAGGGTAATCTCGTAGTCAAAATCGACAAAACCCTCGATGATCACTTTTCCCTCCCCGCTCCGTCCGCCTTCCTGTGCGTATTTCCAAGCGGGGGAAATATCAGACTCCTCGCGCAGTGTGCTCTGGCCCTTTCCAGAGCTACTCATGACCGGCTTCACCACACAGGGCATCCCGATCGTGGCCACGGCAGTCCGGTATTCCTCCTCGGTGGCAGCAAAACGGTAGGGCGAAGTCGCTAAGCTCAACGTTTCCGCGGCCAAGCGGCGTATGCCTTCGCGGTTCATCGTCAACTGTGTCGCGCGAGCCGTCGGAATTACCGTCGCCAGCCCCTCAGCTTCTATTTCTGCCAGAGTATCCGTTGCGATTGCCTCAACTTCCGGAACCACAAGATGTGGCCGGTATTTTACGATCGCTTCCCGTAGCCTCACCCCATCCAGCATCGAAAACACCTCTGCGTGATCCGCCACCTGCATCGCCGGAGCATTTGGATAGGAATCACATGCAATCACCTCGACACCATACCTCTGAAGCTCAATGACCACCTCCTTACCCAATTCCCCCGAGCCACAGAGCATCACGCGGGTGGCGGTTTCAGTAAATGGGGTGCCGATGGATGGGGTGTTGCTCATGCAATCTAGTAAAGGGCCAGACGCCTGCATGGACAGCGTTTTTTAGAGTTTTCCGTCATAAGGAGCAGGGGAGGCACTGCCGTTTGAGTCTGGGGTGGTGTCACCACCGTCTGTGTGAGTGGAGATTCAGACAGTGGGCGGTGACGCACCTACTCCTCAGATTTCCTGCCAAAAATGTAAAATTGCGGAGATCGACTCAAGCCACTGACAGTTCCCTCTTGCCTGATTAGTGGATTTCCAGACGATGGACTGACATGGCTGCTGGCAGTTTGCTTACCCTTCTCGACGATATCGCGACGATCCTCGATGACGTTTCCATTCTTACGAAAAAGGCGGCGGCAAAGACCGCTGGGGTGCTCGGAGATGATCTTGCGCTGAATGCGCAGCAAGTGAGCGGCGTGGTTGCGAAGCGGGAGCTTCCGGTTGTCTGGGCTGTGGCGAAAGGATCAGCCCTCAATAAGCTCATCCTCGTTCCTGTTGCTTTAGTGGTCAGCTCGTTTGCACCCTGGGCGATCACTCCGCTGCTGATGGTGGGCGGGCTCTATCTTTGCTTTGAGGGGGTGGAAAAACTTCATCACGCCTTCCTGCATCGTGGCAAGAAATCAGTGCAAGAGGCTGAGAGGGAAATCACGGAACTCGCAGAAACCACGCAGTCAGAGAAAATCGAGACGGAGGCAGAGAAAATCAAAGGCGCTGTGCGGACTGATTTTGTGCTCTCTGCGGAGATCATTGCGATCACGCTCGGCACGGTTGCGGAAGCGGATTTCACGCGGCAGTTGGCCGTTCTCTCAGCGATTTCCTTAATCATGACAATCGGTGTCTATGGATTGGTCGCAGGTATTGTGAAACTGGATGACCTCGGCCTTTACCTGACCCAACAGCTCAACGCGGTTTTACGTAAAATCGGTAATTCGATTTTGTGGGCTGCCCCGTTTTTGATGAAAACTCTATCGATTGTAGGTACCGCGGCGATGTTCCTGGTAGGTGGTGGGATTTTGACCCACGGAATTCCCTGGTTGCATCATCAGATCGAGCACATCAACGATTCTCTGAAAGCGATGGGTGGAATCGGCGCTGCTTTTTCAGCCATCGCACCTTCCTTGCTCAATGGAATCTGCGGCCTCATCGCCGGGGCTGTCGTTTTAGTAATCGTAATGAGCTTCAAGAAACTACGCGGAAAACCGGCTCACTGAGCGTATAAACCCGAAACAACCATCGGGGTCAGATTCCGCAAGAATCCGATTGGCTTTGTAGAAAATGTTGCGATGCAGCATCTGGTCCTCGACGAAGGCTGAGCGGTAGGGCTTACAAACCTGCCTGCATGGCGTAAATGGGGTCAACCCCCGCAAAGTAACATTTCTTTTTTCCCTGCCTGCCTCCCCTCGCTAGAAAGTAGGAGTGGCGAGGCCGATTCGATTCCAGTATCCGGGAGCTTATTACCACATCATGGCGCGTGGTGATGGGGGAAGGCGATTTTTGAGGTGGGGGTGCTTGAGGGGATAGCAGAGGGGTGAAAGGGGCTTGTTTCGCCAGCGGGGGGAGCTTTATTTCCTCCCTCCTCATCTCCACGCGGCTCTCCAGTCGCGCACTCTTCAATCTGCTTTTCCGAGTGCGCCCGCAATGACCGGGGAGTGCACTTGAAGCGCTTTTTGAACTGGGTTGAAAAATATTGGCTGGATGAAAATCCGCAGTCGAAAGCGACTTCGGTGATCGTCGCCTTGGGGTCTTGCTCCAGAATTTCCCTCGCGGAATCAAGTCGGCATTCGTTCAGGTAGGCCATGGGAGACCGATTGGTGATCTGCTTGCAGTAGTGTATGAACCTAGTCACCCCGAGTCCGCATTCCCTGGCGAGGTCCTCCAGCGTCCATGGTTGGTTGGCGTTCTCCTTGAGATGCGCGAGGAAGATTCCCACGCTGCTCCGGCTACTCGTGAGGTGCTCACGTAGTTCGATCTTCTGGGAGGATAGCTCCTCCAGAATCGTCAACAGGAGGTCATTCACAACAATGGCCAATCTTGAGTATAGATTGGTTGACCTCTCTGCAGCCAAGGTTTCCGGCAACTTCGCAAACAAGGCCCGAACATTCTTGGTCGTCGGAAGCATGATGTATTCCGTCTGCCGAATGATCTTGGTCAACTCTTGGAGGTCGGCCCGATCCAAGATGATCCAGTCCGGCCAGACCCATTCCTGATTTGGATAGCGCACCCCGAGGTCGATGATGAGCCAGTGAAGGCGACCAATACCGATGTTGGGGCGGCCCAATTTGTGCTGTTGCCAGGGCCGAGTGATGACCAAATCATCAGGCTTCATCACGAGTTCCTGACTTCCAATTTTCATCAGCATCGTGCCAGTCTCGAGAAAGGTAAACTCGATCCCCTCATTTCGGTGCCAGTCCAAGCCCCAGTCCTGGACTTGTTTGGCGTCCCAACATCCAATGCTGTTCAAGCCCGTCAGCACGCCATCGGGAATGGCTCTCCCTGGGTATTCGCCCCTTCCACAGGCGTGTAAATCGATATTCCCACGATTCTGGGCATCGACCAGGGACTTGCAATTGTCCGCCCCGTAGAGCGCCTCCCCGGTGATGTAGGTCGCAGGGGAGACAGTTTTGGCAGGCACTTAGTCACCCTCTCAAGTTGTTCAAATTTGCTCAATGAAGAAATTTGGAAGTTTCTTTTCCTCCCGCCGTGCTAGCTTGGAGGTCATGAAAATTGGATGCTTTGCACTATTGGAGCCTTTCTCAGGCATGTCCCGTCAGTTTCAAGCGATTCGGGAGTTGGGAATCAAATACGCCGACCTCACCGACAACCACGACGGGGCCACCCTTGGAGTGGAATACGGGTTCTCCGCGTCAGTCAGCCTGGACTCCCATCCCGCCAAGATCAAAGCGATGGCTGAGGATGCTGGTATCGAACTCACCTCCTTCTGCGCTCATGCCAATCTCCTCGATCCCGTCAGCCCGGATGTCTATTCCACCCATCAGATCATCAAGGCCATCCGATCGGCCCGCGACCTTGGACTGAGCCAGGTCATCACCACGGAGGGCGATCCCAAAACTGAGTTCGGCCACAATCTCTCACCAGCGCAACGAATTTTTGCGATCACCGAGCGCTTGCACACACCCATCCAGTGGGCGAAGGAACTAGGCATCGAACTCCTCATCGAACCGCATGGCATCGTCACTGACAGTGTTGAAGAAATGGGCAAGCTCTTGGAAACCCTCGGCCATGAAGAGACGGTTGGCATCTGTCTTGATACGGGGAACAGCTGGCTCGGAGGTGCCGAGCCGCTGGACTACATTAAGACATTCGGATCGCGTATCCGACATATCCACTGGAAGGACATGGGCGCAGAATGGGAAGAGAAGCGCGGGACTCTCTATGGTTGCGGGATGGGCAGCATTCCGCTTGGCGATGGAGTCGTCGGCATCGAGGAAATCGTGAAGGCTCTTGTCTCCATCGGGTTTGACGGGGAAACCACTCTTGAAGTAGCAGGCTCGGACAATGTGAAAACCTCCTACCAACGTCTTCAAGGTTGGCTCGCCTAAGTATTCGGGAGGCACCATTACAAGATGATCACGATGAACAAGTCCTTTAGAATCGGCGCCCTCATTTCTGCATTGGGGGGCATCATCGGCGCACCTCTTGCGCAGGCCGTGGAACTGAGTTGGGCCAAAGATGCCGATTCCGTGGCGCTGCAAGCGGATGGAAAAACCGTGTGGAGGCACGTTCATTCCTCTTCGGAGAGCAAGCCCTACTTTCACCCACTCAGCACGATCAAGGGTTCCGTCCTGACCGATCTCCGTCCGAAAGATCACCCCTGGCATCGAGCCTGCTGGTTTTCCTGGAAATTTATCAACGGGGTCAACTACTGGGAGGAAAATCGTGAAACCGGTAAGTCAAATGGCCAAACCGAGATTAAATCGGTGGAGGTCTTCACCCATGATGACTTCTCCGGAGACCTCGTGATGCAGATTGGCTATCACGAACCTGGGAAGCCTGACCTTCTGGTGGAAGAGCGTGTCCTGTCGATTTCATGCCCGGACAAAAATGGAAATTATACGATCGACTGGAGATCCAAGTTCCAGGCTCAGGCAGACATCACGCTGGATCGCACCCCCTTGGCAACTGAGGAGAATGGCAGGGACTATGGTGGATACGCAGGCCTCTCGCTTCGCCTCGTCCACTCCTTCAGCAAAACCTGGGTCTTCTCCGATAGCGAAGGCCGCATGGGGGAATTTCACGGCAAGCCGGCGACCTGGGTTCGGTCGGCCGGAAAGACAGAATTGGGAGAGAATGCCTCGGTAAGCATTTTCAACTCGCCATCAAACGGAGCGAAAGCAGCCGAAAAATACTATATAGCGAGGGGCATGCCCTACTTCAGTCCCGCCGTCATATTTGATCACGCCAAGGAGATGAAAAAGGGAGATGAATACGTCCTGAACTATCGTATTCTTGTCGAGAGCAAGGCTTCCGACGGTGCCCGCCAAAAGGAACGGGCTCTCAGCTATGGCGACTCGGTGGATCTTGTCGCGGCTGGTGAAACACTCGTGCACCAGAACAGCTGCCTTGAGTGCCACTCGATTTCCAAACAGAGTGAGATGGGGAAACTTGGCTCCAATTGGTATGGGCTCATCGGACGGAAACCCCACACCCGGGAGGTTCAAGTGCAGCCGAACGCAGACGGCCCCTTCGAGAATCGAGAGGTTCTGATCGATGACCAATACGTCAAGCAGGCGATCCTAACCCCCAACCTTCACCTCGCCCTCTACCGCGACGGCAAGATGAAAGGCCAACCCTACCCAGCCGGAATGCCGCCGTATCCCACCCTGGGAAACCAGCAAATCGAGGCGATCACAGCCTATCTGAAAACCCTCAACCCACCTTCCGAGAGTGGGCCGAGGCAACTTTTCAAACTCAAGGATGCATCGTTCAAGGAGAGTGCTCCCAGCGGCGAAGTCATTGTTGGTAGCCACGCCCGAGTCCTGCGTGTCGCCATCGCAAATACCTCATCGAGAGCGATCTCCGTTGGCCTCCCCGGGGGACGGAACTACCTCTTCGATCCCTCGACATTTTCCGTCCCAAAAATCTGGATCGGCAGATTTCTCGATGTCACCACGGAGCGAACAGGACGCGGAATGGGAGACAACGAGATTCTGGGCGAGATCGTCGATCTCGAGGGCTGCCTGCTGCCGCTCAGTAGCGCAGGCCCAATTGATCAGGGGTTTAAGGACTACGTGAACACCGCCGCCAACCAACAAGAGATGCTCCAAAAGGAATTGAAGGATAAGCAACTCTTTCGAGACAAGAAGGCCTCTGGGAATCCTCAATTTAAAGGATACCAATTGAAGAAAGGAGCCGCGCCCGTCTTCTTTTTCACGATCGAAGGCGTGCAGTATCGACAGCAGTTGACCTTCAGCGATTCAAATACCTTGGTCTTCCAATTTGAAACTGAGGGCGCCACCAAACCTGTTCGCTTCCAACTCAAGGAAGAGGTCCTCGAGAAGGTCGACCTCAGCGCGGGCAAACTCGACAAGGGCGTCATCAGCATCCCAACAGAAGAAAGCGCCGCCTTCGTCATCACCCTCCACTTGAAGCAATCATGAAAGAAGCAATCATTCTCCTTACCGCCCTGATGTCTGGTTTGCTCCAAGCCGAGACCTCTCCCTATCATCCCAAACTCATTCCCGCGGGATACTCCGTGGAGACCATCTCCACGCCACTCGATCCAACAGGAGCACCCTTGGCGTTTGGTGTTGGCGGCATTGATTTTGCCGAGAATGGAGACGTTTTCATCGCGAGCCGCCTCCACGGGATTTGGAAGTATCGGAACGACAGCTGGCTCCGCTTTTCCGATCACCTGCACGATCCTCAAGGCATCCATGTTGTGGACAATAACTCGGTGGTGGTTGCCCAAAAACCCGAGTTAACCCGGATCACGGATACCGACGGCGACGGCGAAGGAGATCTCTACCAAACCATTTGCGACAGCTGGAGATACGCGGCCAACTACTGCGAGTATGTTCATGGCCCGGTTGTCGATTCCAAGGGCAACTATTACATCAATTTGAATCTAGCTCATGGAGACTCCAATTCGTTCCTGAAGAAGGGGGGATCCTACATGGGAACAGCCGGAGGTTACGACGGGTGGAATTGTCAGATCACTCCAGAGGGAAAGTTGATTCCATTTGCCTCCGGGCTTCGCTCTCCTGCGGGGATAGGGATCAACGAAAAGACGGACGAAATTTTCTACACGGAGAATCAAGGCAGTTGGGTCGGTTCGTCCTTCCTCGCTCATGTCCAAAAGGGGGCCTTCTACGGATACCCAGCCTCCCTCATCGACGATCCTGAGTTCCGTGGGGATCCGGATAAAATCACCTTCGAGGCATTTTCAAAAATGCGCAAAGCGCCAGCCGTTTGGCTTCCGCATGGGGATCTTTCGAACTCACCAGGGGATCCGGTCTTCAATTATACAGAGGGTAAGTTCGGTCCATTTGAAGGGCAAATCTTCATCGGTTGCCAAACCCGATCAAACATCCTGCGGGTGAATCTCGAAAAAATTCAGGGCGAATATCAGGGCGCGGCCTTCAACTTTGTCGACCACCTGCAATCTGGTTGTGTCCGCATCGCCTTTGACACTATGGGGCGACTTTGGGTGGGGCAAACCGGACGCGGTTGGGGATCCAAGGGTGGACAAGTCTACGGACTGCAGCGAATCAAGTGGGACGGGAAAACGATCCCGTTCGAAATGAAGGCCATCAATCTTACCGAGAACGGCTTCAGGATAAGTTTCACCAGTCCGGTGAACAAAGACTCGCTCAACTCTGGAAGTTTGGCGGTGAATTCCTGGCACTATCACTACCACAAGAAGTATGGCTCTCCGAAAGTAGACCAGCAGAAACACGAGGCCGAATTGGTCTCGATTTCGAGCGATGGCCTCGAAGCAACAATCCGGACCGCCCTGACCACCGGGAAGATCTTTTCAATCGGCCTTGAAGGCGTCACCGGAAGCGCTGGCGCTCCCTTGTCCACCAAGGTGGGCTACTATACCCTGAATCGCACACTCTCGAAGCCAGGCCAGCGATAGAAACCAGTAGGCTGCTAGGAATTTGCTTTTGGGGTGGGACGCTTGGGGGGTGCCGTTGAGGGGATAGCGGAGGGGTGAAAGGGAGTTGATTCGTAGTGGGCTTGAACCGTTACGGCGGAGTCGAGGTATTCACTGACGTATCCGTTCCCGTCGTGGGTGGGGAAGAAGTTTGTTAGTGCCGAGTGATCAGGAGAAGACCGCCTACGCCCCCACCTCCAGCAAGGTCGTCGCCACCGTCCCTGTATCCAGACGCTCCTGCAGCGACTGAAAGATCGCCCCAGTCGTTCGCTTCACCTTCCCGCTAAATACTTCCACACCATTCAATTCCACCACAATTTCTTCATCCAGATCCACCAAGGCATCACTCAAGCGCAGCGTCACCTTCTCAATCCCGTCGCCCTTCAAAGAGATCTTCTGTCCCTCCACCAAGGCCTCAAGAGTCTGCCCATTTTTCGCGGCCTCCTTTTCCACTTCCAACCAGTAGAACCGCTGATGCGTCCGGCCACTCTGATGCCACACCAACTTCTTCGGCCAGGCCTTCCGCTCATGCGCCGCCATCCACGGCACCGCGGCAGTATCCTCCCGATCCATCCAATGACCCTTGCCTTCCACCAAGGTCGTCTGATGCACATAGCCTCCCGCATCTTTCTGCTCCAACCCATCAAGCTTCTGCCCCCACGCCGCAGCCACCTCGTTGCGGTTGTAGGCTCCGTCATTCGCCCCCATCCAAATCATGAACGGCAAATTCCGCAAGCCCAATGGCGACGCATCATTTGGATGACCAGCCATCATCGAGGCCGCGGCAAAACGATCCGCCATGCGCGGCGCGAGTTGATAGACCCCATCCCCGCCAGCCGAGTATCCCATCAAGTAGACCCGACCCGGATTCACCCCACGATCGATCACATAGTTCTCAATGGTCCGATCGATGAGATCATCCATGTGTCCTTCGTGCCACAAATTCCAGTTGTCGGTCGGAGCCCGCGGAGCCACGTAGATCCCCTCCTTCGGCTCATAGAGCGTGATCTGATTCTTCCATTGCTGGTCATTCACCCTGGCAGGCGCTCCACCCCCACCGTGCATCGAGATCCACAGACTGTATCCACCCTCCGGAGCATCTCCAAAGGTCTTCTCCAGCAGCTTCATTTTCTTCCCGGCCGCCTTCACCACTCCATACTGAATGGATCCGTCCTGCGTTACATCACGACGACCCAATTCCTCTTTCCGGGCTTCCTTTTCTTCCTCCCGCAGCTTGGCAAACACCAGCCCGGTCACCGCCCTCGCATCTTCCTCTGACAGCGCCCGCTCCGGCACCGATAGATGCCGCTCCTCGGGCAGCAATGCCAACCACGACCGCACCTCGGGAAGACTCGCTTCCTCCTCCAATCTACCCCAATTCAAATCCAGAGTGATCTCGCCATCCGCCGATGTCTCCGTGGTCCGCACTTCCTCGCCATGCGTCAGACGCAATCGAAACTTCTCCCCGGGCACCACGTTGAGGGTGGCCATGTCGTTCATGTCTGCCGTGCCCGCCTTCGTTTTCACTGACTGCTTCTCGCCTTCATCCGCTCCCAGCAGATCCACCTGCACCACCATCCGCTTCCCGCCCACTTTGTCAAAAATCCGCACGTGCACCGGCATGAGCTTCTCTTTCTTCTTCGCACCCTTCGTATAGCGGGCCGTCACATTCACCGCGCCGACCTGCTTGTTCTTTAGATCCCACACCATCGGAAAGTGTCCATCGCCCTTCTTCCAAGAGGTCGCCCAAATCGCGTGACGCCAATCACCCGCAGTCGCCTTCGAGGCCTCTCCCGTGAACCAAGCTCGGTCCAATCCCTTCGCATTATACTCGTCGGCCCCGACAAATCGCCATTCTTCGCCATCAAATACCTCTACCCACGTGTGGTTCCCCCGCTTGTTCGCCCAGAGAGCCGTCCCTGCCACTCGCGCCGGGACACCCACCGATCGGCAGGCATCCACGAGGATGATCGACAAGCCCGTGCATGTCGCCATACCCAATTTCTTCGATTCACTCGGAGACTGGTTCGGAGCTTTCCGGCCGGTGTTGTAGTGCACGTTGTATTCCTTGAAGAACTCCCGGTTCAACGCCTGTACCGCTTCCGTCGCCGTCTTGCAGTCCTTCACGATGGCTGCAGACCGCTCATGGAAATCCGGCCGCCACGCCTCCCGCGTTTCATCCAGGGATGCATAGGGCAACACATCATTCAGAAATACCTCCTCCGGCACGTTCTTCCCCCACGGAAACTGCTCCCGGCTCTTCAAGGCCAACTCCAAATTCTCGAGCAGGAACTCCTTCTTCAGTTCCTTCAAATCTCCTTCCGGCATCCCCTGCACCAAATACACCGCCGCTTTATCTCCAAACTTCCCGTGCCCTACCGCGGCAGCCTCAATAAAGCCTCGGATCTCGCCGGCGTTCTCTCCCGCCAATTTCAAACGTGCCTCCAACCCGCTCTCCTGAACCGGATCCGCCCAAGCGATCGCCCCAAACGCCAACCAAGCCAGCGTCGCAAATGCACATATTCTCATCACGGAAGCCTAAGCGTCGCCGACCTCCACGCCAACCTCTGTTTCTTCCTACTTCTCCACCCGCCGCAGCAACTCTTCCAACTGCCTCTGAAGCTTCTCCAGATCCTTATGAGACGAAGGCGCGCTGCTCTAGGAATTTGCTATTGGGGTGGGGCGCTTGGGCGCGCCGTTGAGGGGATAGGAGAGGGGGGGAAGAAGTTTGCTAGTGCCGAGTGATCAGTGCCGAGTGTCGAGTGATCAGGAGAAGACCGGCTACGCCGCATGCTCCTTGGGTTGAACCCGATAAATCCATTCCCCAACGCTAGCTCTTTTCAAGAGTCGTGCCAGCGTGTTCCGCGATGGGGAACGTGTGATTGAGCGCAGCGAAATGCAGATGGCATGACGCGAGAGGTGTTTGCTCTGCAGGTTTGTTTTTGCTTGATTACTGATAGGACGAATAACGAAAAATGTTAAGGTGTGAGACACCTGACTCCAGACAAACCGCAGATGAATAGGATTCACGCAGATGGAAGAATGAGATCTTTAATCCCAACCTCTTTATCTGCGTTTATCTCGTCCATCTGCGGTTGAAAAATCTTAATCTAACAGCATTAAAAGCCTTCGCCCCTTGAGGGAGGGGTGGGGGATGAGGAGTTGTTTGGAGAGTTCTGTTATGGCTGGTGCAGCACATCGATAAACTCTGGGTTTCGCTGAATATAGGTTTCTACGTAGGAGCAATCCGGCACGATTTTCCAACCGAGTCGACGCGCTTCTAGCAGGGCGTCTTGGGTGATGACTGCAGCGATGCCTTTGCCGCGGAGTGCGGGTGGAACGTAGGTGTGCTCGATGACCACGGTGTCCCCACATTGCCGATAGGAGATGACGGCGGGGTCGCCAGTGCCGGATTTTAGCTCGAAGCGTTGCGTGCCAGGGAGATGCATCGTTTGGTGAGACATGGGAATGGGGTGAACCATGTAAGGATTGCTGTTTTTGGCAAATACTTTGTGCTGCGGGCGGCGATGCCCTTTAGTCACAAGGCGTTGAGGCGCTTCTAAGCCTCTGGTTTGGCTCGATATCGTGGAACGATTGTTGAAATGAGAGGGCTGACCTGAATGAGGTGAGGGCGTCGTTGAGGGGATAGGAGAGGGGGGAAGAAGTTTGCTAGTGCCGAGTGATCAGGAGAAGACCGGCTACGCCGCATGCTCCTTGGGTTGAACCCGATAAATCCATTTCCCAAAGGCAGCTCTTTTGAAGAGTCGTGCCAGCGTATTCCGCGATGGGGAACGTGTGATTGAGCGCAGCGAAAAGCAGATGGCGTGACGCGAGCGGGGTTTGCTCTGCAGGTTTGTTTTTGCCCGATTGCCGATAGGACGAATGACGAAAAATGTTAAGATGAGACACCTGATCCCAGACAAATCGCAGATGAACAGGATACACGCAGATGGAAGAATGAGATCTTTAATCCATCCTCTTTATCTGCGTTCATCTCGTCCATCTGTGGTTGAAAAATCTTAATCTAACGGCATTGAAAACCTTCGCCCCTTGAGGGAGGGGTGGGGTTTCTGCTTCCTCTGGGAGAAGGGGTTTGGACAGCGGGCGGCGACAACTGCTTTGACACAAGCTGCGGAGACGCACCTACTCCCTAGAAGTTACGGAGCATCTCCAGTGCCTCTTCGAGTTTATCGGTGGGCTTCGTTTTTGCGAGTCTCGGGAAGCGTGAGCCGTCTAGGAGGATGGGGGAGCCGTTGCGGTGGAGGATGAGGCGTTGTTTGGAAAGCTCTACGGAGGTGACGCTGTTGGAGGCGGCTTCGGCTTTGATGCGGGCGATGGTGAAGAGGTTTTTCGTGGCGTGGGGGAGGCGGCCGTGGCGGTCGATCCAGTTTTTCTCCAGGGAGGTGATGGATTTGGGGGTGTTGGCTTCGGCAAGTTCTCGGTAGGCGTTGATGCGGAGCTTGGCATCTGCCAGGTATCCCGTTGGGATGAATGCGGGAAGAAGTTCCGAGTTTTCAGTTTTCAGTTTCAAGGCCTCAGCTTTGGAGATCCACTGGGTTTCTGTGGGGACGACGAAGTCGGCTTTGAAGATGGTTTCCTGGAGGGAGGGGTCTTTTTTGCCTTTGAGGCGATCTACGGATTGGCGGAGCAGCTGGCAGTAGAGGTCGAAGCCGATTTGGGCTATGTGGCCGGATTGTTTGGTGCCTAGTAGGTTGCCGGCGCCTCGGATCTCTAGATCGCGCATGGCGATTTTGAAACCGGAGCCAAGGGCGGTGTATTGCTTGATGGCGTGGATGCGTTTTCTTGCATCGCCTTTGGTGATCATTTCCTTTGGTAGGAGGAGGATCGCGTAGGCTTTTTCTCCTGCTCTCCCGACACGGCCTCGGAGCTGATAGAGATCGGCGAGGCCGAAGCGGTCGGCGCGGTCGATGAGGATGGTGTTGGCATTGGGGATGTCGATGCCGGTCTCGATGATGGTGGTGGCGAGTAGGACGTCGGCTTCGTTGTTGACGAAGGAGTGCATGACTGTCTCGAGGTCGTCTTTGTCCATCTGGCCGTGGCCGACCAGGACGCGGGCTTCGGGGACGAGCTCTTTGAGTTTTTTGTGGACCATCTCGATGGTCTTGACGCGGTTGTGGAGGAAGAAGACCTGGCCACCGCGTTTCATCTCGCGGCGTATCGCATCGCGGATGATGCGTTCGTCGTAGGCGGTGACAGTGGTGGAAACTGGGAGGCGATTGGGGGGCGGGGTATCGATGGTGGACATGTCGCGCGCGCCCATGAGTGCCATGTAGAGGGTGCGCGGGATGGGGGTGGCGGAGAGGGTGAGGACGTCGATCTGGCGGAACAGGTCTTTGAACTTTTCCTTATGGGCGACGCCGAAGCGCTGTTCTTCATCGACAATGGCGAGGCCGAGGTCTTTGTAGGCGACGTCGCCGGAGATGAGTCTGTGTGTACCGATGACCATATCGACCGAGCCGTCGGCGAGGCCTTTGATGGTGGCGCGGACTTCGGCGGGTTTGCGGAAGCGGTTGAGGAGGTCAATGCGGATGGGGTAGTCGGAGAAGCGCTCGCGGAAGGTGCGCCAGTGTTGCTCTGCAAGGACGGTGGTGGGGCAGAGCAGGGCAGCTTGTTTGCCGCCGGTGATCGCCTTGAACGCGGCGCGAATGGCGACTTCGGTTTTTCCGAATCCGACGTCGCCACAGATGAGTCTATCCATCGAGTTGGGGGACTCCAGGTCGTGCTTGGTATCGATGATTGCCTGTTTCTGATCGGGCGTTTCGGTGTAGTGAAAAGACTGCTCGAACTCGAACATCCAGCGGGTGTCCGGGGGATGAGCGTGGCCTTTTTCGTGTTCGCGCTCTGCTTGGATGCGGAGCAGGCGGGCGGCGTAATCGAGGATGGATTTCTCGGCTTGCTTGCGGTTTTTCTGCCAGGTGGCGTTGCCGAGTTTGTTGAGGTCGGGTGTTTTGCCTCCGACTCCGACGTATTTGCCGATGAGGTGAGCTTGCTCGAGTGGGACGGAGAGGATGGAGCCGTCTTTGTATTCGATCTGGAGTTCCTCGCCTTCGTCTTCCTGGGCGATTCCGCGGAATTTCCCGATGCCGTATTCGTAGTGCACGACGAGGTCGCCTTCTTCGATGTCGTCGAGGGTGGCTCGGGCGCGGATGGCACGGGCTTTTTCGACGGTGGAGCGGCGGGCTTGGCCGGGGGTGCGGTAGCGGCCGAAGATTTCGGACGAGGAGAGGACGGCGAGTTTGGTGGCGGGGAGGGTGAAGGAGGAGATCAATTCTCCTAAGACGGGGGTGAGGCCTAGGTCTCGTTCGAGGTCTTTGCCGGAGAGTTCGGTGAAGCGTTCGAGTTCGCCTTTGGTGGAGAAGACGATGCCGATATCCCACTCGTCGCGTTGCCAGTCGTTGAGTTGTTTGAAGAAGGTTTCGCGGCGGAGTTCGTCGAGGACGAAGTCGCCGGCGTCGAAGGTGCCTAGGGGGGAGGCGTAGGCGGCTAGGGTGAAATCTTCTTCGCCTTCACCTTCGGCGTTCTCGGTGATGATGAAGGCTGGGGTTGTTGGGCAGCAGGATGCAGCCCCTCCTTGGAACTCGATGACGGTGTCATCTTCTTCTAGGTAATCGGCGATAGTGGCGACGGCTGGGGGTTCGGTTAGGAGGATGTCGATTTCCGGGATCTTGCGGGTGGATGCCTGGGTGTTGATGTCGAACTCGCGGATGGATTCGAGTTCGGTATCGAAGAATTCGAGACGGAGAGGACGCGGGGATTGGAAGGGGAATAGATCGAGAATGCCGCCGCGGATGGCGTAGTGGCCACGGCCGGTGACGGTGGGGAAACGTTCGTAGCCGTGGGCAGCCAACGTTTCGGCGAATTCCGTGGGGTCGAGTGTCAGGCTGGAGTTGAGGTGAGTGCGGTTCGAGAGGAGGGATTTCGGGGAGGGGGCGTATTGGGAAAATGCTTCGGAGCCGCAGAGGATGGTGAAGGAGTCTGAGGTAGCGAGGGTTTCGAGTATGGCGAACCACTCGGCGGCGGTTTCGGGGTCCTGGATCTCGTGGAGTTCGTCCTCGGGGTTGACCGGGGAATCCGGGAGGACGAGGGCAGTGATGCCCCAGAGCTCGAGCTCGGTGGCGAGGCGTTCGCGCTGACGGGGGGATTCGTGGACGATCCAGTGGCGCTTTTTTCCGAGGCCGGAGGCGGCGCTGCAGGCGAGGGCGGCGAAGAAGGAATGTGAGGCTTCCTCGGCGTGGTCGAACACGACGGGGTATTCGCCTTTGGCTAGGGGCGCCAGGCGTTTGTTAAACTCAGGGGATGTGATCGCCCGGCGGAGCCAGGCGTTGGGTTGGAACTTCAAACTCTAAATTTTAAACTTCAAGGAAGAGTGGATGTACCCGTGTGGGTCACTTGCTGGTGCTGACCAAGGCCTGGATGAGAGACTTCTTGATCGTTTCCCAGCGCATGGGGATGGAGCGCATAAAGAAGGATTGGGAGATGGTTATGCGGATGAAGCCGTATTTCTCGGAAGGGAAGGACTCCAGGAGCCAGCGGTTGAACGGGGTCTTATCCATCAGGGGAAGGGATGAGGAGTCGACCTCATTCGATGGCAGCAGCTTCACGGTATTATCGGCGATTTTCTGTGCGAGCGGAGACGCGATGTGCTCCATGATAATTTTGCCATCGGCGATGGGCGCGGTGTGAATGTCCAGGTGGATGACGGAATCGTGGCGCTTGAAATCCTCATTGAGGCGAGCCTCGATGGTGTTGCGAAATTTGTCCTGCTGACGGTTGACGAGCTTGATGCGGGTTGCTTCCGGGAGCTTGGAAGAGATTTTGCTCCAGCGTTTGTTGCCGTCCTGCTCGAGATCGATGAGGAGTCGGGTGACTTCGCCATGGATCAGGGGGGTGCTGAATTTCATAGCGAGACCCTGTGCGAGATTGAGTGAGCCCGGCTCCCAGCCTTCTGTAGACGAGACCAGGTCCTCGGAGCCTTTGAATAGCTCGCGGTGAGCCTCCGGTATGGCGCAGGTGGCGTTGGGGCAGGTGATGAGGATGGAAGGCATCGTGTCCCACCAGCATACGGGAATCGAGATACTGTGCAACGTACGAGATTGTTACTTCTGCGTTCAAAGGGGCAGCAATGCCAAAAAGCCTTTTGACGAGAGCGTAATACGGGTGTCTTTCTGTCCCCCATGTCTGACCCGCTTTTTGAATCCCTGCAAATGGGGGCGTTTACGCTTCCGAACCGAATTGTAATGGCACCCCTGACTCGGTGCCGCTCTTCTGAAGGACGTGTTCCGAACGAACTGATGGCGGAGTATTACTCGCAGCGCAGTGGTTTTGGGATGATTCTGACCGAGGCCACCTCGGTGGATGCGATGGGTGTGGGATATCCGGATACGCCGGGGATATGGTCGGGGGAGCAGGTGGCCGGCTGGAAGTGGGTCACGGAGCGGGTGCATGGAAATGGAGGATTGATTCTTTCTCAGCTATGGCATGTCGGGCGGATGTCGGATCCGATCTATCTGGATGGGAAAAAACCCGTCGCACCGAGTGCGGTGAGACCTGCGGGGCATGTCAGCCTGGTGAGGCCGGAAAAGGGTTTTGAGGAGCCGCGAGCGCTTTCCACCGAGGAGGTCAAGGCGGTGGTACAGCAATACAAGCTCGGGGCAGAGAATGCGATGAAGGCGGGCTTCGACGGCGTGGAACTGCACGGTGCGAACGGCTACCTGATCGACCAATTCCTGCAGGACACGACCAACAAGCGGGAGGACGAATACGGTGGTTCGGTGGAGAACCGGATGCGATTCATGCTGGAGGTTGTGGATGCGGTTGTTTCCGTGTGGGGCGCGGATCGGGTGGGAATGCACCTTGCGCCGAGGGCGGATGCACACGACATGGGGGATTCGGATCTGGCGGGGCTTTTCCTTAACGTTGCGGAGGAACTCGGGGAAAGGGGCTTGGCCTTTATCTGTGCGCGGGAAAACTTTGGCGAGGCACCGCTTGGCCCGAAGATGAAGGACGCTTTCGGTGGTGCATACATCGCCAATGAGGGTTTTACGGAGGAGACCGCCCGCGAGGCAATTTCATCGGGGAAAGCGGATGCTGTCGCTTTCGGGAAAGCTGCCATCGCAAATCCGGATTTGGTGGAGCGGTTCCGCAGCGGCAAGGCACTCAACGAGCCGCAGCCCGAAAGATTCTACGGTAGCGGGCCGGAGGGATACACGGATTATCCATTCCTTGGCACAGCCTGAAAATTAGGTAGTCTTGCTTACATGAAAAAAATATTAGCATTCAGCGGCAGCCTCCGGGCTGGCTCATTCAATCAGAAACTCGTGAAGATCGCAGCCGATGGAGCGCGTGAAGCAGGCGCCGAGGTGACGGTGATTTCGCTCGCCGATTTCGCCATGCCGATCTTCGACGAAGACCTTGAGGAGAAGGAAGGCAAGTTGCAGAAAGCGAAGGAGTTGAAACAGCTTTTCATTGATCACGATAGCTTGCTCATCGCCTCGCCCGAGTACAACAGCATGATTTCAGCTGCGCTGAAAAACGCCATCGACTGGGTGTCCCGGCCTGATTCTGAGGACGAGAAACCACTCTCGGCGATCGCCGGGAAAACAGCAGCGATTATCTCGGCATCTCCGGGTGGATACGGTGGATCGAGGAGCCTCGGTTTCCTGCGGCCCTTCCTTGAGAACGTGAAGGTTACTGTGATCGAGGAACAATTCAGTCTGGGAACCGCCCATGAGGCCTTCGCCGAGGACGGGAGCCTGCTGGATGCGGAAAAGGCAGCTGAAGTTAAGGCTATTGGCGGAAAGCTCGCCGGAGCTTGATTCCGGGCGGGTGCGGCCGGCGGCGATGATTTCGTTTTCGGGGTGAGGTTGGCGTGTTGTTTCGCGTCCTGACTGGCTCAGTTCGCTTTGTGGCGGATGAGTTTCCAATCGCCGTGGCGAAGGTCCAATCCGCTTTTCACCCCGGCTCCGCAGTTGTCCTGTTGGAGAAGGATTTTCATGGGACTATCGTAGCTAGTGAAAAGGGCTACGCAATTGGATATGCCTGCCGGTGGATGATCTAATCAGGAGACATGGATGCAGGCGGACAGCCCGGTCAATCCCCCATGCAGATGCCGACCGCTTTCGCGGCTTTTACGACCTCACCGTCGGGCTCGACGAGATGGAGTTTGTTGACGGCGTCCTCGATGGGGACGGAATCGACATGGTATGACTGGTAGGAAACCATGCGGCCGAAATTGCCTTCCTCAGCCAGTTTGACCGCCATGACACCGAAGCGCATGCCCAGGATACGGTCGAAGGCGGTGGGTGCACCACCGCGCTGGAGGTGGCCTAGCGTGGTCGAGCGGG